>CAUUBQ010000026.1:0-109155 GCA_963543405.1 uncultured Cupriavidus sp.
TCGTCACCAACTACCTGAAGGGGAAATCGCCGGCGGCGTTCGATCTGCTCTATTGGAACGCCGATGCGACTAACCTGCCCGGCCCCATGTACGCGTGGTACCTGCGCAATATGTACCTGGAGAACCGGCTATGCAAACGCGATGCGTTGTCGATGTGCGGGCATCCAATTGACCTGGAGAAGATCAAGGTACCGAGCTACATCCTGGCCACCAAGGAAGATCACATCGTCCCCTGGCAATCGGCCTATCGTAGTACGCAACTGCTCGGTGGCGATAGCGAGTTCGTGCTGGGCGAAAGTGGCCACATCGCCGGTGTCATCAATCCGGCCTCCAAGCAAAAGCGCGGCTACTGGAGCGCGGGTGCGCAAGGCGATCATGCCGAGGACTGGCTCGCGTCCGCGCAGTCCACGCCGGGAAGCTGGTGGACGCACTGGAGCGCCTGGCTCAAGCGTCACGGCGGCGGGCAGAAGGCGGCGCCGGCGAAGCTCGGCGACAGCAGGTTCCAGCCGATTGAACCCGCGCCGGGCCGGTATGTGAAGGTCAGGGTCGAGTAAGTCTCAGCCGCCATTACGCGCAACACTCGCGGCGCAGCCTGACGTCCCAGGCTCCGCTGACGCCACGCGCCGTAGCCGCGAGCCCGGTTGTTGCCATGACCTCCATGCGGTGTAAGCCCCCGAGGAACTCATCTTGAGGGGCCTCGGCCCGAAGGGCACCATCCCCTCATCGCAATGTTCGATGAGGGACATGATGATGGAAGAAACAAGCGCGGCACCACGGCAAGAGAAGCTGCCCCGCCGGCGCCTGCATAGCGGCGCGTTCAAGGCGAGGTAGTCGTACTTTTGGTACGGAATCTTGCAGTAGCCAGCCTGAGAGGCGCGTGTAGTAAGGATTTTTGGCTTGCCGCACTTGGTGCACCAAGAGTTCTTACAATGCATTGATCCGTATGAATTTTTGGTGCCAGACCGCCAGATTTCGCACCAAAAGTACGATCACCCCCTTCACGACACGATTGGTTCACTCAAAACGTGCTTTTTAAGTCTCAATAATTTTAGGGAAACCCCTTGTCATCTCAAATGGGAGTTTGTTGACTTTCATTTGGGATGATCTAGAATGGGAATATCACTTTGACCAAATGAGAGTTCGGCATGAGCTATGTGATTGCACCTGGTACCCAAGGTCTGGGCGCTCAACCGGACGACTTTGATCTTTTCTTGCACCGCATGGGCGCACTTGAACAAAGGAAGGTCATTCGTGAGGGGATGGACGCGACCATTGTTGAGCGCGTCGCCAAGGAGTTACTCCGCATTCCTGTACAGACCCTTCTCAATGGGTTGGGACTTCCTAGCTCGACAGTACTTCGCAAGATCTCGAAGCACGAGCGTCTGTCTGGACCGGAGTCTGACAGAGTTGCGCGAGTTCTCTATGTATTCGAGCTTGCCACCGATGTCTTGGAAGATTCAAAGCTTGCTGCGCAATGGATGCAGAAGCCACTGTATGAATTGGATGGCATGAAGCCGCTAGAGGTCCTGGATTCGCAACCGGGGTACGACCGAGTGAGGGACATCCTGATGCGCGCAGCGTTTGGCATTCCTGTATGAAGGTTTATCGACTCGCAAAGGAAAAACCAGGGCGCTACAAAGCGGATGATCTGAGTGGGAATGGGGCGGCCCTCGTAGGAGGCCGTTGGAATCCGCGCGGTATGCGAGTCGTCTACACGTGCTGCAATCCCTCCACGACTGTGCTTGAGACTTTGGTGCACTTAGGCGGCCTGATGCCGGTGATACACCATTTCATGGTGACGATTGAGCTGCCGGATGCATGCTTTGCGGATGCGCTTCTTCCGGAAATTCCCACCGATTGGGATGCAGCGGGGCGGGACCCGCAATCCACGATGTCCATCGGACAACGCTGGATCGAAGCAGGCGAACATTTAGCCCTCAAAGTTCCATCGGTTGTCTGTCCAGCTGATTTCAACTTGTTGCTGAATTCTCTGCACGCCGATATGAACCGCGTTCAGGTCGTTGATATTGCGCCCTTCAAGTTCGACGCGAGGCTGTTCGGCTGATTGCTGAAGCATAGGGTAGGCCCATTCGACTGCCGGGGGTTACGCGTGCCAGCAGGGTGCGCCTTCGTGGAATGGATTCCAGGCACTTTGGGCTCGGTTATCGCTTACCGAATACTTTCTCCAGCTGCGAGGTTCGCTGCATGTCATCGTCATGCAGGTAGCGCGAAGTCGTGGTGATGGACGCGTGGCGCAGATTGTCCCGTACGGTGGTGAGCGATGCCCCCTGTGCGAGCGCGTGGGTCGCATGGGTGTGGCGCAGCCAGTGAGGCGTCGCCCGCCGTAGCTTGTCGGCGAGCGGCGGATGGTCCATTTCAATCGCATCGGCGGCAAGCGAGAGGAAGCGTCGCAGCACGGCGCGCAGGCGCGGCGTGGTGATCGGCGAGCCGTCTTCGAGATGCGCCAGGATCGGGCAATGGCGGTCCCAGCGCGCCGGCGTCACGGGCAGACCGCGCGTCACCAGGTATTGATCCAGCGCTTGGTGGGCGAGGGAAGGGAGCGCGACCTTGCCCCGGCGCTCGCCCTTGCCGACCAGGTGCAGCCAGCGTTCGCCCCGCGGGCCAATCTCGATACCGCCCAGCGTTACACCGACTAGCTCGGCCGCGCGCAGTCCCGTCGCATACCCAAAATCCAGCACAAACCGCAAGCGGGTCGCGGCATCCGGCGTCCAGCCGTGCGACCACTCCAGCCCGTCCGCCAGCGTTCGCACCAGCGCCCATTCACCCTCCGTGAAGGCGCGCGAGGTATCCAGGTCTGCGGCGCGCTGCGCGCCGCGAACCTTCAGGCCCGCGAAGGGATTGGCCAGCACGTAGCGCTGCGCGATCAGCCAGCGGAACAGGGCCCCAATCACACCCAGGGCATAGGCGATGGAACGGGGCGCCGGGGCCCCGGTGAACGGCCGCCATTCCGGTGAAGGGCGAGGGCGCGCGGGCCCCACCCAGCGCGCAGCCGGTGCACGCAGGAAGGCGCGGTAGGCCGTGGCATCCTCGGCGGTCAGCGACGAGAGCGGTTTGCCGCGCTCGAGGATGGCCCACAACAGCAGGCGCTCGGCCTCCTTGCGGTAAGCCCGCGCCGTGGCGGGCGCCTCGTGCAGGCCCAGCCAGGCGTTGATGGCGTCGTAATCATTGTCCGCCGTCAGTGAACACATCACGCGCGGCGCGCGGAACGCGCCGTGCGAGCCATCCACCGCCCGCGGCAGCTCGATGCGTTCCCACGGCACGATCCTTACCGTGCCATCGACGGCGGCGGGGCGTGTCACGAGCGCGCGGGCGCGCTCGGTCAACTGGGGATGGGCGGCAAAGAACGCCTCGATGGCGTGGGCGCTGCGTGCCCCAAGGCCGTCGATCGCCAGCCACCAGCGCCGGCGACGCGGGATGCGCACGGTCAGATCCGCCAGGGTCTGCAGCCCGTGGGCTTGCAGGGCCGCCGCGGCGCGCGCGGGCAGCCAGGCCTCGACCGGGTCCGTGATCTGCGGGGTGGCGGGTGCCAACTGGCGCAGCCTCTCCAAGGCACGTGCGACGGCCGCCGCATGCGTGGTGCGGCCCTCCGCGGCGCAGGTGAAGAGGGCGGCCAGGTCGTCGCACTGCCGCAGCCGGGCGGCCGCGGCCAGCTGGCGACGCAGCGCCCCGATCACGCCGCGCGCCGAGCGGCCCGGGGTCAGCGCGTCGGGCCAGAAGCGGGCGACGGCGGCGCGCGAGGGCGTGCCGGCGTACCAGGCGCGCAGGGCCGCCAGCGCGTCGGCACCGGGCAGCGGCGCGAGGTGGTCGGATAGCACCGGATCGGTGGCGGGGCGCGAGCGGGGCATCAGGGATGGGTGAGACGCAATTTGAACCAAGGTAGTTTGCCACAAAAACACATCCGTATCGATAATGTTTGTTATCGATATAGCAGCGTGTTGTGGGACGAAACTTTGTTCGCTGACACACCTAATGTTCGCTGACACACCTAAATTTGTATCTTCGTTCTACCTAAATTTGTGTCTTATCGGGCAAAGGGTGCGCTCGGTAGGCGTCCGATGGCCAGGCTTGTGGAGGAGAGCCGGCGTTGCCACGAGTCGCAGTTTCGCCGTCGCGTTCCATCAGGATGGCAGATCCTGGCCAGGTTGATGCGTGAACGGCAAGCCCCGCGTGGCCGCCGGCACGGGCGGCACCGCTGTGCGCTTCGTAACCGCACTCGCTGGTCATCTTCGTGAGTTTTCCACCTGGCTAAGACACAAATTTAGGTGGAAATCAGAAGATAAGACCCAAATGGCAAGGGGAAGCCCACATAACCGGGACGAGCCGGAAACGACCGACCATCAAGGCTCTCCGGCCGTTTTCTTGCGGTCGAAGGCGGTCCGAAATAGAACACAAATTTAGGTGTGCGAGCGGACGGCTCGGGAAGGGTCGGGCGGCAAATGTTCTATGGTCAAGCGAACCGGCCGCCGCCACCTACGATAGGCGATCGCCGGTAGAGGCGGAATTCGATGCGAGGCCGGAAGGCATTTGCTCTTGGCAAACCTCACCACGATGACGCTTCTTGCCCCCAAAGAGGGGGGCAGAGACCCGTCTCGATTTGAGCCGAGACGCCTTAAAATGCGTATCTGCTCGCTTTTTTTGTCGATCACGCGTATGCATGAAGTTCGGGTACCGATGGAGAATCGACCGACGCTCCTGCGACACGGCGATGCCGTTTTCAGACTGCCACAAAGGCTCGTGGAAAAAAATGACGAAGTAGCCCTCGTGGCTCGTCTGGTGTGTGACCGTCGGCTCTTCGGCGAATGTTACCGGGGGCTTTTGCCGGCTCACTTCAACGACATGGGTGCGAAGAGTGGTGTGATGGTCGCGGGGTCGGTTCCGTCTGCCGAAGTGTTGAAGGACATGACCTTCCCTGGCGATATTGATCTACTGGTGATTCCATACGACGACGACCAATTGATACCTTCCGAAGCCTTGGCGATTGAAATCAAGGTCGTCCGCGCAAGCTTCAGGAAGCAGGGAAAGTCGCCCAACGAGTTTGGTTTCTCACAAGCAAAATCACTCCTCAAGAATGGATTCCCTTACGTCGCTGTGGGCCATCTTGTCGTTTCGGACGATGGACCAATCGACAGTTGGAGGCGCGTCCTCGTTACGGAAGTATTGGATGGCGCTGGACGTGTGAATTCCCCTCGCGATGTGCTTACCGATATGCTGCCCGGAGATCTGCTTTCGCGCTCTTTTGGTCGGCTGGAGAAGGCGAGTGACAGTTCTTTGCTGGGACTGTTCACCGCATACATGACAGACCGAGGGATGTGGTATCCGTTGTCTAGGGCTGCTGCCAAGAACGCCGAGGTCACGACCGATACCTGCCACGCGATCGCAAACTGCTTTCAACGCAACTACAGGAAGTTTGTCGATATCCCGAAATACTAACAACTAAGCAAGCCTTGCAGGCTTGGAGAAGCGTACCGTCAGCTTGGTGTAAGTTGGCGATGTGGGCGTGCAGCCAGAACGTACAGGCATTTAGGAAAAAATCCCAAGCGATATGCGAAATCAATTGATCAGCACTGGATCACCCTCTCCGAGCGACGCATCTTCGAGTCCGTCTCCATTTTCTCGAGCACCGAACGCAGATGGGCCGCGAGGCACGAGCGCACTTCCGGTGAGTATCCTGCTTTCGAGCTTAGGGGTGCTAATGACAGCGACGATCTATTTTATCGGCGCACAGTTTTCCTACGGATACTTTGGCTGGTTTCATATCAATGCGGATCGGTTCACGCGCGATCGGACGCAGACGATGTTAGACGGCATCAAAGCGATATTTACGTTTTGTACTGACGTACTTGGGTTTTACGACAGGCAGTGGTTGGTACTGCCCGTCGTCTTCCTGACGATGCTCGCAACGATATTGTCGTATCTGGGCTTGGTGAAGCTAGTTGCCTGGCTAGTCAGACGTCGACGATTGCAGTCCGAGCGACTAACGCGCTGGGGAAGAATGCTACTGCTGCTGAGCATTTGGCCGTTTGCGACAGTCTATTTTCTGTTTGCATTGCCGTTTCTTACCAGCCTCTTGATCTCGCTGCCGGCCGCCGTCGGGGAGCGTGCAGGACGTATTGTTGCCCAGCGTGTGTCGGACGAGATTAAACGCTGTCCGCATGAACTGTCAGGATCTATGAGTTTTGTTCAGATCAAGGAAGGCGAGGTGATGAAGGCGCAAGGGTTTCTCTTGGCCGCGACACATGACAGAGTCGCGTTGCTGGACCGGGGAGTACCCGACCAAGGATCTTCGCGTCGACTATATGGCTGGAGATCCTGGTGCCGGCAGTTTGGCCACGCAAGCAAGAAGGAAAGGTGACGGAGCGCGTTGCGGTAGGTCTGCAGTGTGAAAGACGAAACTGCGTGGCACGAATCCAACGGCGTGCCAATCAAGTTATGTCCGGACCGGAGCCCAGGCGGATCGGCCTGCAGGTCTGCAACTAGGCCACGCTGCGTAAGGTGTTGCACCCGGAAGCATGTTTATGTTGTGGAAAATTCCAGACGTGTAGGTTTCGAGCGGCGCTGCAAAGTGTGTCCGTCAGCGATTGTAAGGCTGGGCCGGGCGTGCTTAGCGTGACGCTGCCCGTATCAAAGGGCGACCGCGAAATACCTCGTCTTTGAATAGGTCTGCCAATTGCGAGGCGTGTCTTGCCAGCATTCCCCTCTTAAGTGGTACACTGTATGTATATACAGTGTCGAGGGGTATCGGTGCTGCGCTCGACATGTCACACTTCTGCCGCGTAAAAAATACATCGGAAGGAAGACGGCATGTTGGACTTGAGTCTGTTGAAGATTGACCGTTTGGCTGTTCATGACGTGCATCCGCGCGGAATAGATCAGTCATATGTCGAACCGACACATCGTCCGCATCTCGTGACCCTGCCAGTTTCCGGGATGGACATGTTCAATCGCCGGATCGCTCAGGCGCTTGGGCATCGGTCGCGCGGCGTACAGGCGGATTTCCGGGATACTGCGCCCGGCAGTTTCTTTCAGGAAGCGGCAGGTCTGATGCACGGTGACGACACGCAGTTCATTGACTTGTCGATGGCAGCGGCCAATCGCCTGGCCAAGGCCCAGTTGAACCGCAATTATGCGCCCAGCAAGATGATCGTTCTGGCTGGAACCGTCACCAACCTGCAGCGACCGTTTGCAGCGGTGGTGAAGGCGGATATGCAGGATGCGTTGGGTGAAAAAACAGAGAACGGCAAGAAGGTCATCGACTATCTGGAACAGATCTTTCTGACCGAAAGCCAACGGCTGTTCAAGATCGGGTTCATCCAACAGACGGCGGCTAAGGCGCCCAAGCTGGATGGCATCCACGATCCGCAATACTACTCCGTGCATCTGTTTGACCATATCATGACCAGCACGGAAAGCCGCAAGGCTGCGTTCTACTTCTATGGGGACTTCCTCGGTGCGGATGTGTCAGCTACCGACAAGCGGTTGACGAAGGACTTCTTCGAGAAGACCAACAAATTTCTAGATACCCTCGAAATTCCGCGTTCCCGCAGGATCGATCTTGGGGAATCGCTGCGCTCGGAATTGCGTAGCAACGTTAACGCGATTGGCGTCGCATCGTTTGGCGAGAAGCACCTCCAGAAGACAGAACAGGCTGCGTACCTGAAATACATGGAGAAGTCGGGGTTTCCCACGCACGAAATTTCGAAGGACACCGACTATATTGCAAGCAGGTTGAAGCGCCGCCGCAAGATGGTGTTTACCTCGGGGGTCATGGTGACCACGCCCGCGGAGGGCACAGATTGGGTAAGCGTCGCGAGCACGAGTGACGGTTCGACTGTCGTCAAGATCAAGGGCTCAATCGCGAGCGAAGAGTGAACGATTCTGTATTCGAAACTTGGCTGACTGAAAGCGCCCCTGCCCTGAAGGCTTGGGGTGCGTTCGTCGTGGCTAAGATCGAATCATTTGTCCGGCTCGAAGTTGGCGAGGAACGTTACAAGACGTTCTTCAAGATCAAGCCGTCCTCCCGGGTGAAGGACCTGGATTCGGCCCTGAAGAAACAGGCTAAGAAGAAGTATCCCGATCCGCGTAGCGCGATGACGGACCTAGTCGGTGCCCGCTTCGTGGTTCTGGTCCGTACCGATATTGAGATAGTCGAGCGAGCGCTCCTGGCTTTTACCGGTTGGTCAACCAGCCGGGATCGCCATTTTAGGGACGAGGTCATCGATCATCCCGAGCTGTTTGACTATCAATCGGTCCATTATCTGGTACGCGCAACCGAAGGCACCGAAATCGACGGACTGCGTGTCCCAGACGGGCTGCCGTGCGAGGTTCAGATTCGGACGCTGCTCCAGCATGCCTACGCTGAATTGGTACACGACAATATCTACAAGCCAACGGCTCAGGTGCCATCGTCGGCCAAGCGTCTTGTTGCGAGAAGCATGGCATTGATGGAGACGACGGATGTAATGTTTTGCCAGGCGCTGCAAGAGTTGGATCAGGTGACGGCGACGGTTGTGGATCTAGAACGCTTTGCCAACGAGTTGTATTCTAGGATCTGTGGTAGACCGATCGAGGCTGTGGGTAACCCGGAGGCGATGGAACTCATCGAGGCATTTCGCGACCTGTTTGCCTTGTGTAATCGCGCAGAGTTGGAGGCCTTTCTGCAGGGAGGCTATGCGCAACGTTTACGTGATCGGTCCGATCGCCCAGGACTGTTTGCCAGACCGATGAGCGTGCTAGTCTACTGGCTGGCCCGTGACCACGACAACGAATTGAACGAACGTTGGCATTTTCCGGCATATCACCGCGACCTACAGTTGATCCTTTCGGATTTAGGAAAGGCGACAGATCGGTTTTACTAGATGCGATTCGCGCGGCCAAATTGCCCGAGAGGTTCAAACATCTCGGCAACTTGGCTCAGCTTGCAGCGAAGCCATCTATTCGGTGTACTGAATCTCGGTGGGGACTTCCTTGACGCCTGACACTATTACTCGACTGCTAGCCTCAATGAACGCCGGCCGCCTTCTGGTGGTTTGCGGCGCCGGGCTGTCGATGGCACCGCCTAGCAGCCTGCCATCAGCCCGGGCGGTCGCCGAGAAGTGCTTCAACAAATACCGTCTTGAGTCTGATCCGCAATGCGACCTGGCCCTCCGAGACAATTTGGAGATGCTTGCCGAGCATTTTGCACGCACCAACACGCTGCAGTCCATCTTCATTGAGCATCTCGTACCTTGGCACAATTTTGTGCGGCCCTCGAATACGGGGCATGCTGCGATAGCGGATTTTCTTATTACCCGCGCCGCGGTTGCCGGTATATCGAGCAATTACGATACGCTCATCGAGCGACGCGCTTGGGACTACGGTGCGGACTTCCGTGGCTCGCTCGACGGGGACGAAGCCACCGCAGATTTCGTTCGTCAGGGGCCCTTGCTGAAATTCCATGGTTGCTCACAACGCGATCGCCCCTCCACCGTCTGGGCGCCCTCGCAGCTCGCTGATCCGATCGTTTCGGCCCGCATTGCGCGAAGCAAAATTTGGATGGCTGCCAATCTTAGGCAGAAGGATTTGCTTGTCGTCGGCTTCTGGTCGGACTGGGAATACCTTAATGCCGTGATCGGCGAAGCCCTGATCGACGTGCAGCCATTGTCCGTAACAGTGATCGATCTTTCGGCAACAACCGCGCTCGAGGAGAAGGCCCCGCAACTCTGGGAAATAGCGCACGCCCAAAACGTGACATTTGAACACGTTCAAGAGTCTGGCGCCGTGGCGCTAGATGAGCTTCGCCGCGCGTTCTCGTCAAACTACCTTCGTCAGGTTCTAGAGGCTGGACGAGCTGCCTTCGAGGAAGCCACCGGATTCCAATGCGATCCAGCTTGGCTAACTGTTGACGAATTCGATAGCGAGGCATTGTATGGAATGAGGCGGGATGCCGAGGGCGTTTCGGCGGCGGAGCCAGCCAGGCTACTGCGTCCGACAAATCCGGAAGCGCTCGGTTTTTTCCATTTGCTGCTCCGTCAAGCCGGGGCAGTGCAACGTGCTGATGGCTATGAATTGAAGGGCCAGAGCATCCGTGTAGTGAACGGAGCGCAATCCATACTGGGGTCTCTACGAGGCAAGTTCGTCGAGCCGCCCGCGGTGATGCAGTCTGACATCGTTGTGGCCGTGGGCGCGACCGACTTGGGTGTGCCTGATAACGTCGTACGCAGTGGACGCGCCGGCGATGTCATTCGTCCTAATCCAGCGGGCGAATGGTATGACCTTCCTAGAGCAAGAACTGCATTGGGCATCTGATGGATATTCTTACACAAGCCGAAATCCTCCTTCGCGACGCCCAGTATGAAACCTGGACATGGACTGTCTCGGGCTGCGCCGTGACCTGTTTCGAAAACGCGGCGCTGATGGGCTTCGTTCACGTGTTCGAAACTGCAGACGCTCTCCTGAGCGCGTGGAAAGAGAACCAAAAGCTCGCGCTTGCTCGGCACGCAGCGTCGCTGCGAGGGGCCGGAGCGAAAGCGTGGAACGTCTATTCTGTCTTCCTGACCCCGGATCAGGATGCACGGCGAGGGCGCGAGATCGAGCGTATCGAAGAGGATTTCTCTTTGACCCGAAAGATCGCCAGAGCCTCAATCGCCACAGCCGCTGACGTTGAGAAGGCGCTCCTACCCTTGCTTTCCATCCGCTCCAAACCGCTGCTCGGCGCATCTAACTTCGAAACGAGACTTCGAAGCAGGCTGAAGGACATCGCTCCAGATGCTGTTGCTGCATTTCTCAACGAGACCAAGCCGGCAGAGGTAGTTCGCATATTGAGGGAAAAATCATGAGGCTGAATTTCATCGAAATTTGCGGCTTTCGTGGATTTAGGGACTTAGTCCGAATCAACTTCGGCCGCGGCTTCACCGTCATCACCGGCCGGAACGGCGTGGGAAAGAGCACTCTGTGCGACGCGTTCGAGTTCGCAATTACGGGCTCCGTCGACAAATATGCCGTCCAGAAGGCGGCGAAGGAAAGTCTCAGCGATTATCTTTGGTGGCGGGGCGAGGGCGTTCCCGAAGCCCATTACGTCACTGCCTCGTTCGTCGACGACAACGGGACGCCATTTACCATCACGCGAACGCGGGAGTCCGGCTCCGATCGCTCACCTGAGGAGATCCACGCCGCGCTCTGCGGCGGACCAGCTCCAGACGACGCGCTCCGGCAACTCACACGGACGTCGATCATCCGTGACGAATGGATCGCCGCGCTAAGCCTGGACCTCACGGAAACAGAGCGATTTGAACTCGTGCGCTCGGCGCTCGGCGCATTGGAGGGCTCGGAAGCGGGGATTAGAGCCAAGGAGATTATCGCCGCCGCTGAAAGTGCTCATTCTAGAGATGAGGAGGCCTATGAAGCTGCCCGGTCGCGTCTGGCAGACAGGCTAACGCAGCTGTCCGAAACGCAAACCGCCCTTAGCCGGTCAGGCGATGTCTCCAGCGCGCTGCAGTTGATCGGCGCCGCCGCACCGGATGCGCCGCCCGAGGTGACCGCGCGACTGGCTGCCGGTCGAATCGCGCTCGCGAACGGACGCGCTGGATTGGCTCGAATGGGCGAAGCGCTTCAACTCGGTCGAGAGGTAGCGGCGGTGCAGGCAGCCTACAACGCTCCGGAGGCAGTTGCGAGACGCGAGGCTGCAACGTTGGCGCACGAAACGGCGCAGCGCGAGCATCAGTCGGCGCAGAAAGCCGTCTTGGAAGCCGAACAACGCCTAGTGCGCGAAGAGGAGATGGACGCGATCGCGGCGTCGCTAACCCTCCTTGTCGAGCATGGAGAGCGCCTCGGGCTGCACAACGATCATTGTCCGCTATGCGCGGCCGATCGAACGTCGGACGAGTTCTCCGCCGGTCTGGACTCAGCACGGCAGCGGATTACATCACTGGCGTCTGGCGTTCAGGCCGCTCGCGATGCTCTCGCCGTCGCGAAAGAGAATGCGCGGCAACCGGCTCTTGCGTACCAGGCAGCTGCCAACGCGGTTCAAACTCATGCGGACGAATTGCGCCGGCTGCGCGATCAGGAAGCGGCGCATGTCAATTTCTACGATCAGTGGGGGCTCGATTACCGCTTCATTGGGAACCCTGACGGGCTGGAGCAGGCCATTTCTCTTGAACGCGACCGGTTGATCGATCTTGAGCGTGCGCTCCTTGTTCTGGAGGCATCGCAAGCGGTGTCGCGGATGTCGTCAATCGAAAGCAACGTCTCGGAGCTGCGTATCGACATCGAAAAGCTTGCTAACGCAGTCAGTCAATCGCAAAACGCCGTCACGGCAGCCCGCGAAATCGAACGCTCGGTCAGGCGTGTGAGCGCCGAAATAATTGATGAGCGTCTCGCCCAGATCAGTCCACTGCTCAACGAACTGTACCAGCGCTTGCGACCGCATGCGAACTGGCGGACGATCGATTACAGCATTCGCGGCGACGTCCGGCGCTTCCTGAGCCTTAGGGTCGGCGACGGCCTGAACCCTCAATTTGTGTTCAGCAGCGGTCAGCGTCGCGCCGCCGGTCTCGCGTTCCTTCTTTCGGTGCACCTCGCGCGGGCGTGGACACCACTCAGGTCCTTGCTGCTCGACGACCCCGTTCAGCACATCGACGATTTCAGAGCCCTTCACCTAGTCGAAGTTCTCGCCGCTCTCCGCCTGGATGGACGCCAGATCATCTGCGCGGTTGAGGACCCTGCGCTGGCTGATCTGCTGTGCCGACGCCTAGTGAGCACCGCGGACGAGAGAGGCCGGCGTATCGATATCGACCTTGGACAACTCGGCGCCACGAGCGTGGTCATAGATCAGGAAATCCATCCGATGCCCGTCGGTGTTCTACGTGGTGTCGCCACCGCATGATGGCCGAGGACGCGCAAAGTGAACTGCTGGCGTCGCGCAGGCATCAAGCGCACGGACCTTGGAGCGATCTAGCACTCCATACCATCGGGTGGCGTGCGTTTCAGGACCTGTGCTCTCAAGTGTGCGAGGTCGTGCTTGACCGGCCCGTCGAAATCTTCCGCGAAGCACAAGATGGCGGTCAGGACGCGGTATTTCTCATCCCTGCAGAAACCGACGCCCCGGCGATCGGTACGGTCCAGTGTAAGCATACGTCCGAAGCTCTGAAGGCGTTAAAGCCCGGCGATCTGACCGCCGAGATTGGTCATGTCGAGGAACTAGTAAAAGCCAGCCAAGCGGACACCTACGTTTTCATGACGAACATGAGCGTTGATGCGCCCGTCGCCGCCGAGATGCGTGCCAGGCTACGGGCGCTCGGCGTGCGTAAGCCGCATATTCTTGGACGCCAGTATATCGTCCGGGTCATCAGGAGCAGTGCGCGCCTGCGGGCCCTTGTCCCGCAGGTCTACGGCCTGGGCGACCTAACCTCGATCGTCGATGAGCGCCTAAGTGAGCAGAGCCAAGCGTTGCTTGACAGCTGGATTCCTAAGCTTCGTACTTATGTGCCGACGAAAGCCCACCGTGATGCGGTAAATGCGATCTCTGAGCATGGAGTAGTGCTGCTGCTCGGAAATCCCTCGAGCGGAAAATCCGCTATTGGCGCGATCATCTCAACAATAGCTTCAGAAAACCCGGACAATACCGTCCTTGCTTTGACCAGTCCACGCGACTTTGAGGCTGGTTGGAATCCCAACGATCCGGGACGCTTCTTCTGGATCGACGACGCCTTTGGCTCCAATGTGGTGCGCGACGACTATGTGCAGGACTGGGCGTCGGCCTTCGCCAAGTTGCGAGCAGCGATCAAGCACGGCAACCGTTTTCTTCTGACATCGCGAAAGCATATCTACGAAGCGGCGCGGCGTCGGCTCGGACAGCGCAACCTCGCTCAATTCGCTGATGGCAGCGCCGTGGTGGATGTCGGCGAGCTGGCGTATCATGAAAAGGCGCAGATACTCTATAACCATGTGAATTTCGGCGGACAGAGCCAGAGTTGGCGATCGAGCGTCAAACCACACCTGAATGCTGTGGCTAGCGTTCGCGATTTCCTTCCCGGCATCGCCGAACGTCTCGGTGATCCGAATTTCACCAAGGGGCTGTCGCCTCGCGAAAGCTCGCTCGTTCGGTTCATGAAGGAGCCGACCGAGCATCTAATCGATACGGTCAACGCCCTGGATGATCAGCTTCAGGCTGCGCTCATCCTAGTCTATGTCCACCAGGCCGGCTTCAATTCCAATGACCATGATGTGTCGGCTGCCCAGGCCGTTGCGGAGCTGACTGGCTACTCCCTCACTAAGATCCAGGATCGCTTCCCTGAACTGCGGGGGTCGTTCCTGAAACTTTCCGGATCGAAGTGGACCTTCGCCCATCCCACAATCGCCGACGCTCTGACGGAGATCTTGCGTCAGAAGCCACATATGATGGCGGCGCTTTTACGGGGGGCAACTATCGACACCATTCTCAGCAGCTTTACGTGCGAGAGCTCGCCGCTCATTCGAGATGCGCTTGTCATCCCGGCGACGCTCGACGACGCTCTAGTCGCCCGGCTCGGCCGCACGCCCGACGAATGGCATCGCAATTGGATGCTTTTCAACTTTCTGTCCGATCGTTCGAGCGACGCCGTGTTCGCTAAAGCCGTCGAGCAATTTCCAAAACTTCTTCGACGTTCCTGCTGGCAACCCGACATCGCCTGTCATGACCCTAAGATCGCAACCTACGCCCGTGCCCATCATCTCAGGGTGTTGCCGCACGATCTGCGCTTGGCAGCGACCGAAAGGCTTGAAACTGCCGCGCTCTCGGATCTTGACGTTTCCTTCTTCGACGAACCCCAAGTGCTAGCGCTCATACCGCCCCTGAACCTCATCGGTGTGGGCTTGTCGTTACGGACAACGGTCCTGCCTTCGCTCGAGGAGCGGATCGACGAGATCGCTGCCGACGCCGACTTGGATGAAGAGCCTGACAGCCACTTTAAGAAACTTCTCGGAGGGCTTGACCGCATTGAGGCGATTGGTGTCGATGCGGAAGCCACGGCCTTGATAGACGATGCGCGCAATCGCGTGAAGCGCTCAGTCGAGGCGCTTGAAGAGCGCAAGCGCGAGCATGAAGAAGGCTCCGAGGATGATGCGGATTGGACGCACATCGTAACGCCGAAGAAGGAGGAGATTTCGGCTTCTGCTCCGATTGCCACGAAACGATCGGTGTTCGACGATGTCGACAAGTAGTGTGGAGACATCAAGCGGTCGATTTCCGATTCTCCGGAGCTATCCGTGACCAATAGCGCGGAATTGAAGGTTCCCTACGGGGGACGGCCGGGGCTCAAGCATCAGATCGATTTCTCGATCCTCGCAGCCCTGCAACTTCTACTCATCTCCAAGGCGGCTACGCGTTCATAGGCATCGGCCAACGCGCGACACAGTACCTGTCATTGGCTCACGCGGGCGACTGTAAGGCCTCGCATGAATCACTGTCATTTCCGGTTAACATTGTGTGCTTCGGCGGGGTGCTGACAATGGGGGGCAGCTATGGGCCATCCAGAGTCACACAGCAATAGCGGCCTGCATTTGCCGCTCTACTCGACGTCAGAAAAGCGATTTCGGCTGCAACGCCGAGGAGAAGAATATGTCCGGCGGGCGGATTGCCATCAGCGGCTTCGACTATCAAGCGGTCGTCATACTCGATCAGTTGTTCGACCACTTCGATCAGCATGCTAGCGATGCGCGGGCAAGACCTGAAGGGGCTGATGATTTGGACTTGCTTTGGACCGAGAGCGGCCGCGACTGTTGTCGCCATGTCCAAGTCAAGAAGCCCCGCGAGACAGATAAGAGCATGCCAAAGAGGCAGCCGTGGCGGCTCTCTGAGGTCGCGGAGGAGCTCCTACCGGATACTCTAGACAGACTCGCGGTCTCGAACAGTCAACAGACATGGATTTTGGGTGACGCGGTGCAGCCACAGGTCCGGCGCTTGATTGCAGCAGGGAATACGGCCGCGAATCAAGAGGCTGATCTTTACTGGTCAGTGGTCCACCTAATGGCCCGGGCGGCGATTCTGGACCAAATCCCCGGTGGGCAGCGTCGCCTCCTACTAAAATGGCGCTTCGAGAACCCTCCAAACATTGCAAATGATGCGCGTGATTTTTTGATTGCCTCCTATGGCCAGAGGTTGAGCGCAGCGAACGTCGGCGCCGAGATCACCAGTCGATATTCTACGCAGGTCACATGGATCGCTGAGCATCTTCCAGACGTGCTCGCTCGGGTCGAAATTCTGGACAATTATGGGTCAGAGGCGGAGGTGGGCCAACGTTTCCGGGAACGATTGCAGCGTGAATACGGCTTGTCATCGGAGGTCGTGGTAGACAATCTGTTTGGTAATTTCCGATCCTTCATCAACGATGTCGCCAAGCGGCCGGGAGAGCAAATCGATCGGCGAAGTTTCGAAGTGCAGCTCCGCAGCGCCTGGCCACAGATGAGCGCGGCGACGGCCCCCCCAACTCCACCAGAAAAAGGGATCTTGAGGCCAGATTTGACCGATGCGCTTGTCAAGCCAGGAGTTGCCGCGGTCATTGAGGTGGTTGGTATCTCTGGCTCCGGCAAGACGACGCTCGCAGCGCAGTCGGCCGCAAGCTTGGCGAACTACGATCCGGGGCGCATTCCGATCTATGTCCGAGTGCGTGAAAACGCGGCATTTCGCGATGTGATGTCCGGGATCTCCTTCTACCTCTTGCGTCAGGGAATACCAGACTTGTTCGGCCTTGCTGTGCTGAGCAAGCCCGCCGACGACACAGTAATCCACCGATTGGCGGAAATATGCAGCGGATTGTCCCAGCGGGTGCAGTTGATGTTGGATCTTGTGGACGGAGCCAGCAACGCCCAGTTCGGCAGGGACCTGGGGCGATTTGCGCGCGCCTTGACTCCTGGGTCTTGCCGTCTAGTGGTGTTTGGTCAGCAGAGCGCTTTCAGTGCGTTGAGTCCTGTCGAGGCCAGTAGCGCAGGCATTGTCGTAGTCAACATGCGCGGCTTTCGCAGGGAAGAATTTATAACTCTCGTGGGTCACTACCATGCCGGCGCCGACAGAAACGTTCTGTGGGATGTCTACAGTCGAGTCACCGTCGGCCGGCAAGCCGGACTTTATGCGAAACTAGCTGAGGCATTGGCTCGCCAACCATCGCTGGACGCGATGGTCGCCATTGCAGGCAAACCTCCCCAGGACATGATTTCGGCTGCAGAGCAGAACCGTTTCGGCCGGCTTCCACCAGGGGTCAGGGACGCGGCGGAACGTCTTGTTTGCTTTTCTCTGCCTTATCGACGACAAGATGCTGAAGCGGCTTTCCCAGATGAAAATGTCAGCGCTGCCATTAAGGCGCTCGTCGATCTCGGGTTGCTTCGGACGGAAACCGACGGTCTATTGGAGATGCATGAAACCGTTCGTGCTGGATTGGAGTCTGGCATTGCGTCCGCCGTACGCCAAAGTGCCCATGTTACCTTGGCGAAATGGTACTCCGGGCTGGGGGATATCGCTGCACAGATATTTCATCTCGACAAGGCGGGGCGTTCTGCCGAAGCGGATATCCTTGCACGAGAGACTTTCTTGGCAGGAGATGCGTGGGGCAGTCTCGCCAGCTACGTGACGCGGAAGGAGCTGGTCACCGCGCAAGAGATCGTTGCGGCCGCCGGTCAACCTGGGCGCATTGCAGACTTCTATCTCCTTCCATTCATTCTAGAAGAATGTGCACCGGACGATGATTCTTCTCTCATGAACATGCTGGTCCAGCAGCGTCCTCGCTATTTCGGCGACTACGACTGGATGCATCATGTGGTTAAGGCGATTCTTGCACTCAACCCTTCCCGCTTCCAAGAGCTGCTTGTATTCACAGTCTGTCAGTCGGCAAATGCCGAGGAAAGGCGACAAGCATTGACTTGGCTCTTGACTGCTGCCCGCAATGGGCGACGGTCGTCGGCACTTGAGATTGTTGATTTCGCAAAGTCTCAACCGGAAGACGTTCAGCGTCTTCTGTTGCCAGCCCTACTGCAGGCTGGTGGGCGTGCCGCGCTTACGCTGGCCTTTGACATTTTTGCGCGACCGACTGATAAGAAAGCCGATCGCTACCCCTTTTGGCGCGGGGTGAAGTTGACGGTCGAGCGATACGAGGACGTAGTGGAAATTCTGGCTGCGTTACCAAAGAAGCCGGTACGGATGATGATTGCGATCGGATCGCTCGCATTCGGGCCAATTGGATCGCTCATCTGGGCCGCGCGGCACCAACTACGCCCGTTCTGCGTCGCCATTCTCAAGAGCAAGGACGGTGAGGTCGAGATCAAGGCCACTGCGTGGCGGGTTCTTATCTTTATTGGTTACCCGGCGCTGGAGACCCTGGTTGATCCCTTGGCACCGGACCCCGTTCCTCAAGATTACGCTCTTTTGGGTCCAGCCTTCTCCCCCACAGCTTACGATGTTGGGCGATATGAGCAATTGCTTTTCGATCTAGTGGCGCCTTCGTCCAGCCGTCAAGCGGCTTTGACAGTTCTGTTGCTCCTTGGTGCGGATCTAGGAGCATTAAGAAGTCGTCTTGCATATCTGCGGGACGATCCACTAGCTAGCCACTGGGACGCCTTATTCATGCTGGTGTTCGTCAAGCACCCGTTCGCTGCCGGCGTACCGTTACTTCGAGCCGAGCTGGCTTCGTCGTCCGCTACCACGCTACCGCCAGGGTTCTTGGTGCCCTGCCTCATTACTGTTTCCGAAGCGGAGTGGCCCGATGTTACCGATCTCCTCATGGAGGGCGTTCAGCATAGCGATTTGGCAATCCGAAGTGCTTCCGCCGCCGGGCTTGTTTGCCGCCGCTCCTTACGAGCGCGGGAGGTGCTTCGGCAACGGATTGCCGTCGAGCCTGATCCTCAAATCGTCAATCTTCTCGCTCGGGCGCTCAGTGCGTCCGGCCCAACGTCAGCCAAGGATCTGGTGACGGCATTTGCCTCGCCAGACATCGATCTATGGCAATGCATTATTGCTATGCGGACACGGGATGAAGGCTTCGCGCCACAGCTCGTCAAGTTTGCGACGAACTCGTCAGCTAACTGGATAGTCCGGCGGGCGGCCATCTGGGCGGCGGGCCGATTGCCATTCTCCGCGGCGCTCCAAATGATCGCCCCGCAAGTCTTGGCGGAAAGTTCTCCCCTGACAATCGACAGTGATGAAAGTTTGCAGGCCCACGGTTCTATCATCGGCTTGCTGGAAAATGGTGCGTCAAGGTTGCTGCACAAAGGCGAAGCCAAGTTCGTTGAGGGAATTGCGTCGATTTTAGAGGAACAGTGGAGCGACCTGATTGCACCGGGCAGTTTGCCATCGCCAATCGATGCGGCTCGATGGCTCTACACTAGCTTGATGGACGAGCCATCGCCGAGAGGTGTCCTGCGATTGCTGAATGGGGTACGAGTGCCCCTTCTGCACGCGGCAGTCGCTAGGTCCTTTCGGCATTGTGGTCGCCCCCAGTATATCGAGGATGTGCTGGCCAGCACATCCTCAGTTTGGCTTGCAGTTAAGTGCTTGCAAGAACTGCGCTCAGTACGGGTCAATGACCCTGATTTGGGCCAACGGCTACGCCGTATTCTAGCCACATCGCCTTGCGGCAGCGCACCGTTGTTAGATCGTATTGTCGCTGAAATGGAAGAGGGCCAGCGCCAATCGGGGACTATAAGAGTCGCTCCCTCAGCACCCATCGGGCCCTCGGTGCGTCCCACGAGTCAACTTCTCGACTATTCCGAGGCTGTACGCGCTCTTCGCGGAACCCCCGACATCGGTGTCGATACAGGACAACCTCTCGCGTTGTCGCGATTGGAGCGGGAGGAAGTACAGAAGCTCATCGCACTGGCGGATCCCGCCAATGACCCTCAGAGTTCCGTCGTGCGCTTTACACCGATGATGACGTTCACCGCTAAGGGGCATATGGTTGCCCAAGAAAGTTCGACGTCGACTGGGAGCACGCCCATTTCCGCGCGGCTTCGTCCCGCCATCGCCGCTGCTAACCGATTCGATCTGCCTATGCCTTGGCATAATGATCGCTTGCGATGGCCTTGGATTGACACTTATGGCCCGCAATTTATTGCTAGTATCGGCGCTCAGGGCGATGCAGACCGACTCTATCAAGCGCTCGACTCCGATGCAGACATCTTGCTGCCATTTCTGGGCCGCCCGGAGGGCCTTAAGGCAACAGAACTGCTTCTCAACGAGAAGCTAGCGCCGATTCTTCATCGCTACGTCTTGATGGGTGATGACGCCTTTTTCGAGAGCCTTTGCAATTTGGTGCAGCGCGTTGAATCCCCGGCGGCTGTCCCCATTCTTTCGGGCTTACTCGGTCGCTGGGCGTCTCACACGGGCTCCCCGCGGTCCGCGAATATTGAGCTCAGCCGCGGGTTCGTGCGACTCAGGGAGCATCCACGATTTCGCGACGTCCCTGGGTGGCGCAGGACTTTAGAGAACGCCTTGGACGCAAACATGTGGTGGTTTGACAGGCAGGATATCTTCCGAATTCTCGAAGGAGATCCAGGTTCCTACGTAATCGTCGAGAGTCAACTGGTGCGGGAAGAAAACTGGGCCCACTTCAGACGAAGCGAGATTGACAGTCTGGATGAGGCCGCCGAACGACTGTTCCACGAGACTCACTAGCGTGTACGGTCCAGGGAGGCGCGCCGAACTCGCGAGGCCTTGCCATCGGAGTCAGGACGTTGAGGATTTCCTGGTAAGGGCGCGGGCTCGGGCTGCTGATCTTGCCGGCCCAAGGATCATATTGAGGCGTGGCCGGGATTCGTAAACATGTGAGGCTTTGCATACTTACGAATTCCGGCGACCCTCATCAAGAGGCGAAGGAACTATTTCCGAACGCTTCCAGAAGAAGAGACCTTTCAGCCAGGAGCCGAGTCTCTACTCAGTGGGCTCGTCATGCTCGTCTTCGTAGTCGTGATCTTCGTGGTCATAGTCTGGCCCCACCTCATCCAGTTCTACATCGATTCTTTGATTGACGAGTTCGATTGCTTCGATGTCTTCAGGCAGTAATTCTGTGCGCTTCCCGTTCAATAGCTCCGCGACATCTACATGGACTAATATATCTGTCTTCAGTCCAAATTCTGACTCAACTACGCGAGAGCCAATGGCTACGTATTCCTTGTCTATTGAGTCCCAAGTTGAAAATGTTAAGGATGTCTCTACGTTGATTTCAATCTTGACTGGGACTTCAAAGACAGCCACACCATGAGAAAAGGTGACTGGGCTAGCCATTTCTGACGAGGTATCCAAGTCGTGAGATAGCAGACTCAGAGAGTCGATGTCGTACTCGTAGTAGTAGTTGGATGCCGCATTGATGTTCGCATGTACATTCTCTAAACCTGCTTGCAAACATTCGTTGACTTGATTTTCGGCCTTTGCGCTCTTGATCAGTTCAATAAATGCGGCCTTGGCCTGGGCCGCGCGTTCTTCGTATGCTGCTACATTCGCAGCGAGGACGACACTAAGGTCATTCGTTGTTACGAGAAGATTCGAGGTTTTGCAGTAATCCACCCAATCGGAGTCCGTGGAAACGCAAAGGACTTTCTTTTTACGCTTGGTTGCCCAGCCTTCTAGGGTTAGGAGCGCGATCGCATCGGGAAACTCAGCCTTCTTTTCCCCAGATGCACTAAATGGTGGTCGTGTATTGAAATACGATTCAAGAAGGTTTCCAAAGTTCGTATAATCTTGTGCCAAGATAATCTCACCGTCTACCTTATTAAGATAGTTCTTAAAGTCATCGCCAGCATCTCTCCTAGCTGTCTTCAATTCATCCTCGATGGCGTCGATAAGTTTTGCGCTGAGGGTCTTTGAAAGCTGGCGTATAGCGCCGGTTTGCTTCTCCTTCTCCGTGTCGTAGCGTTGCTTCAGATGGCCCAGTACTTCACCAGCTATCACATCTGGGAACAACAGAGCTAGGCCAGAAGTAGAGAATTGGCCAAGCAGAGCAAACGGTCCGTCTGCAAGGCGCTTCCCGCTTGCGTCGAATATGTTTGTGTCCACGCAAACGGCCCCATATTCGTCCGTCTTGAATGCGCTCACCAGCTTCGATTTTTCAGCCTCATGTGCGCTAGCGTCGGTGGGCTTGCCAGTAGGGGAGTTCATCGTTTGATCTTCGTTTGATGACGATAAAGTTTACCTGAGGTTAGACTGGCAGTGGGCGCCAGGCCGCGGGTCAGCTGATACACGTTCGGCCACGAACCTCGATTCTGAGCAAGAGAGCTTTGTTGATGCGCCAAGCATCCTGTCGCATGGCACGAGTCTGACGGCGGCCGAGTGCGCCAGGATGATTCGCATGTCGGCCGTTAGCGCCCGGCAAGCCATGCGCTGGGAGGGTGATGAGCCTCGACTCGCTCGGGCTTCTAAGGCAGTTCTGTGTTTTATGCACTGCCTTCCGATTGAGGCGAGTTGTGCCGGTCGGACCTCGTGTCCCAAGACATGATGAACGTGGGAACGAGTCAGCGTGTCTGCTCGAGATCGGCGAGGGAGTAAGACGGAGAAGTGATTGCGCTTCCCGGTGTTGCCAAGAACAGCGCCTTTTGGAACCTGTACTCGTCAAGCTGACTACGCCGATTGGCCGGTAGCTATATCATGGTAGAAATTCAATCGGAGAGCCTGTATGGAGTTGCGGCAAATCGTGTTGGCAAAACAACTGTTTGCGGAGGCCACTAATTTCCAGCGTCGACAGAGTGCGTTGCATAGCGGCCTCGCTGTTTCGTTGGCTCAGGATGCTGTAGAGATGTTTTTGCGTGCGGTATACAAACAGCGTTGCGGCACGGGACCAGAGCCAAAGGATTTCTTAGGAGTCATTGACCGCATCGACCAGTCTGCAGAGACTCAGGAGGAGTTGAGGGTTCCGTTTCGCGCTCGACTAACTGATCTGAATAAAGCGCGCGTGAACTTCAAACACTACGGTCTATATCCCGAGCGAACAGATGCGCGGCAACTGTTGGAGTACGCAGCAGATTTCTTCGGAGTTGCAACGCAGCGTTTCTTTGATCAAGACTTCGAAAGCATCTCCCTTGGTGACCTTGTGCAGGCGGTTGATGTTCGCAAGCGGCTTCACGAGGCCGCTGAAGCTGCGGGCCGCGAGGAGTTAGAGGATGCGCTGGGGCTAGCGGCAGAAGCTGTGGATTTATCCGTATTGTCGCTCCTGGATGTCCTGCCTAACAGCGCCAGGTATTCTTTACTTCCCGACATCGTGCGACAAGACCGTAGAACAGAGCAAGCTTGGAGAGATTTGGTACGGCATATCGACCGGAACGTTACTGCGTTGCGTCGAATCGCCGTCACGGTTTCGCTGCCCATCGATCTCGCCGCTCTCCAGAGGTTTAATGAGTTGGTGCCAGGTTTGCAGCGGGTGGTTGGCGGAACCTATTACCGGTCTCGGAAGAAGTTTGAACCGTTCAATTTGGATGATGTGGAGTTCTGTATCCGATTCGCGACGGACTTTTCCTTGGCGGTCGAGGCACGGCTAGCTGGCTACTAAGCCCCATCAGAGCGTAGCCTTGATCTGAATGGGCGGTCCCAATCTCACTCCAGCTTCCTCACCCGTACCAAGTCGTCCATTCCATGCACTAACGATAGGCCAGACGGGTCGAAGCTGGCTGGCATCAGGCTGGGAATATGAAATATGGGCCGCAGCGCGGAAATGTGTTGATCGAGCGTCTCGGCGGGGCTCGGAACGACCGAGGGCTACCGGGTTGGCGTGAGCCGGCAAATCGCGGACGCATGTGATGGGTTCTGGAGTGATCGCGGTGTCCGCAGGTCGAAACACGATTCCAACCTACGCACCGCATTTAACATAAATTGCGACCGAAGCCGGCGCTTTGTAGCGGCAAGTTGTAATGTCCGCCCGGACATTTCAACTTTGCCTGGACACGCTTATCGAGCCATCTGCCATCGAAAGTCAGATGGCGGTTCGCGACCCGGAGACAGCCGTAGCCGAAGGCGGATGTGGCTCGGGGCCATTCGGGAGGCGGATGCCTGATGACTCGCCCCCTTTGCGACGAGATGAAGTCAGATCGTCCCAAACAGCGCCCGGGGCCTGTCCCGAAGCGTCTGGGCCAGGAGTTTCAGCGCTCTGACCAGTTGTTCCCTTGAGGCCGCGCATGCCAGGTTGATGCGCACGCCATGCTCTGTCGCGGCGCGGTCTACGGCAAAAGCCGATGCGGGCATGGTGCTGACGCCGCGCGCCTGTGCGTTGGCGGCGAAGTCGTCGGAGCGCCAGGGTTCCGGTACGCGCAGCCAGACGAACATGCATGCCGGATCACCCTTGAGCAGGTCTTTGGGCAGCAACTCCTGCGCCAGTTGCTGGCGTACGGCCAGCTCGGCACGCTGGGCTTCCAGTATTGCCTGCGCGGTACCGTCCTCGATCCAGCGGGTGGCGATCAGTGTAGACAGCGGCGCTGGCATCCATGCCGTGGCGCGGACGGCCTCGGCCGCAAGGGCGGCGCCGTTAGGAGGTGCGAGCAAGTAGCCCACGCGCAGGCCAGGCGCCAGAACCTTTGACGTGGAACTGACGTGATAGGTCAGTTCGGGGCAGAGGCTCGCGATGGTCGGCAGGCGAGAGCGCAGCAGCGGGCCATAGACATCGTCCTCGATGATGGGCACGTGATGGCGGCGCGCAATTTCCACCAATGCCAGCCGACGCGCCAGACTCATAGTGACGACGGTCGGGTTCTGCAGATTCGGGACCGTGAAGATCGCCTTGACCCGCGAGCGTTGGCACGCCTCTTCCAGCGGCCCGGGCAGGAGCCCCTCGTCGTCGCTGGGAATTCCGACAATCTCGAACTGGAACACTGGGGCGAGCGCTTTCAGGCCGTAGTAGGTGAGCTGGTCGGACAAGATGACGCCATCCTGGCCGATCAGGCTGCTCAGCACGGCGTACAGGCCATGCTGCGCGCCGCTCGTGACGACGATATTGTCAGCCGAGGGCGCAAAGCCGGACGTGGCCATCCACTGTGCACCGGCAGCACGTGCCCAGTCGGCGCCCTGCGGTGGCTGATATTCCTGTGTCTGTGCGAAACGCGGATCGCGCGCGATGGTGCCCATGGTCTGCACGAGCCGGGCGACGAACTCGCCAGTGGCGGGGCGATTGACAGTCAGGTCGACCGGACCGACCGACGTATCGCCGCCAGTGCTGGCCGCCTGCCCCGATGCCACCTTCGGCATGGCGCCGCCGGTCACGATCGAGCCGCGGCGCTTGCTTGCCACGATCAGGCCGCGCGCCTGCAGCTCCTTGTAGGCACGTGACACCGTCGACACATTGATGCCAAGTTCGTCGGCCAGATCCCGCTGCGGCGGCAGGCGGCTCCCCGTGGGGTAGAAGCCGTTACGAATCTTCTCCTCCAGCCCCCGGGACACTTCGAGATAGGGCGCATAACGTCCTTTTGTGGGGACGTCTTGCTGCTCATTTGTGTGGCCAATCTCGGTTTCCATTCGCTTCCGTCTCCATACAAACCTGCGGTAACGACGCTTGGCGAGCGTCCGGGAGCAGGTGCGGGAGTCATGATAA
This sequence comes from uncultured Cupriavidus sp., assembly GCA_963543405.1. Taxonomy (GTDB): domain Bacteria; phylum Pseudomonadota; class Gammaproteobacteria; order Burkholderiales; family Burkholderiaceae; genus Cupriavidus. The sequence continues at coordinate 25,524 of CAUUBQ010000026.1, forward strand.
GCCATCTTGCCGTGCCAGGCCATAAAACGTCGGCCTCGAAGTGGTGCGCACCCTGCCGTTTCGGTGTAAACCACTACGTCCACACAAACACAAATACGTTGCGTACAAAAAATATTTGTATGAATATAAATCGCACGTCGGACGAAGAACGGCGCTTGCCGGATGGCTGGCAAGTCGATCAGGAAGGAGACAGTAGTGCAGAGAACGCCCCAAGTTTCGCCCCCATCACATAGCGGTGCCTCGTCGGGACACCAGGATCTCGGCAAGGCGCTGCGCCAGCGGCACGTGACCATGATTTCGCTGGGCGGCATCATTGGCGCCGGCCTGTTTGTCGGCAGCAGCGCCACCATCAGCACGATGGGACCGGCCGCCTGCCTCAGCTACCTGCTGGCTGGCATCGTGGTGCTGTTCGTAATGCGGATGCTCGGCGAGATGGCGCTGGCCCATCCGGGCATCGGCTCGTTCACCGAGTACACGCGACTTGGCCTTGGCAACTGGGCCGGATTTACCAACGGGTGGCTCTACTGGTATTTCTGGGTCATCGTGGTGGCCGTGGAAGCCGTGGCAGGCGCCGCCATCCTTCAGCGGTGGATCCCGCTGCCAGTCTGGGTGATCGGCTTGGTGCTCCTGTCGGTGCTGACGGTGGTGAACCTGATGTCCGTGAAATCGTATGGCGAGTTCGAGTACTGGTTCGCCTCGATCAAGGTGGCGGCCATCATCGTTTTCATCGCCATCGGCGTGGGATACCTGCTCGGCTATTCGTCGTGGCACGAGACCGCCGCGCACCTGACCGGCGATCGTGGCTTCCTGCCGTTTGGCGCGATGTCGATCATCGCCGGCGTGCCGACCGTGATCTTCGCCGTGGGCGGGGCGGAAATTGCGACCATCGCCGCCGCCGAATCGGATGATCCGGGCAAGAGCGTGGCGGCGATGACGCGCTCGGTGATCCTGCGCGTCATCACGTTCTACGTCGGCTCGCTGTTCGTCATTGCCTGCGTGGTGCCGTGGGCCAGCATCAAGGTGGGCGACTCGCCGTTCGTGGTGGCGCTCGGAATCATGCACGTGCCGGGCGCGGCGGACATCATGAATGCCATCGTGTTGGTGGCGGTGCTGTCGGCGCTGAATTCGGGGCTCTATGTGTCGTCGCGCATCCTGTTCCGGTTGGCCGAGCGTGGCGACGCACCACGTGCGCTGCTGAAGCTGTCGGCTCACAAGGTGCCGCGCCTTGGTGTGCTGCTGAGCAGCGTTGTGGGATACGTCGCGATCATCGCGGCCATTGTGTCGCCACAGGGTGTGTTCCTGACTCTCGTCAACGCGTCGGGTGCCATCATGCTGTTCGTATACTTGGCGGTTGCCGTGTCGCAGATTGTGTTGCGTCGTCGCGTGGAAGCGAGCGACCCCACCCGCCTGACGTTGCGCATGTGGCTGTTTCCGTGGTTGTCGTATGCCGTGGTGGCTGCCATCGTGGGTGTGCTGGTGGCGATGGGTGCCGATGCCGGATTACGCCCGCAGTTGATGGCGAGTCTCGCCAGCCTGGCCATCGCGCTGGTGGCGTATGCAGCGCTGGCAAGACGGCGCGCGTCTGCGAGGCACGACACCGCGACCGGCTACGGCATGTCATCCGGCCAGACCGCATTCGGAGGCGCAAAGCAATGAAGCGTGTGGCAGTGATCGGCGCCGGCTTTATCGGCATGGCAAGTGCGGCGTGGCTGATGCGCGAAGGCCATCGCGTCACGCTGTTCGACCCGGCCGGCGTGGCGCAGGGTGCCTCGTATGGGAACGCGGGCACGTTCGCGCCGTATGCCTGCATCCCGGTCAACAACCCGTCAGTGTTCCGCGCGCTGCCGCGCTACCTGCTGTCGGCCGACAGCCCGTTGCGGATGCGTTGGGGCTACCTGCCAATGCTCGCGCCGTGGCTGGTGCGCTTCCTGCACAGTTCGCTGCCGCAGCAGTACGAGAACAGCGCTCGCGCCCTGGCCGGCCTGCTTGCACTGGCGCAGGCCGGCTATGCGCCGCTGCTGGGAGAGCCGGGTCTGGCGAAGTTCGTGCGCGAGCGCGAGTGCCTGTACCTGTACTCGGACGGCGCATCGTTTCACGCCGCGCAGCCGTCACTGCAACTCCGGCGCGAGCTTGGCGTTCCGTTCGATGTGCTCGATGCGGACGCCATCCGCGATCTGGAGCCAAACCTCGCGCCGATCTTCGAGCGCGGCGTGCTGTTCACGGGGAGCTGGCATTTCTCCAACCCAAGCGGTTTCCTGGAAGCACTGTTCGACCATCTTGCGCCGCGGGGGCTGACGCTGGAGCGCAAAGCCATCGCGGCCATCACGCCCGACGCCAACGGCATCACGCTACAGGTGGAAGGCGAGGGCGCGCGCGCCTTCGACCACGTCGTGGTGGCTGCCGGCGCGCGCTCTGCGGCCTTCGCGAAGCAGTGCGGCGACGCGGTGCCACTCGACACCGAGCGCGGCTATCACATTCAGTATCCCGGCGTCGCCAACCTGATTTCGCGGCCGGTCGGCTGGGCCGAGCGCGGCTTCTACATGACGCCGATGCAGGATGGCATCCGCGTGGCCGGCACCGTGGAGCTGGGTGGTTTCAGCCCGGAGCGCAACCGGTCGTTGCTGAAGCTGCTGACGGAGTCGTCCCGGCGGGCGCTTCCGGGCCTCGACGCGCCGGACAGTGAGTGGCTGGGCTTCCGACCAACCCTACCGGACGGGGTGCCCGTGCTTGCGCACGCCAGCGCCAGCAAGCGCGTGGTCTATGCATTCGGGCACCAGCACCTCGGCCTGACGCTGGCTGGCATCAGCGGGCGCATCGTCGCCGACCTGGTTGCCGACCGGCCTTCACCGCTGGAACTGGCGCCCTATCGCGCGACGCGCTTCTGACGTCGAACCGGAGCGACCCCGATCCGCCGCGCATTGGGGCCGGTCCTCCAGAAAGAGCGCGACACGAGCAATCACGAATGAGGTGTCTACCATGAATCGCCGCCGCATGATGTTGGCCATGACGACATGTGCCCTGGCCGCCCAACTGCCCCTTGCCCGGGCAGCGGATCCCGAAGTGGTCAAGATTGGTTTTGCCGGTCCGCTCACTGGGCCTGCCTCGCGCGTTGGCAAGGATCTGCAATACGGTGCCCAGCTTGCGCTGGACGAGGAAAACGCGAGGAAGCCGACCATCGGCGGCAAGCCGGTGAAGTTCGAGCTTGCGGTACAGGACGACCAGGCCGATCCACGCACCGCAATCCAGGCAGCACAAAAGCTCGATGACGATGGCGTGGTGGGCGTGATCGGGCACTACAACTCCGGTTGCAGCATTCCTGCGTCGGGCGTCTATCAGAAGGCGCACTTGGCGATGATCACGCCGGGTTCCACCAATCCCGACCTGACCAACCAGGGGTTCCGCAACGTGTTTCGCACCATGGGGCACGACGGGGTGGGCGGCGTGGTCGGCGGGCGCTTTGTGGTGGAGCAGATCAAGGCACAGCGGATCGGCATCATCGACGACCGCACCGCCTTTGGCCAAGGGCTGTCCGATGCCTTCGAGAAGGGGGTCAAACAAGCCAAGGGCAATATCGTCGGGCGCGAGTTCACCAACGACAAGGCGGTGGACTTCCTCGCCATCCTGACCCGCCTGAAGAGCAAGAATCCCGACGTGATCTTCTTTGGTGGACTCGATGCACAGGGGGCATTGCTGGTCAAGCAGATGCGCTCGCTGGGCATGAAGTCGATGTTGTTCGGCGCGGGCGCGCTCAAGAGCAATACGTTCCTCAGCATTGCTGGTGCTGCCGGTGAAGGTACGCAGGATCTGGAGCCCGGTCCGGCCCTCGACAAGCTGCTTGCGGCAAAGGAATTCGCGCAGCGCTACAAGGCACGCTTCAATCAGGATGTCGAACTTTACGCCCCCTTCGCATACGATGCCACGCTGGCCATGCTCAAGGCGATCCGCGACGCCAACTCGACCGATCGCCAGAAGATCATCGACAGCCTGGCCAAAGTGGACATCAATGGCGTGACGGGCCGCATCGCCTTCGATCCTCATGGAGACCTGATCAAGCCGCCCTACACGCTGTTCGAGGTCAAGCAGGGCCAGTGGCAAAGCGTGAAGACGATCGCGGCCATGGGTAACTAGCATGGCGTTCTCGCATACCGTTGGCGTGCGACGCCACGTCTTCCAGGACCTCAGGGCCCTGCTCGCCAAGGCCAGTCCCGCACGTTCGGGTGATAGCCTGGCCGGGATTGCTGCCGCCAGCGAGGAAGAGCGCATGGCGGCGCGCATGGCGCTGGCCGACATCCCGTTGACGCGCTTCCTGAGCGACACGTTGGTGCCGTATGAGTCCGACGAAGTGACCCGGCTGATCGTGGACCGGCACGATCCGCAAGCCTTTGCAGAAATCGCGTCGTTGACCGTTGGCGATTTCCGCAACTGGCTGCTGCTGCGTGAGACCGATTCATTCATGCTCGCACGCGTGGCGCCAGGTATCACGCCCGAGATGGCCGCTGCCGTGAGCAAGCTGATGCGCAATCAGGATCTGGTGGCCGTGGCGCGCAAGTGCCACGTGGTCACGCGGTTCCGCAATACCCTTGGCCTTCCCGGCCGCCTGGCGGTGCGGCTCCAGCCCAATCATCCGACGGACGACCCCAAGGGGATTGCCGCTTCGATGCTCGATGGACTGCTCTATGGTTGCGGCGATGCCACCATCGGCATCAACCCCGCTTCTGACAACCTCGCGGCCATCGTCTCGCTACTTCAGTTGATGGACGAATTGCGCGAGCGCTACGCAATCCCGACGCAGTCGTGCGTGCTGACCCACGTCACGAATACGGTGCGCGCCATCGAAATGGGCGCGCCGGTCGACCTCGTGTTTCAGTCGATCGCCGGCAGCGAGCGCGCCAATGCGTCATTTGGCATCAGCCTGGCGCTGCTGGCCGAGGCCCACGACGCTGCGCAAGGGTTGGCGCGCGGTACCGTTGGCCGCAACGTGAAGTACTTCGAGACGGGGCAGGGCAGTGCGCTGTCGGCCAACGCCCATCACGGCGTGGACCAGCAGACCATGGAGGCGCGCGCCTATGCCGTGGCCCGGCAATTCGCGCCGCTGCTCGTGAACACGGTGGTGGGGTTCATCGGCCCGGAATACCTGTACGACGGCAAGCAGATCATCCGCGCCGGCCTGGAGGACCATTTCTGCGGCAAGCTGCTCGGCCTGCCGATGGGCTGCGACGTCTGCTACACGAACCACGCCGAGGCCGACCAGGACGATATGGACAACCTCCTGACGTTGTTCGGCGCGGCAGGCATCAATTTCATCATCGGTGTGCCGGGCGCGGACGACATCATGCTGAACTACCAGAGCACCTCATTCCATGACGCGCTATACCTGCGCGGCTTGCTGGACCTACGCCCGGCGCCGGAGTTCGAGGGGTGGCTGCGCAATATGGGCATCGTTGACGCGGACGGTGGCCTGCTCGAACCGGCGCCGAGACTGCCGCTGCTGCGACACGCCGAGACGCTCTAATACTGGATGCCCGCTATGCCCGACCGCCACTTGACTAGTCCCGACCCGTGGCAGCACCTGCGTGCGTTGACCGATGCACGTATCGCGCTGGGGCGGGCCGGCAACAGCCAGACCACCGATGCCATCCTGGCCTTCGGCCTCGCCCACGCACAGGCGCGCGACGCGGTCCATCTCCCGCTGGAGTGCGCGCCGCTGGAAGCGGCGCTTGGACAGACCGGTTTTGCGAGCTTGCGGGTACACAGCGCCGCGCCGGATCGAGCCCATTTCCTGCGCCGGCCCGATTTAGGGCGAAGCCTCGCCGATGCCAGTTGCAAAACGCTGGCAGAGGAGCGGCAGGCAATGGCGCCCGACGTGGTGTTCGTGATCGCGGACGGCTTGTCTGCCCTGGCGGCGCAGACCCATGCCGTGCCATTGTTGCACAGCGCTTGCGAGCGCCTGCCGCGGGAGTGGATCGTGGGCCCGGTCGTCATCGCGCGGCAGGCGCGGGTGGCCCTGGGCGACGAGATTGGGGAACGGCTGGGCACCCGCCTGGTCGTCATGCTGATCGGCGAGCGGCCGGGACTGAGTGCGCCTGATAGCCTGGGAATCTACCTGACTTTTGCGCCACGAGTGGGGCGCACAGATGCTGATCGGAACTGTATTTCCAACGTGCGACCTGCCGGCCTCTCCTATGCCGCGGCCGCCGACAAGCTCGCATTCCTGCTGCGCGGCGCAATGGCGCTTGGTAGTAGTGGCGTGCGTCTCAAGGACGACACCGATCTGCCCGGCATTCTTTCCGAGAATTAATTATTGGAGAGTTTGACGTTGCGCATGCATGGCTCCTCGAATTGGGTGCCAAACAATCGCCCTACCGGGGGGGCCCTTTGATTCCGATGCAATTTACCGGGGTAGCCACCCCTAGCATCCACGCGGGTTTCCGGGCGGTGCTCGCCTGATACCCCAGTCAAATCAGTCACTTGCTGACTGGTCCTTTCCCCCCTTACTGAACCGTTGATCGGCCCCTGAGCTCTGGCAGAGCGCCGGCGAGCCCGTGCGATACCTTGTTTCGGCAAGATAATGATAGTTATCTGTCTTGTGTCATTTCTTACCCTGATCAAATGCCTTTCCTAACGTTAGGCTCGTGCGTTAGATGGGAGCGCGTTCAACTCTGCCCGACGCCCGTCCCTCGCCACTACGCCCGACCGGATCCGGGCGACCTGCGGGCCCGATGCACGAAAGATCCCCCACTGCCAACGAGCACGCTCTATGGCGTATAGCGCTCGACGATTGCGACATCGGTACTGCCAACGGAGCCGCCGAGTATGAGCACGCTGCCATCGGCGAGGACCACGGCCTGTGCCGCCGCGCGGCCGGCGGCCATCGGCGCGCCGGCGATCCACGTGTTCGTGGCCGGGTCGTAGATCTCGGTCGAGGTCGTGCGCACGCCACCGCTGCTGACCAGGGTGCCCCCCGACACGAGCACTCGGCCATCGGCAAGCCGCGTGACGGTCGGGATCGAACGTGCCGAGATCATGCTGCTGGCCGTCCACGTCAGCGTGGTGGGATCGTAGCGATACGCGCGCGGAGCGGCAGCGCTTGTGGCATCGCCGAGGACGAGGACCGATCCATCGGCCAGTGTCGTGCCCATGGTCACGTTGCCGAATACGACGGGTGCGGGGGAGATGGTCGTGCCGCTGTCGTCGATGGCGACAACCTCGGTGGTGCCGAGCAGGCCGCCGTTGGCGATGCCGCCCGCCAGGAGGACGTTGCCATTGGGCAGCCGTGCCGCGGCGTGTTGCGCGCGCGGGCTGGCCAGCGTGGAGGCCATGAACGTCCAGGTGTTGGTCACCGGGTCGTAGAGGTCCATGCTGGACAGGATCGTGATGGTGCCGATCTGGTTGAAGCCACCCGCGACGAGCACCTTGCCGTTGGCGAGCAGCGTGGCCGACTGGTTCTGGCGCGCGTCGCTCATGGCGGCTGCGGGACTCCACGTGCCCGTGGCGGGGTCGTAGAGCTCCGCGGAGGCCGTTTCGATTTGCGAGAACACCTGGCCGCCCGTGACAAGCACGCGGCCATCGGGCAGCAGCGTTGCCGTATGGCTGCTGCGGGGCAGGGACATCGTGCCGGTAGGCGCCCAGAGGTCGGTGGCCGGGTTGTACAGCCATGCGCTGCTGGTCGAACCACCGCTGGTAAAGCCGCCCGCGACGAGCACAAGCCCGTTGGTGAGGCGCGTGGCCGTAAAGTAGTGCACCGGGAGTGGCATCGGCGAAAGGGCCGAACTCCAGCTGCCGCGCGACGTGATGGTGATCTGCACCTGCGCCTGCGTGCTTCCGGCCGTATTGCTGCCGGTGATCGTGTACGTGATGGCCGACTGGGTGGCCGTAGGTGTGCCGCTGATGAAGCCGGTATTGGCGTTGAGACTCAGCCCTGCGGGCAGCACAGGGGAAACCGTGAAGCCGGTGATCGCACCACCCGTCGCCACGGGCGCGTTCGGCGTGACCGGCTCGGTGGTGAAGTAGAGCGGATTTGCCGTCGTGTAGGACAGGCTGGCGGGCGCGACCACGGCGGCGACCACCGTGATTTGCAGCGTGGCGGTGGTCGATCCGGTCACGTTGGTGCCGGTCACGGTGTACGTCGCGGCGGCCGTTGTGGCGGTGGGCGTGCCGCTGATGATACCGGTCTGCGCGTCAAGCGAGAGACCCGCCGGCAGCGCGGGCGCAATGCTGTAGGCCGTGACAGGGCCTCCGCTACTCGTCGGCGCGTTCGCGGCGATGGCCTGGCCGGCCGTGTACGTGACCGTGGCTTCGCGGTAGCTCATCGATGCCGGTGCGGCCGCTATGCTTCGCACTTCGATCTGTACGCGCGCGGTGGCGTTGCCGGCCGCATTCTCAGCCGTGACCGTGTAGATGGCCGAAGCGCTTACCGTGGTAGGCGTGCCCGTGATGACCCCGCTGGCGCCGTCAAGCGTAAGCCCCGCCGGGAGTGCCGGGGCAACCGTGTAGCGCTCGATGGCGCCGCCGCTGGCGGTAGGACGGTTCGGCACTATCGGACTACCAACCGGGTAGACGGCCGACGTCATGCCGTACGCCAGGCCGGCCGGCGGATCCAGCGATGACTCGTCCGCCACGCATGCCGAGAGCAGGCACGTGAACAGCAGAAGCAACCAGATGATGACTCGCCGTGGCGATGGCGCGTGGGACGACACATGTGCCCGCATGGTGGAAAACAGCGGCGCGAACCCGTGTGTATCGACGGCAGAGCAATAGAGCATGAACCCGACCCAACCCGTATCAAGAAATGAGCACCGTCCGGCAGACTGGGCGAGAACGGCGGCGCCTGGACCTGGCGCGCGTGTGCGACTTTAGCAGAGGGACCCGAACTTCCGCGTCCCCCAATCAGGGGACACGCTAAAGTCGTTGAATTTAGTGCTTGAGCGATAGTAATGCGAAGGGACTATCGGTCTGATTTGCCGATCCGCACGTCCATCCCCCTGCGATTGAGGATGGATCGACCAAGCCGGATTGTGGGGCCCTTCATCGCCATCTGATAGGCTTCATTTTTTTGAAATCTGAGTTCGGAAACTCTCAGTACGTATCAGACAAACTCTGACACCACGCGCAGCACTGAGTCCGTAACCTTTGCTTCGGGATATTGACCCGTCCCGATACCCTCTGTAGCCCGCCAGTTCGCTAGCGGGCATTTTTTCTGAAGAATTGGCAATCGTTTCAGGATTCCAGGCAGCCAGGAGTGCGAGAAACTTCGTCGCTTCGATTGCTGCTTCTCTGACCGTCTCGCCGCTCGATAGGTGCCGAGCACTTTCGCGCGGGACCTTCGATGTCGCGCACCTCTTCCATATCTGTTGTGGATGTCTGCGTCGCGATGAGGTATATCTCGCGCGAAACTACAGCCGCCGCCACGAAGATGGCGATCGCAATTGCTGCTTGAGCGAGGAATTTGGTCCAGCTTTGCACGACTTTGGAGGTTGTGAGTTACTTCTGCTAACGGCTGAGCAGCGTGAGGATACACAAAGCGACCTCATACCGCCGCTTCCTTGTTGCTGGGAGGTCACAGGTCGGCCCACTCGCTGATTCATAGCTTCGACTGATCAATTGAAGGAGGGCAACTGCTCGTCGTCAGCTTGTTATGAACTCGACTTCATAGATCGCGCCGGCAGTGCCCGACGCGCTGAATAAGAGCCGCGAGAATGCCGAGGCGCTTAGCTACTGGAACCATGCATTCTCTTGGTACCCCCAGGCACCGCAAAGGGGTAGCAGTGCGGCTCCATTCTTCCCGTTCGTGGTAGGCGGTCATTTACGACCGGCTGAGCGCCCTCCCACCGGGGGATGCCGGTCGCTCGGGCCAGGCACTAATATCGCGCGGGATCGAAATAGAGGAGGAGGGGTCCGATGAAATCGATGGTCGGGCTGGTACTTCTATTGGCCATTGCGATTGTTGTCGTGTCGATGCTGAAGGCAGGCCGTGCGGGCGGACGCTCCTCAAGGACTTTTCGTTTCGCACGCCGAGACCCATTCTTACGCCAGGATGAGATCGTGCTCTACGAACGGCTGACGACTGCTCTGACCGACACACACATCTTTCCCCAGGTGGCGATGTCTGCGTTTGTACAGCATAAGGGAAAGTCGCAAGCAGCCAGAAATATGTTTGCGCAGAAGTATGTCTACTATCTTGTGTGTGAACGCAAGACGATGCGACCGCTTTACGTTATCGAGCTTGATGGTGCCTCGCACGGTAGCGCAAAAGCACAGAAGCGGGATAAGCAGAAGAATGACGTTCTCGCGTCAGCCGGCATCCCAATCATGCGCTACACGTCTAAGAACGTTGATCTGGAGACTATTTTCCGTGACTACAGGAGTGTCGTGCCTGCGCAGCCGGCGGCAGGGACTGCCTCGTCATTACCCAAAGGCGGCTCCGCGCAAAAGGCTATGCAGGTACCCGTCGCATGAAACTTCCCATGGAGTATCTCGCTGTCGGGATGTTGGTTATGACCGCGAATGCTTCGGGTCAGAACATCTATCAATGTCGGAGTGTCTCAGGGCATGTCACGTTGCAGGACAGCCCTTGTCAGAGCAATGCAAAGACTGAGGTGGTGGGTAAATCCATCGGCCAGAAGAATGCTGAGTATCGCGCCGAAGCGCCCTCCTTCTTCGATCCAAAAGGGCAGGCGCGGCTCACGTCGAGCATTATCTGTCCATCAATTCGTCAATCGTACCAGGCCGCCGTTGCCAACTCGGAACGAGCGCTGTTAAGCCAGAATCCTGCGCAGATCCAACAAGCGTCGGAGGCAGTGCAACGAGCAGGTACGCAGGTATCGAAGTACCGGTGCGAGTAGGGCGACTGTTGAGCTTGCGAGACTTATCCACGCTGTTGAGCAGGAGCAAGCACGGCAGCCAAGAACTGACCGTGCTTGTGAGACTTTGCTGACAATTCGAGTTAACGCTGGATAGGTGCCACGACCGGCAAAAAGAACTCAGTCTGCTACAGCTGGCGCAGCAGGCACCGCGCGAGGGGAGAGGGGACCGACGCCTCCATTTTCCGAGGCTGTTTTCACTCTGGGACGCTCCCTAACCATATCGGCGATCCTGGCATGAACAATTGCCGTCGGGTGAGCTGACCCACTGATCCAATCGGACTTAATCTTGCCTGAGTCTGTCAGTCCAACGCCAGCCAGCAGCGCGTCGACGCCATACCTCATCCCGCGCATGCGCGTGCCATCGTAGGCGTCAAAATCAGACAATCGTGCAAGTGGCGGCGCGGTCGAGTAGCTATGCTGCGTCCACCATTTGACTCGATCTCCCATGTTGCAGCTTTTTTCCGTACAGGCTGGCGAAACACCGCAGTACCCGGTATCGCCGTCCGCTGTCTGGAACGCAGGCTGACTGTCGATTGGCTCCCATCCATACTTCGACGCCGCCTTAATCTGCGCACTACGCAGTGGTTGAACGAAGTCCTGGTTTAGTCGCGCAAAGTCTCCAGGATTGATGCCAAACAAGAAATTCGAGTTGCCGGGCAGGAACCCGATGCTTGTCTTCTCCCGCACCATTATCTGGAAGGGAGCATTGCCGTCTCGGGTGCGCCGGTTGCAGGCAGTGAGATTGTCGCCCGCTCCAGCTGTCGGATCGGGGTATAGAAGGATCTTGACGACTGCTGGGTCAATTCCCAGGTTGTTCAACGACTTGTCGAATGCTTCGTAGATTCGAGGCAACGCATCAATGCCTTTTTTCGCTGCCTCCGGGGCGACAACGTGCAAGCTATTCAACAAGAACCCGAGCGCAGCCTGTTTGACTGGGAAACTCAGAGTCTTACGGGCCTTGTCTGGAACGATGAGCCATTTGACCACGCCAGCAAACGCGACGTCGTTCCCGCCCACGGATACGAGCATCGCGTCAACCTTGCGCTTGCCAGAGGTGCATCCGTATAGGTCTACCTGACCGAAGTAGGTCTGACCGAGATACGTGCCACTTTCTGCCTTGGGCGATTGAAGTTCTGCATTCTGAACAACCTTGCCGTCCGGGCACAAGAGCAGCGCCAGTGCATGCTGCTGCGACAATCTCAGTCTCGCGTCGTAGAGCTGAGGATGGACCAAGTCATCCACTCGCGAATCGTAGTGGTAGCCCAATCCGCCATCCCGGTGGCGATAGTCGCCTTCGACGAGATTTTTTGCGTAGCCGCCAGGCGGGTCCGCCTGCGCGCGCAGGACGCCGTCATAAACTTCGGCCCCCGAACATGCGAAGGACGCGAACTGAACGACTTCGTGTCGATTCTGAATCGCTTGGGCCATCGCTGTTAGGGCTGGCCAGGACAGCAGCGATCTATGACAAGCCTCGTCCCACCACCGGGATCCTCGCAAGACGAAGGATTTCGCACGGGCTTCTACAAACCAATCCTGGCTCGCCGACGAAGCCTTGAGTACAGCGGGGTGATCTGGGTTGCCTTCGCCGGATGCAAACGAATCACCGAGTGATACAACAAGCCGTTCGGCGATGGCAGGAAGGTGGACAAGCATCGGCTCGCCTCCGCTCGGCGTCACCCGCAGATCAAATGCTTCATGCGCTTTGACCGTCAGTTGCGGACTTAGAGCGCAATCTGATGACTTTGGCTCGGCATCGTTGATCACCCAGGCGCATTGCGTGCCTCGAGCCACGCCGGTCAGCGTTGCCTGAACATCGTGAGTATCACGAAACAAAAAGCGCTTGTCGTACTGCCCCAGCGATGGGTTCCACGCCGTCTGTTCGACGGGCAGGATCTTCTCGAGCTTGCTGGAGATTCCAGACGATCCGATTGTGGGGCTCGCCTTAAAGCTTGAGTCCCACGCCGCTTCCAACGCCTGGAAGTCCTCGGCCTTCTTGAAAACAGGAAACCGATTCACAACCCACCAGTCCAGCTCGGCTCCGTAGGCCGAGGACATCGTTAGGTATCCCGCCGCAAGGAGCAAAATAGCTCGCCTTAGCATCATCATCTCCTCCTTTTTTATGTAGACGTGTTCTAGCGACGGGACAAGGATTTCACAACCCTCCTGCACGGGGGATAGCCTTCATTAAGGCTACTTAATCTAGTCGCCGCGCATCCGGTGAATCGCAAACGCAGACGAGCACAGTGGGGGCTGAGGTATTGCAGCACGCGACCTGCTGTCAGATTCTGGCTAAGTGTTGATTAAACAAGTCTGCGAGCGCACCGTTAATGCTGCTCTTGGTGCGGCGCTCCTTTTCTGCATCAGCTCAGGCGAGCAACGGCACCCCGCGCGTTGCTCGTTTTTTTTGTATAGGCAGCTACCTGCGGTCCCGTTTTCCCTACGGCACTATCGGCCAATCGGCCGATAGTGCCGGCCACTCCTCCATTCCGATAATGCGCCACGCATCACAAAGGCAAATGACGGGAACACAGGGGAGTAAAAATGAAGCTCAATAAAACGGCCGTTGCGCGAGGTATCGTTGCAGTTCTCATTCCAACGGCGCTGGTGGCCTGCGGAGGCGGATCCGATAGCGGTTCGTCCACGACGACAGCGACGCCGGCGGCATTGAAGGTCAGCGGAACAGCCGCAACGGGCGCGGCGATGGCCAATGCCAATATCAGCGTGGTCTGCTCAGCCGGTACAGGCACGGCAACCACCAGCACCAACGGTACCTATTCCGCCTCCGTCACTGGCGGCGCGTTGCCGTGTGTGTTGAGCGCGGCAAGCAGCGACGGCAAGACTGTGCTGCGCTCTATCGTGGCAGGCAGCGGCAAAACCGACTCCACCGCGAACATCACGCCGTTGAGCGAGTTGCTGATTGCTCAACTCTCGGGTACCGATCCCAAATCCTACGTGGCCGGATTCAATGCATCTACGACGATCAGTGCGACCGATTTGGCGGCGGCACAGAAAGCGTTGCTGCAAGTCCTGACCGCCGCCGGCGTGGACACGGCAAACGTCGGCGATATCTTGGGTGGATCGCTGACCGCTGGCAGTGGCGCGGGCTATGACGGCGTGCTGGACAAGCTCCAGACCGTGTTGGCCGCAGCCGGTGTCACCCTCACGGATCTGACCTCGGCGGTATCGTCGAACAGCAAGTCGGATAGCGCCACGGGCACCTCGGTTATCGGTACGGTACTGGCCCCCGCGGCGACCGACTGCGCTGGACTCAAGACCGGCACGCTGCGCTATGTGAACTACCTGAACGGTCAAAATGGCACCTTGCAGGTGGATGCGGCAGCTTTGAAGCTGACGATTGGCGGCACCGCCTACTCGCTGACGAAGAACGCTAGCTGCGACTATACGGCCAGCGATTCTGCCGCTACCCGTCTGCTAGTGGCCCGTTCTGGCGCGGCAGTCGTGCTGCAGGGCACGGGGCTTACCGGAGTGGCAGGCATCGCCTTCCCGGAGCAGAAGCTTGACGTTTCGGCCCTGGCCGGTAGCTACAGCCGCGTCACGTACGGCGCCACCTTTGATTCGGAAGAAGGCGATTTTGGCGACACCGACTTTGCAGCAGATGGCCAGAATGGTCTGTCAAAGAACTGCCCGCAGGGTTATGGGGCGTGCGTCCTGGACAGCGACACCAAGGGAAAACTTGTAGCCAATGCTAACGGCGGCTTTGACTACGTGGAGAACAACAACAGTCTGTTCCGCGTATTCGCCTTCCGCGACAGTTCCGGTAAGACCCTGATGCTGGCGCAAGCCGCCTCAGGCGGCAACGTGGCGGCCCTGGTGACGAAGTCGAAGCTGACGCTCCCGGCAATCTCGCGCGTTGCAACGTTCTGGCAGTTCACACTGAACAACGCTGGGGTTAGCGTCGTAACGGAAGATGCGAACACAGTGACCGCCGTGGACAGCACCAATGGCGTTGTCACCCGCAGCTTCCAGTCGGACGGGCATTTCGATACGCTGACCTACAACACGCCGTTCGACGGTACTCGCTATCGCGCGACCAATGCCTGCACGACGTCGACTGGCGGTGCCTCGACCTGCAATGGCGTGATCCATCTCCCGTTTGGGGGGCTGGTGCTGGCGGGAAGTTCGGTGCCGAGCAAGCATTTCCTGTCGATTTCTGTCGACAAGCCGTAACCGGGCGCAAGCCGTTCTGGTAGGCTGACGCGGCGATGCACGTTGGTGCTCGCCGCGTCAGCTTTCGGGGATCATGCGGCGTCTTGCCACCTGCCTTGGAGCCTGGTGCTACCGCTGCTGTTTCTTGGCTCGACTGATCATCCTGACGCTCACTCCCTTTCTCGTCGCGTGTTTTGCGAATGCCGTTCGGGCCCTTGCGCGTACCGGGGCACGCAACGCACGCCTCCTGGCAGGCATGCTGCTCTCGCTCATGGCCGTGTCGGGGAGCCCCGCTGCAATACCTATCTCGGCGCAGCGTGAGACGCCCGCGCCAGTCACGATAAGCCGTGCCGAATTCCGCCAAAGCCCGGATGCTCGATGGACGCAGGTTGCCTTGCCCGATACCTGGATGCTGCGTGCGCTGCCTGGGGCAGGGCCGGGGGAATACCGCATTGTGCTGAAGCTGCCAGCTGAGCCACCGGAGCCATGGGGGCTGGCGTTCGACCGGATCTCGCCGGTGAGGGAGGTCTATGTCAACGGGGAGCTGATCGACGCTCACCCGCCCGGCGGGCGAATGGTGCCGCTTCCTGCACTGGTCGAAGTCCCACTTCACCTACTCCATGCTGGCGATAATGAAATACGCTTGACGGTTAAGTATCGATACCGCGGTGGATTGTCCGGTGTTCGAACGGGGCCGATTGATGCCCTCGAACGATCATACGAACGCCTGCTGTGGTGGGAGAACGAGCTACCCCAGCAATTGAACATGGTGGCGGTGGTGATGTCCGCCCTCATGATCGCCATTGCTTGGCGGCAGCCTCGCGAGAAGGCGATTGGTCTGTTCGGCGCCCTCGGGCTGATCAGCGGTGTCCGCAACTACGTCAGCCTTGGAGATATGTTGCCCTGGCCGGGCGACTGGATGGACCGGTTCGTATTCGCCGCAATGATATGGATGGCTATGCTATTCATGGCCTATACGCATCGGCTGCGCTTCCACGGGCCATTACCGTGGCGCCGATTCTTCTGGGGTTTTCTTGGTGCGGTGCCGTTGGTCGTCATCTGTCTTCCCAGCGCTTGGCTGCCGCCAGTACGTATGGGGATGTATGCCACGCTTGCGGTGGTCAATCTTCGGTCGGTTCAGAACGTAGTCATGTCGGCGCGGGCGAACCGAGACCTCGCGCACCGCGCACTATGCGTGTTCCTGCTCGTCATTTTTCTGGCGGCACTGCACGACTTTGCCTACCAGATCATAGGCTGGCTGCCGATCACGCAGCCGCTGGCGCTCTCCCGCGTCTTGCCGCTTGCGCTGTGCTGCTATTCAGGCCTGCTGCTGGTACGGCTGTTTGATGCAATGGCGGAGGTGGATCTGCTGAACCGGACGCTGGAAGCCAGAGTCGCACAACGAACGCGCGAACTGGAGGCGGCCAATGCCGCCAAGACGCACTTCATCGCCAGCGCCAGCCACGATTTGAGGCAGCCCTTGGTCAGTATTGGTTTGTTGGTCAACATGCTGGGTCATGAGATCGCCAAGGTGGTGCCAGGCGCCGCGCTGAGTGTGTTGCTCGGGCGCCTAAACAAGGCCGTCTCAACGATGGAGGAGTTACTGAAACGGTTGTTAGATTTCAGCCGGCTCGAAGGTGCGGGCAACACGCCCGTCAGCCTGCGTCCGGTGCTGGTCCAGGGCATCCTTGATGCGGTGTTCGCGCATGAACTGTCTCAGGCCGATGCCAAGGGCCTGCGGTTGCGGATCCGTCCGACCTCGCTCACCTTGCTGACTGACCCTGTGATGCTCGAACAGATCCTGCGCAACCTGGTGAGCAACGCCATTCGATACACGGAGCGAGGTGGCGTGCTGGTAGGTGTGCGCCTGCACAGCACCTCGGGCGAGGCGCAGATATGCGTGTGGGACACCGGGCGTGGCATTGCCGAGGCTGACCGGGACGCGATTTTCGAGCCCTTCGTGCAGTTGAATAACCCGGGTCGGGTGCGCACAGAAGGATTGGGGCTGGGGCTAGCGATCGTGCGACGGGCTGCCGCGCAACTCGGACACACAATTGAACTGGCGTCTGAGCCGGGCAGAGGAAGTTGCTTCAAGGTTGCCATCCCGCTAGCAGAAGGGGAGATGCTGGATATGAGCCTTGATCGCCCCCAGCGCGCAGTGGCGATCGATGTGGCCACATTGCGTGGGCGCGTGATCTGGTTGGTCGAAGATAACGACGAGGTCCGTGACGCGCTGGTGCTGCAACTCTCGCAATGGGGTGTTCGATTTGAATCTTTCAGTCGGGCTGCAGATTTCCGGGATCGCTTGCTTTCCGCCCAAGACTGGCCAGACCTGATGATCAGCGATGCCAGGTTGCCCGATGGCGACGGACTGGAACTCCTCAGGGAGATGCGCGCCGATGCCCCTATCCCCGTTGCGGCACTGCTTGTGACAGGAAATACGGCCCCCGACCAGATTGCAAAGCAGGCAGCTTCGGGCGTCGCAGTCTTGCACAAGCCATTTGGGGGCGAGGCCTTGTTGCGAGCGATACATCAAGAACTGCAACGCTCTGCTCAGGGCTTCGGCAGGCAGCAAACTCACACCCGGTGGAGCCTCAAAGGTCCTTGACGCCTCGGCGCGCCACTTCGACCATGGCCTGCGTCCGGGAACGCACGCCCAGGCGCCGGTAGATTTCGGAAAGATGGGTTTTGACCGTGGACGCGGATACGTCGAGATCGCGGCAGATCAGCTTGTTCGGCTTGCCCTGAAGCACCAGGCGCAGCACCTCCCATTGCCGGCGAGACAGCCCGAGGGCCTCGTATGAGGCAGACGTATCATTCTGCCGTCCAACAAATGATGTAGGCAGCGACACGCCACCTTCAATAACGAACTGAATGGCGTCAACAAACTCGGTGCTCTCCGTTGCCTTGTGCAGGAAACCTGCCGCACCAGCGTCGAGTGCCGCGTAGATTGTCTCCGCGCGATCATCCGCCGATAGCACGATGGCCCGTGCCTGCGGTACCTCTTCGCGCAGTGCGACCAGTGCCTCGATCCCTTCGGCATCGGGTAGAGAGAGATCTATCAACAGGATATCTGCCGAGTGCTCCTGCAACGCGTGACGCGCTTCCGCCAGCGAAGCCGCACAGCGGAACTCTGCCTCTGGAAAGCGCTGGGACAGGAGCAACTTCAAGGCGTCGCGCAACAGAAGATGGTCGTCAACCAGTAAGACTCGTATCACGACAGTCGCGCCTCATTTTCATTGCCAGACGAAGGTGAGCCTTCCCGAACCGTGCCCGCGCGGATTCTCTTACCGTTATTCTGCCGTACGGTATGCAGGTTGGTCTAGGCATCATTTGCTGCCGATCGAGACTGGCCACGGTGACTATCCGAGAATTTCGTTTAGAAGCTCTTCGCAGAGTGCGTGCATATCTTCCGGTACCAAGGTCCTATCCGTCGGAATGCGCGCGGCTTCGCGTATTGTGTCTGTCACTTCGGTAAAGATCTCGTCCCGCGCCTGGAGGGCCTTCTTTAAGTCTTTTTCCGGATAGGCTGGGACGATCTGGTCTTTCCAGATCGCGGCCAGGACATCCGCCCGGGCACCGAATAGCTCAAGAGTGTCGTGAATGTATAGGACGTCCTGAGGCTTCTTCTCTTTCCCCCGCTTGTCGTGGACCAACAATTTTTGGACGATGAAGGCCACCGGATTAGGGATCTGAAGACCGTCTAGCGTTTGCGGCAAACTTGCGTCCTTGGTCAGGGAGACCTGCCAAGGGGCGATGAGCAACAGATCCATATGCCGCAACTTCTGCGCGGTGACGCCGGCGAGTTCCGTTGTTGCATCAGGCTCGCCCGTTCGTTTTGTGCCGCTGCCACGCAGCGTGGTCAAAAACTCGGCGTAAAAGCCAGCCTGTTCGTCCTTCCCCAAGGTGTATTTCGAGACCGGTGGCTTGAACTCGCTCTGCAGAGCTTCATGGAATCCAGCGCTTGTGAGGGCGTCTTTGATGTTTCCGTCAAACCGATCCTTGTCTCCGAGCGCGACATCGGCATCTCGCGTGAAGAGGGCGCTGTAAGACGGGACAACAGCCAATGGGTGTTGACGAAATAGACGGTAGGCCCATCCGCCTGCGAATACGATCTGATGGCGCCATGGTTCCAAGGCGACTGCTAGCTTTGCGAAAGGCTCCAGGTCGTTCATGCCGACACTCCAATAAGATCTCGCAGAACGCTGCTTTCGATCAGCGCCGCTTGTTCGCGGCCCCTGGACGGATGTGATGCGACATCGAGCCACACTTGGATGACGTCCGTCACCAGCGCGTTGCTTTGAATAACCGCTCCCCTGAAGACTGACTCAGGAACCAAAGACTGCCGCAAGATAATTCCTGGCTTCTCGCCTTCCCGTACTGGGCGGATTCCTTTCCATTGCGGCTCGTCGGCCGGGTTGCTCAGATCGCGGACGTATACGTGTGGTGTCACGCCGGAGACGTGGCCGAGGCCAAAGGCTTCTGCAGCGCGAAACAGTCCTATACAGACGTCGTCCCGATATCGCTCGGTGAACTTTCTGAGCTGCAAATCTTCAGCGCCAGGCACTAGATATCGGAAAGCCTGCTCTGGCGCCGTGCGAACTACACTGGCCTGCCACCTTCGAAACAGCTCCTCACGCCGGACTAACTTTAGAGGCCTGCCTGGTGCGAGAAAGCCTTCCTTCCGCAAGGTAGTTAGGAAGCGCGAAACGCTCATCGTGGATACGCCAGCCGCCTTCGCCAACTCGGTTCCACTTCTCAAAGGATCGCGAGGCGCCGATAGCATCTCCACCGGAACATCTGGCGAGAGAAGAACCTTCAACATCCATTGATTCAGGTCTGAGAACAGATTGAGGGCTGGAGCTGGCGCGAAACTACTACTCACGGGGCGCTCCTCTAGCCTGGTCAAGTTAGAAAGACCATCGCCTTCGAAGTATCGCCGTCCATCTCCCCCAAAGAGTCCAATAGCAACGTTTGGCGCGAAGGCCGCCACGAAATGGGAGACACGGTTCACTAGAGCGTCAGGCAGCTCCTTGACGTGTACCAAGGCAAACGGCCGTGCGCCCGGACGGTTTTTTACATAGGTTTGCGCCTGCAGAATCGCCTGCGAGAGGAGTGCGATGACGCGATCCGAACGTGCCTCTGGGGCTGCCTTCACCTCTACAAGATACCAATGAGTTCCTTGTCTGAGCTCTAGATCAGGGCCATTTCGGCCTTTTTGTGCCTCTACACCCACATTCCAGTCATGATCAGTGAAGAACCGTCGCAGAGCAGCTTCCGTGTCTTGATTCATATCATGGCCTTGTTAGATATCATGGCCGTGATAAGTAACATGGCCGTGATAGATATCTTGGCCATGATAGCCTGATGATCGTACGTTTTCAAGAAGGGACGCAGTGTTGACGGCAAGCCGACCTGAACACCGGTCCCCGACGCACCCTGAGTCATCGCCGCGAGAAGGGCCAGTCCCTGACAGTGGAAGAGTCTGACAAGGCCATTCGACTTGCTCGGATATTGGCCCAGGCGGGGAACACCTTCGGCGACATAGCGCGAGGGCTGAATTGGCTGCGGTCTAAACAGCAGCGACTGGGTGGCGCCGCGCCGCTGTCATTGGTTGGAACGGAGCAGGGCGCTCATCTCGTTGAGGAGCAGTTGGTGCAGATCGACGAGCGCCTCGTCGCGGCAGTCCGCCGGCGTGTTGGAGGTCGACTACGTGCGACAGCCCAGGGTCGAAAGCGTACTGGTCGGTCGGATGAGTTTTCTGGTGGAGAAACTAAGACGGCGGGTGCCGGCGCGGAGTGGTATCGTCCGCGGGATCCAGGCGCAGACTCCCCAGCCTTGCGTCACGTAAACGCCGATGGGTAAGTTCGAATGACACGCAAGAGACAGGTCTTACTGTCGATGGGATTAGGACGCGTCTGCAGTGCAGTGATTTCAATGAAGGAGAATGAATTGGCCCCAGAGCAAGCGGTTAAACCCGTTGCCACGAGCAATGCGACGGACGGACTTGGTCAGATGGAGCTTCCCATCACTGAGGGGATGCATGATGCCGATACCGAAACTGCTGAAATCAGCGATGCATGTGTCGGGAATGGCAGCGTTGACTCACAGGCCCAACGCTTGGACTTCTGGTCGACAAGCCGGGATAGCGGCCCGACGGCGACCGTGTCATATCGACGCCGGCGGCGTTACACGGCCCCGGACGCTTCAGCGGAAGATGTGGCACCAGAAGAATCGATGGAAGCTACCGACTCGGACACATTGACTGAATCCGACGCGCCGAAAGCACCCACTGAAGCCGTGGCCGAAGCTCCGGTTGAAGTCCTGGCCACGGACGAGCCGGCGGAAACTTCCGCCCGGGACGCATTTGTCGAGGCGGCCGCCCCGGTTGCGCCGCGTTACGCCCCAGCTCCGGAAGCCGCGCCTGAAGAGACGCGCGCCCCGAAGCCCGGTCGGAAGCCGAAAACCCTAGCCGAGGTTGCTGCTCCGGAAGTCACGACTCAAAACAGCCCAACCCCGAAACGTGGTCGGAAGCCGAAAGCACTCATCGAAACGGCCACCCCGGAAGCTTCGCCGGAAGAGAGGCGGACCCCGAAGAGCGGTCGGAACTCGAAAATCCTAGCTGAAGCTGCCGGTGAGGAAGTCACGACTCAAGAAGCCCGAACCCGGGAACGAGGGCCGAAGCAGATAACACTGCCTGGAGTGGATGTTGCCCCGGAAGCGCGGACCCAGAAGACGCAAACGCGTAAGTCGGGACAGAAGGAAAAAGCGCCTATTGCAACCCAAAGCCCGTCCAGATCCTCACTGCTCGCTCAACTAGCATCCGTCAATGCGCAACTTGAGCGGTTGCGTGCCACGGAAGTACCAAAGGTCGTGCAGGAGATTCAGAAGTTAATGCAGGAGTACGACCTCAGTATTGAGGACATTGCGGGCAAGCTCAGTGTTGAGCCCGCTGCCCGCGCTGTTCCAACCAAGACGAAGGCCGCGCCGCCTCCGAGGTACCGCGACCCCAAGACGGGCCAGACCTGGTCGGGGCGCGGTAGGGCTCCAGCGTGGATTGGCAAGAAGCCCGAGCGTTTCCTAGTCGATCGCTTGTACTGAATCTGTAGCAGCAAGATACGTATCTGGGGTAATCGAATGGACATGGACTTCCCCTCCTGTGGTCTTGATGGCGTTTCGACACACCATCATGCACCTCGATGCCGACTTGCGGCTTCCGCCGCAGCGTGGATCCGTGTGGATCAACCACAGTTTGTCCTTTCGTGAACGTCACCAGATGCTGATTCCGCTGTCA
The DNA here is from genome assembly GCA_963543405.1 of uncultured Cupriavidus sp. Taxonomy (GTDB): domain Bacteria; phylum Pseudomonadota; class Gammaproteobacteria; order Burkholderiales; family Burkholderiaceae; genus Cupriavidus. The sequence goes on from CAUUBQ010000026.1 coordinate 47,847, forward strand.
GATTGGGAGTCCGAGCGAGGCCGATACCTATCGTTATTGGGTCTACCAGCTACAGCGGAGCCCTTTCTCGAGCGATTGAATGAGAACCTGAAGGCCGGCCTCGCGGCGCTGGAGGAGGCTCGCGAAGCCGGCCGCGCGACAATCGGCAAGGATGGCGCTCTGCGCCTCTCGGCATTTGAGGCGCTACCGACGGACGAGATACCAAGGCGCACACGAGACCTGCTGTTCAAAGCGATCGGCATAGCTCAGTTCGCGGATCTAATGATGGAAGTGGATGTCCGAACGGGCTTTAGCGAAGTGCTGCTGGCGCGGAAGGCGCGCGATGCCAACGAACTTGTCTCGCTCTATGGTGAGCTGATGGCACACGGCACCGAGATCGATGCGAAGGGCGTTGCTGCCATGATTCAGCAAGTCGATGCTGCGGCGATTTCGAACACCATGCGTGTTCTCGAAATGTCGGGCCGGCTGTCGCGCGCCAATGCGCGCGTGGTGGAGTTTCAACGTACGCAACCAATCACAGAGCTGTGGGGAACTGGGCAGCGAGCCTCGAGCGACTCGATGAGCCTGGATACATCACCTCATCTGTTTTACGCTCGCGTCGATCCGCGCAGGCGCACCCATGCAGTGGGTATCTACACGCATGTCCTAGACCAGCATGGTATCGTGTACAACCAACCCATCGTCCTTAACGAGCGCCAGGCGGGGGTTGCCATTGAAGGGGCAGTGCGCCACAGCGACACGCGCGAAGATGGCGGCCTGCTCGCGCTTGCCGTTGATACGCACGGGTATACGAGCGTGGGAATGGCAGTGTCGAAGCTGCTCGGCTTCGATCTATGTCCGCGGCTTCGCAATTTGTCGGAACGCAAGCTCTATCTGCCACGGGATATGGACGTGGCCAAAGATCTTGCTCCCATCGTGGATCATGGTATCTCACTGAAGGCCATTCGCGACGGCTGGGACGGGCTACTGCGGCTCGTTGCATCCATCAAGTCAGGGCGTGTCAGCGCCGTCGTCGCGTTGCAGCGATTCGGCAGCGCGGCGCAAGGGGATCCGACTTATCGGGCGGCGGAACAACTTGGCAAACTGCTGCGGACCCTGTTCCTGTGCGACTATTTCAGCAACGTCGAGTTTCGCCGGGAACTGCACGCGCTGCTCAATCGCGGTGAGTCGGTACACGAACTCCAGCGTACGATTTACACGGGTAAGGTCGCGCCGGAGCGCGGCCGTCGTCGTGACGAAATCATCGCGATTTCTGGCTCGTTGACCCTGCTGACGAATCTGGTGATTGCCTGGAACACGCAGCGCATGCAGGCGACAGTCGACGGGTGGCGCCGCAAAGGGCCGCGAGTCGACGACGATTGGCTGCGCCGAATGGGACCTGCGCATTTGGCGCATGTGAACTTTCGGGGCACGTTGCGATTTCCCCTCGAGCAGTACCAGGACATGCTGCTCGAAGCGGCGCCCTGGCAGCGTGCGGCAGAATCGTGAGGGCCACCTGCAAGGAGGAGGCAGGATGGACATCAATACCGACGCGATCGACGAGGTTGTTCTCGCGCTGCTCTACCTGAATTTATGCGGGGAGAATCGGGCCTGGCGGAGCTTTGACTGGGACGCATTGAACCGTCTGCACGAGAGAGGGCTCATCGGGGATCCGGTGAACCGCGCGAAATCGGTTTGGCTTACGGAGGAGGGCTTAGGCGAGGCCGAGCGGTTGTTCACGAAATACTTCGTCCGCCCTGGCGTCTAGCAATTGGATACCGGGCACATGTGATCTCTCGCCCACAGGCCGCACAAGGGCTGCGCTTGTTGGCAAGGCTGGCGCCAGATTTTGCATCGAAAGGAGGCTAGGTAGTGAACCCGCCGTCTTTTAACACTTTGATTTGTAAGGGTAATTCTTAGCTCACCGCCAGATTTTGCACGGAAAGTACGATTACCCCCCGCAGGCATTCTAGATGGCCGCGCGGTCCCGGCTGTCCGCCGGCACGCCCGTCAACCAAGTGGCCCTCGATCTCGGCTATGACAGACAGCCCCAGCGCATCTCGACGATGTTCCGCATGGCGCTGGGCGCGCCGTCATCATCGCTTCTCCACGCAGCGCTAACGCCGCACCGGCGAACGGTGCGGCGAGGCATTTTCATGTGTGACGTTACGGCCGCCTTACTTCGCCGACATGACCTTGAAGCTGGTCATTAGGTTGCGGTAGTCGGGGATGTGGTTGGCGAACAGCGTGCCGAGCCCTTCGATGTCGTTGCGCCAGTCGCGGTGCAGCTCGCAGGCCACGCCGAACCACGTCATCATCTGGGCGCCCGCATGGGCCATGCGATGCCACGCCGCGTCGCGCGTGATCGGATCGAACGTGCCCGATGCATCGCCCACTACGAACACGTCGAAGCCTTCCGCCAGGGCCGACAGCGCCGGAAAGGCAACACAGACCTCGGTGACCACGCCGGCGATGATCAATTGCTTCTTGCCAGTGGCCTTGACCGCTTTCACGAAGTCTTCGTTGTCCCAGGCGTTGATCTGACCGGGACGCGGAATATACGGTGCTTCCGGAAACTGGGCCTTCAGCTCGGGCACCAGCGGGCCGTTGGGGCCCGTCTCGAAGCTGGTGGTCAGGATGGTCGGCAACTTGAAGTACTTGGCCAGGTCGGCCAGCGCCAGGACATTATTCTTGAACTTGTCCGGGTCGATGTCGCGCACTAGCGAAAGCAGACCGGCCTGGTGGTCCACCAGCAGTACGGCTGCGTCATTCTTGTCCAGGCGCTTGTAGGACGTTGTCATGGCTATCTCCTTGCAGGGATTGGGTCACGCGTCTCGCAGACGCGTTGTTGGAAGCATCGGCCGCTCTGGCGTCACCGCGATGACGGCACCGAAGCGTGGAGCCATCATAGGTTCGCGGAAACCGGCGCAGTAGTGCCGTAAGATGCCGTCTGTGTTCTATGGGAGGAACAGTCATGGACGACCTTAACGACCTCTACTACTTCGTCAAGGTCGTCGATCATGGCGGGTTCACCCAGGCGGGTCTGGCACTGGGGGCGCCCAAGTCGAAGCTCAGCCGGCGCATCGCGGCGCTGGAGGCCCGGTATGGCGTCAGGCTGCTGCAGCGATCGACGCGGCACTTCTCGGTCACCGAGACCGGGCGCGAATTCTACGAACGCTGTATCGGCGTGCTGGTCGAGGCCGAAGCGGCGCGCGAGGTCATGGAGCGCGAGCGTTCCGAGCCGCAGGGCATCGTACGGATGACCTGCCCGACGACGTTGCTTGAATACCGCGTGGCCGGGCTTGTGGCGCAGTTCATGCTGGCCTATCCGAAGGTGCAGGTGCATCTGGAAGCCACCAATCGCCGGGTGGACGTCATCGGCGAACGGCTGGACCTGGCGCTGCGCGTACGCTTTCCGCCGCTGGAAAACAGCGACCTGGTGATGCGCGTGCTGTCGGAGAGCCATCAACGCCTGGTGGCCTGCCCGGCGCTGATGGCGGGGCGGGCGCCACTACGGAGTCCCGAAGAACTGGCTGGCATGGCCAGCCTCGATTGGGGCCCGCCGCGCGGCCACGTCTGGCAACTGATCGGCCCTGAAGGACAATCGGCCGAAGTCCGGCACCAGCCCCGTTACGTCACCGACGACATGAGCGCGCTGCGCAAGGCGGCGCAGACCGGCGTCGGCATCGTACAGTTGCCTTGCATGGTGGTGGAGGATGACCTGCGCAATGGCACGCTGATCGATGTACTGCCCGGCTGGGCGCCGAGAGGCGGCATCATCCACGCGGTATTTCCGTCGCGCCGGGGGTTGATGCCGAACGTGCGGCTGCTGATTGACTACTTCGCCACCCACATCTACAAGGAATAGCGGCCAAGGCGGATGGCCGCCGAGCGCCTAGTCGAGCGCGATTCCGTGATTCGACGTTGACGGCGCCGACCACCAGCGCGGCCGCGGCGAGCATGGCCGAGATCATCGCCAGGGCCAGCGTGAAATGTGTGGACACGACCGGTGCGATGACCGCCGGGGCGAACAGGCCGCCGAAACGTGCCACGGTGCCCGTCGTCCCCATGCCCGTGGCGCGCAGGTTAGTCGGATAGCCGGGCTGTTGAGGCAGCGGGAGGTGGCAAGCGGACGATGCTCGCTACTCAGGAAGAAGCCATGTCCGCAGGCACTGAGCCGGCCAAGCAAGACGAGGTCGATTCCACGGCCCCGACGGACAGATTGCGAGCGAAACTCTTTCGGCCATGACCTGCGAGAAGGGATAGCCTCATTCCGCAGACGACACGAGTCATCGGGCATCAGCTGATTTTCCCTTGCGCATTTCAACTACGAAGAGCTCGATAACTATGCGCCCAGCGTAGAAGAGCGCTCGAGGTCGACGGCCTGCCCGACGTTCGAGGAGATCACCGACGAAATATCGAATACATCGTCGACAGCGTGCCGAAGCGGCCTTACCGCATTGAGAGAAAGCTCGCGTTTTCCGTGATTTCCCATGTGGATTTTGCGGTGAAGCCGCTGAACTAGTTGGTCGTGTGCTTAATGAGCGTTTAGGCTCCGAGGGCCATTACATCTGTGGGAGTGGCCACCCCCTGCTGAAGCCAACACGTGAACCTTTCAACGGGGAACAGGGGCGGCCGCTAGGGCTACCGACCCAAAAGGCAAACTCAAAGCCGGCAGCAGCTACCGAGTGGGAAGCAGTCGTCTGAACGTCGCGGCAGAAGCTGGTCCGAGCGACGCTTCATGGCCGGTCACTGCCTTCGTCGATTCCAGCCAAGTCTGGCCGATACGGTGGGAACATCAAATGTCCGGTAGATACTATCTATCGGGGTGTGACGGTTAGCACCATCCGGAACTTGACGTCGCCACGCTTCAACCTTGCGTAGGCTTCAGACGCCCGATCCAGTGGCATCGTCTCGAAGCGGGGGTAGGCTTCGACCAGCAGGCTGAAATCCAGCGCTTGCTCGCATTCGCATGGCGTCCCTGTCAACGAGCCAACGACGTGGCGCTCTCCGCCCACCAGCAGCTTCGTCGGTACGGACAACGCTTCGTTGCCAACTCCAAGCACCACGAGTCGACCCTGGGGCGCCAGCGCTGGAAACAGCGTGGACACCATGCCGGCATCGCCGATCGTGGAGATGATGGCCTGCACGCCGCCCAACCTCTGCAATTCGCTCGCGGCATCCACGCGTGCGGTATTCAGGTACGCATGGGCGCCGAGCGCGGTGGCATCGGCCGCAATATCGTCGCCCCGGCCGATGGCGATGACCCGGAATCCCATCCTCCTCGCATACTGCAGCGCCATGTGTCCAAGGCCGCCAATGCCCAGAATGGCTATCGTATCGCCCGGCTGCGCACCGGACTGCAGTAGGGCATTGAACGTGGCGATGCCAGCGCAGAGAATCGGTGCGGCCTCTTCGGAGCGGAGTGCGTCGGGAATCGACACAAGACCTGTGGCGCGGGCCAGTACCATTTCCGCATAGCCGCCATCGCACGTTGCGCCGACAAAGGACTGGTTCCGGCAAAGCTGAAACTCACCGCGCCAGCATTGCGCGCAGGCGTTGCAATGGCCCCCGAGGCGGCCAACGCCAACACGTTGGCCAATCGCCCAGATCTCCGGCGTACCTGCACCAAGTGCCGCGATGCGCCCCACGATCTCGTGGCCAGGGACGCGTGGTGGCTGCAGGGTGGAGTCGGCCTGCTCGATATCGGCGATATCGGCGCCGCACATGCCGCAGGCCTCCACCGCGATCAGCACCTCTCCTGTGCCGGGTGTCGGCGTTGTGCGCTCGACCATTTCCAGGTTGCCGGGGCGGCTGACCTGCATGGCGCGATAGGTGGGCGAGATAGTCATGATCCGATGGGCGAAGGGTGGGGAGGCAGATTCAGTGCGGATGCGACGCCTTGCGTCGCGGCGTCAACGGCGCCTGCGATGTATCCAGGGAAGTTGGGTGACCACTCGCTGGCAACGCCGGTCATGCGGCCCTTCCATGGATAGGCGGACGCGGTGGCTGCGGGCGCCATGGTGTGATGTTGCAATCCCGCATCCAGATCTGACGCAGTTGCAGTCAAGGGGTCGGTCGCCCAGTCCTTGATGAAGTCTTGTCGGGGCGCCGCAGCTTGCGGCCCGAATAGCCGGGCAAGCTGGGTCCGGCAGTGGGTGCGAAGGATTTCGTGAGAGATGCCCTGGCGCACGCGTGCCGGCACGCCGAAGAAACCAAATAGCGCGGCGGTGCCGCCCGGCGTGCCCGCATCGTGAATTTCGGCCAGGGGACCCGCCGCGCTGCGCGCTTCGCCGGACAGCCCTTCGGCTCGCCAGAATGGTTTGTCGTAGACCGCGACGTACTTCGCATGGTTGGCCATCCACGTGGGCGTGGCTTGCCATTGCCGTTGAAGTCTGGCGGGCAGCGCCGGCGAGAAGTCGATCGACTCGCTGGCCAGGCGGGGTGGCACGGCCAGCAGCAGATGCTGTCCCCTGGTGATGGCGTGATTGCCCGATGCGTCGACGCTTTCTACCTCGATGCCCTCGGCGAAAGCGCGAACCTGACGCACACGTTCGCCAGTCATGAGTCGCGATGCGTCGATGTGGTGGCGCAGCGCGTCGATCAGCGCGCCCATCCCGCCCGTCAGCCGCATTGCCGTGGGGGAATCGGGAAAGCCTCGCATGCGCATCGGTGGGATGGTGGGCGCACGTTCTGCCATCATGGCACCCGCGTCGTGCTGCGCAAAACGGTCCAGTTGCAGGGCCGCGATCAGCTTGTCGAGGTCGCGATGATGGGCCGGCCAGAACCACGTCGGGCCTAGGTCGATGCGGTTGGGTGCGCTGATCGGCAAGGGCGACAGGATGCGGCCCCCGAGCGCGTCGCGTGCCTCGATCAGCAGGTAGTCGCCAACCCCATGCTGTTCCAGCAATGCGGCGGCATGGAGACCACTCAGACCGCCGCCGACGATGATGAATCGCGCTTTACGCATGGTATTTCCGTTCGCTTTTGCTATAGAGCGTTGCGCCATCCGTGCCGGTCGCGACCGTACCACGGTCACTCGGGGGGAAGCGCATCCAGGTGCCGCGAGGATGATGGTCGCCTTCGAAAATGGCCTCGCCTTCCAGCACCAGCAACTCGATCCCGCCGTCGATGCGGAGCATGCAGCCAGGCTTCAGGCGCTGCAGCCAGACCCGCTCCACGCCGTTGTCGTATAGCTGGCAGATGTCGCCATCGGCACGGGGTTGCCATCGATGCGGATCGCCTGTGTCGATGCGCACGGTCTGGGCGTCATGTGAAGTCATCTGGCGAAGCTTCACGAACAAGATGGCGCCGTCCGGGCTTGCCGGCGCGTGCGAGGAGCCAGGCGGGTTGCGTAGATACCAGCCTGCCGGGTATTGGGCGTGACCCTCGGAGAGCGTGCCGGCAAGCACCAGGATTTCCTCGCCATCCGGATGCAGATGGCGAGGAAAGTGCGAACCCGGCGCATACCTCACGATGCTGGTCGCACGCGCATCTTCGCCGCCCAGCCGGTCCAGCATGACGCGGTGGACCCCGGCCTGGGGCGAGGCAACCCACTGATACTGATGCGGCATGACGATGGCACGCCGCGAGAAATCCGCGTTGACAAGCATGGGAGTCCTTCAGGGATGGCAGGCCGGGTCAGGCGTCCTGCAACTGGACGTGCGTTTCGAGGACGCGTGCCGAATACGTCAACGCGGCCCCGGCGTTGAGGGCGATGGCTACGCTCAGCGCCTCGGAGATCTCCGCAAGCGTCGCGCCATGCTCGACAGCCTTCTTCGTATGCACGGCGATGCAGCCGTCGCAGCGCGTGGTCACTGCTACGGCCAGGGCGATCAGTTCGTGGATCTTCGGTGCCAGGTTGCCGGTCCTGGCCGCGGCGCCATCGATCATGTTGAGGCCTCGCATCACGTCGGGGCTCTGTTTGGCGTAGTCGCCGACGCGGGCCAGCAGTGAACCGCGAAAGGTATTCCAGTCTTGCATCATGTTCGGTTTCTCAGGGTAGGGAGGGGGTGTTCGCGTTCAGTTGCGGCCAGCCATGACGCCGCCGTCGACGTCCCAGATGGCGCCAGTAACCCAGCTCGCCTTGTCGGACAGCAGGAAGGTGACCGCTTCGGCCACATCCTCCGGCGTGCCGACGCGACCGATCGGATGGAAGCTGTTGAAGCCCTGCAGCGCGCCGGCGACTTCTGCCTTGGGAATGAATCCTTCGTAGATCGGCGTCTGCACCACGGCCGGTGACACGGCGTTGACGCGGATGTGCTTCGGTGCCAGTTCCATGGCCAGGTGCTGAGTCAGCGAGTGCAGACCCGCCTTGGCCATGGAATAGGCCGACGACGGCGTGGCGGCGATGGCTTGCCTGGCCCACATCGAGCCGATGTTGACAATGGCGCCGGGACGCCCTGCTTTGATCAGGTTGGCGGCGACGCGTTGCGTGACGAAGAACTGCGCCTTGTTCAGCGCCATGTACTGGTCGTAATCGGATTCCTCGTGCTCCAGGAATGGCTTCGGGAAGAAGACGCCCGCGGCGTTGACCAGCAGATCGATGTCCGCATGCTGCGTGTCGATGGCCTGGAGGAGGCTGGCAAGCCCTTCGCTGCTGGACAGGTCCGCAGCCAGGGCCGAGGCCTGGCCCAGCGCCGCCAGATCCTGGCGGGCCTGGCTGGCCTTGTCGGCACGATTGCCGACGATGACCGTGCTGCCACCCTGGGCCAGTACGTTGCGAGCGATCTGCAGACCCATGCCGCTGGTGCCGCCTACGACCAGTAATTTCCGGCCTGCGAATTGGTTGTTCATGATGAACTCCGTGGTTGGCGGGACACGGGGACGGCGATAGATAAACTATGGAAGTCTCTGTCGCCCACCGGCCCGTCAGTGTGATTACCGCTTGCGAAATGCCAGCGCCTTGATGGGAATTTTTGGATATCTGCACCTGGCTGACAAACGAGATAAACTCTTCCGAATTAAAAGAAAATCTTTAGTGATCCTTATTGATCCTGAGCGATGAAGACGCCAGTCCACCTCAATGCGCTCCGCGCGTTCGAAGCCAGTGCCCGCCACCAGAGCTTTTCGGCGGCGGCAGTCGAACTGCATGTCACACCGGCTGCTGTCGGGCAGCTTGTCCGGACACTGGAGGATTGGCTCGGCATGCCGCTGTTCCATCGGGCGTCCAGTGGACGCATCCGGCTGATTCCCACCGAGGCGGCAGAACGGGCGTTGCCCGATATCCGTGCGGGCTTCGACAGGCTCGTATTGGGCCTGGAGCGTCTGCAGGAGGGCGCCACCAGCGGCGTGCTGACTGTGACCGTCAGCCCTGCTTTTGCCGCCAAATGGCTGTTGCCGCGCGTGGACCGGTTTCAGGCGGCGTGGCCGGACATGGACGTGCGGCTGGAAACGAGCCTCAAGCCCGTGGATTTTGTTGCGCAGGGCATCGATATCGGCGTGCGATATGGCACGGGGGCGTGGCCTGGACTGACGGCAGAGAGGTTGATGGACGAGGAGGTCTATCCTGTTTGCTCGCCCGCACTGCTACGACGGCATGCGGTGAAGCAACCTGCGGACCTGGCGAAAGAGATCCTGATTCACGACCTGTCGATGGAGGGCCATGCAGGCTTTCCGGTGTGGGAGGCATGGCTGCGCAGGGCAAATATCGCGAACGCTGCAATCACGCGAGGCATGAAGATCAACAACTCTGCGGCGGTCTTGCAGGCAGCCGTGGAGGGGCAAGGCATCGCGCTCGCGCGAAGCGTCATGGCACGAGAAGACATCGCAAGCGGACGCCTCGTGCGCTTGTTCCCGGAAATCAGCTTCGCGTCACCGCTTGCGTATTTCATCGTGTACCGGTCCGAGTGTGCGAACCTGCCCAGATTGGTGGCGTTTCGGGACTGGTTGCTCGATGAAGTGGCCAGGGCGCTTCCGGTCACTCTATCGGACGAGAAGGGTTGAAGAGCGGCTGCAGATAACGCCAGATCGAATTCAGCAATTGGCTGGACTTGGCCGGTTTCAGCCATGGGAGCGTCCTGGCATGGACTTGCCAGCGTCAGAGGCAATTACCGACCCCTATGCTCAGGTCACAACCATGCGCAGATGGTCGGTTGCTGACGACGCCGCCCCAAGCATGGCAAGGCTCTGGCAAGGTGAGCAAGCGAGGATCTGGACATAGTTCTAATCTGCGGATGCAGTGGTGGTCCCACCTCGGGAGATCACCATGGACATCGTTCGTCGACAGCCGTCCTATAGTTGAGTTGGGTGTTGATTTTAAGGAGATCTCCGAAACCCCACATCTTTTTACAGTGTTCCTGGTGCGGTATCGGCCAACGCCACTTGAGCAGAAGTGATCAATTCTCCGCGCCAGTAATGTTCTGACGAGGAGCACATCATGTTCCAGCACCTTCTTCTAGCAGTGGACGGCTCGCCCTTAGCGGAATCGGCCTTCGACAAGGCAATCAAGCTTGCCAGCGAGATGAAGGCCAAGGTCACCGCAGTACGTGTTTGCCCGGACTATCACCTGCTTGCTTACCATACAGAAATGTTGACCGATACGCGTGAGTAATACCGGGACGCGGCCGAGGAGAACGCCACCAGGTACTTGACCGAGTTAGGCCGTAAGGCCGATCTCCTTGGCGTGCACTGCCAGCCGATCTACGTGGTGAGCGACCACCCATACGAAGCCATTATCAAGGCTGCGCAAGACAGAGAGTGTGACCTGATCGTGATGGCGTCGCATGGCCGACGTGGTGTACAGGGCGTCCTGCTCGGGAGCGAGACACAAAAAGTCCTGACCCATAGCAGGATCCCTGTGCTGGTGTATCGGTAATATTCGCTGGGACGATGGCGGTGATGGCCGGCAAGCGCCTGGTTGACCCGTGATTTGCTATGCTGCCGTCAGCCGTCAGCCGTCAGCCGCCAGGAGCCCGAGAAGACAATTTCGCTGTGAGCGAACTTTTGTCAGTTGGGTGGGCTAGATCGATTTGCTCGAACCGTCTTTAGGGACGGCTGCGCGCGCATATCTCACGACCGATCACACGGCGCGCGAGGCCGCCACAGCCTTGATTGCAACGAATAGCGTCGGCCTAGCCAAGGTGCGGCGACGCCGAGAATGATCCAGGCCGGGGGCATCCCCCTTGATGTATCGATCCTTGATTTCGCGGAACGTCGCAAGCTGCTTGTCGACATCGACGTGATAGCTGACCAGTTCGACTAGATCCTCAAATCCAAGGCCAGCCGCCTGGAGAATCGCGCCCAACCTCCGGAACGCAAGATCGATTTGTGCAAGTGTCACAGTTATTTGTGTAAGGCGTAGGTAAGCGCTCGTTTCTCCCCACCTTGCGCGCTATGAGTTTGTTCAGGCAGGATGCGGCGGGGCGAAGTTGAACGGCAACAGATCGCTGATGTCAGCGTCTGGCGTTCGCTGTGGCAACTCTGTGAGCACGTGGAGCAGGTAGGCATATGGCTCGACGTCACAGGCGCGGCACGTAAGCATCAGGCTATAGATCATGGCGCTCGCCTGGGCGCCAGCTACAGTGTCTGCGAAGAGCCATGCCTTCCGACCCGTGCAGAATGGTCGGATGTCGCGCTCCACCGCGTTGTTGTCCACTGGAGCCCGTCCATCGCTGACGTAACGGCTCAGATATTCCCATTGATTGCGCGTGTAGACGATCGCCTTGCCCAGCAGGCTTTCCGGCAGCACCTGCGGCGCCTGCTCATCCAGCCATGCCTTGAAGGCTTTCAGCAACGGTACACTGTGTTGCTGCCGCAGTTGGTACGTGTAGTCCGCGCGCGTTTCCCCTTTGGGCAGATCTTCTTTTGCTAGCGCCTCGACCTGATACAGCGCCTTGAAGTACTCGAGCGCCTTTGTTATGCGAGCGCTGGGCTTCTTCTGGCCCTTTTGCGCATCGACGAACATCCGTCTGGAATGAGCAAGGCAACCGAAGTGCGTGACGCCTTCGAGGGTGCGCCAGGCACTGTAGCCATCGGTCATCAGCATGCCGTCGTAGCCGGCGAGGAACGCCTGCGGATACTCCTGTCCACGCCCCGGTTGGTAGTCGAACAGCACCACCGATTGCTCACAGTCCTCCGCGCTGCGGTAAACCCACATATACGATTTGCTCTGCGCGGTCTTGCCTTCTTCCTTGAGCACCTGCACCGTCGTCTCATCGGCATGGATCAGCGGCTGCGACAGTAGCGTGCGGCGTAGTGCCTCGTACACGCGGCCGTAGTGCAATTGCGCCGGGCGGATGATCCAGTTCGCCAGTGTTCCACGGCCAACCGTAATCCCAGCGCGCCCCAACGCATCTTCCATGCGGTAAAGCGGCGTGCCATCAACGTACTTGCCGACCGCCACCGTAGCCAGCATTGCCGGACTTGCGCTGCTGCCGGGCAATGGCTGCGCTGGCATCGACGCGGTCAACATCGGTGTTCGCTCGGCATTGCGATCGCAGTGCCGCCAGGCGTATTTGAAGCGCACGTGCTGCAGTACCGAGACCTTGGCTTCGATGTGCAACTGCTCGCTGACGTCCTCGCCCATGCGGTGCATCGAGCCTTGGCAGCATGGGCAGATCTTCTGGTCTTCCGTCAGGTCGTACTCGATGCGCTGGCGCGGCAGCTCTGCCGGCAGCGGCTTGCGTCCGCGTTTGCCGCCTGCAGGCCTATCCGGCTGCGGCAGTCCGGTGTCAGGAAGCCCGAACGCGTCTTCCTCGTCGTCGGGCAGGGCCGTGGCAGCCATCTGCTCAGCTTCATCGAACACGCGGTCCTTGGACTTCTCGCTGCTCGGTGCAAAGCGTTTGGACTGTGCGAGGCGGAACTGCTCTTCGAGGAGCCTGATGCGATCGGTCAGCTCGGCGATGTGCGCGGCGTTGGTGGCAGCCCGCGCTTCGAGTTCGCGGATATAGGCCTGGGCGGCCGGCGGCAATTGCGAGAAGTCGTGTTCATCCATGCTGAACACGATAGTGCAGCGACCGCGTAGATGGGTATACGTCACCCCGCAGGACCATCAAGCCGTGTGCTGATATTGGCGTGACGGGTGGCGCTGCACGGCGTCCACATCGATACCGTCCAGCAGCCAGTGCAACTGCTCGGTCGTCAGTTCGACCACCGCCTGCTGACGCCGTGGCCATGCGAAGCGGTCTTCCTCCAGGCGCTTGAGCAGCAACCAGAATCCATTGCGGTCCCACAGCAGCAGCTTGACGCGGTTGCGCCGGCGGTTATGGAAGGCATAGACGGCCCGGGCAAAGGGATCAAGCTGCATCGACTGCTCGACCAGTGCAACCAGACCATTGATCCCGAGGCGGAAGTCCACGGCGTTGCGGTGAAGGTAGACCCGCACGTCGGAGCCGAATCGGAACATCAGCGCGCTCCCAACGCTTCGATCATCGCCGTCACCAACGCAACGTCCTGCCCGCCGCATTCAAGTTCCACCGTCACGCCATTGGGCAGGCGCGCCTTCAGTAACGCGGAGATAGGAGATGGGCGCTGCGCTGGCTGCGTGCGAACTGGCACCTCGGCCGGCGGGCGTCCCCGCACCGCCGGCGATCCCGTGACCTGCATCACATTGCTCACTTCGACGACCGGCACGAACGCCGGCAACGTAGACCCGGTGGCCGCGGCGGCTTCCTTTGCCACCTGGTGCAGTCGGATCCACTTGCGCAACTGGTTCGTATTGATACCGAGCTTGAGCGCCATCCCGGAGACCGATACCCCAGGCTGCAGGCATGTCTCGACTATTCGGCGCTTGTCCGACCGGTCAAAGTCCCGCTTCCCGTTGGAGCGAACACGGATCACCCTCAGCGGCAGAACGTCAAACTCGGCTTCCATCATGATTGCGTCCGCAAAGAGTGGTTGCGGACGCAAGCCTGCCCACTCTCAGCCGCAAATGCTAGGTGGGTTCAATTGCGCGCTTACAGGCGTAGAGGCTTTTAGTGCGGCAGCGGGGAAAATGTTCAGTGGAAATCCACTAGCGGTAGACCAGCACCGGAATCTTGGTGTGTGTCAGCACCCTCTGCGTCTCGCTGCCGATCAGCAGCGCCTGCAACCCGCGCCGCCCGTGCGATGCCATCACGATTAAGTCGCATTTCCTCGCCTCCGCCTCGTCCAGGATGGCCTGAAAGATATGGTCGCCGGTGACGCAGGCAGTATCGCAGGTTACGCCTGCCGCGGCGGCGTCCTTCGCGATCGTCGCGAGGTACTCTTCCGCCTGCCGGTATGCTTCGCGCATGTAGCGTTCCCGGGTTTCCTGCAACAAGCCGGTCTGCAGGCGCATTACGTCATAGTGTGCGACGACCTGCATGGCTGTGATGCTAGCCCGCAGTGGCCGTGCCAGTTCAATGGCCTTGCGGTAGGCCGTATCGGACAAGGTTGAGCCGTCGATGGCCACGAGCATATGCTTGAACATTTTTATCTCCTTGCGGCGGTGCCCGAACGCTTAGGCATGTCAGGCCCCGAGAAACAGCCGGCCGACCTCGGGGTCATGGCTCAGGTCGGCGCCGATGCCGGCCATGGCGAGTTGCCCGGCCACCAGTACGTAGCCAAGGTCGGCAAAAGCGAGCCCCTTGCGGGCGTTCTGTTCGACCAGGATGATTGTCTTGCCTTCCTCTTGCTGCAGTTGCCTCAGCAGTGCGAACACTATCTCGACGTAGCGCGGCTCAAGCCCGATCGAGGGTTCGTCCACCAGCAGCACGGTGGATCCCATCATCAGCGCACGCGAGATCTCCAGCAGCCTGCGCTCTCCACCGGAGAGCACACTGGCGCGCTCACCACGGCGCTGCGCCAGCGCGCCGTGGCGCTGGAAGATGCGCTCTGCCGCCGCTGCGGCATCATGTCGGTCGCGCATCAGGTACCCGCCCATCAGCAGGTTTTCCTCGACCGTCATGTCGGGAAAGATCGAGCTTTCCTGCAACACATAAGCCACGCCCGCGTGCCGCAGCTTTTGCTCGGCGCGCAGGTGAGTGACCGGCTTGCCGCCCACGCTGATCGTGCCCGCCATGACCCGGGCCAGGCCGTAGATGGCGCGCAGCACCGTGGACTTGCCTGCGCCATTCGGGCCGATCAGGCAGAGCGAGCTGCCGCGTGCCACGCGCAGGCTGAAGCCGTGCAGGATTTCCATGCCGCCGTAGCCGGCCACGAGGTCGTCGACCGCGACCATCGGCGCGCCGCCGGCCAACTGATCGAGCTGCGCGATGGTCGGCCGTGGCCGCGCCAGGACGGTGGCAAGTGTGGCGCCCGCCGCAAGCGCTGGCGGCCGCGCCATTGGCGGCGCCGTGTCGTGCATCGCGTTCACGGTTGTGCTCCCAGGTAAGCCTCGATCACCGCGCGGTCGGCGGCGATCCGCGCCGGCGGGCCCTGTGCCAGCACCGCACCCTGTGCAAGACAATAGACGTGGCCCGCCAGCTGCATCACGACCCGCGTGTTGTGCTCGATCACCAGCAGCGTGATGCCGAGCCGCGCATTGATGTCCCGCAGCAGCGCGATCAGGCTCTCGATCATCACTGGGTTCACGCCAGCGGTCGGTTCGTCGAGCAGCAGCAGCTTCGGTTCGTTCATCAGGGCCATACCGATCTCGAGCAGCTTCTGCTGGCCGAACGACAGGTCGGCGGCGCGTTGTTCCAAATGATCCTGCAGATCGACAAGGCGTAGGACCTCGCGGGCCCGGTCCGTCACCGACCGCGGCTGGCGCGTGCACATCGTGGCGAGGCCTTCGTGCACGTAAGGCACGCTGACCAGCAGGTTCTGCAGGCAGCTCATCTTGCCGAATACCCGGGTCTGCTGGAAAGTGCGCACCAGCCCCAGGCGCGCAATCTCCGGCACGCGCATCCGCGAGATTTCGCGCCCGTCAAAGGTGATCGAACCTGCGTCGATGGGGTGGTAGCCAACGATGGAATTGAATAGGGTGGTCTTGCCGGAGCCGTTCGGCCCGATCAGGCCGACAATGCCGCCGTGTGGCACGGACAAGGAGATGTCATGGTTGGCCACGACTCCGCCGAAGCGCTTGGTGACGCCGTGCAGTGCAAGCAGGTCGGTCATGGCATGGCACTCCCCATGACGCCGCGGCGGTTGGCCCGGGTCTCGCGCAGCCAGCCCATGACGCCAGTCGGGAACAGCACCACGATCAGCACGATCAGCACCCCTAGCGCCACGCGCTGCCAGTTCAGCAGGTACGTCCAGAACAGTTCCTGTGTTAGGTGGAACAGTACCGCGCCGATCACCGGTCCCCACAACGTGCCCTTACCGCCCAGGATTGCCATCACCACCATCCAGATCCCGAACGTGGCGCTGGCGAACGCCAGCTCGCGCGGATCGATGAAGCCCACCAGGTTCCCAGTCAGCGCACCTGCAATGCCTAGGAAGAGGGCGCAGACGCACCAGGCCAGGATCTTGTACCGCGTGGTATGCAGTCCGAGCGCGTCCGCCTTGTCTTCGTCGTCACGGATGGCGTTGAGCGCCAGCCCGAACGGACGCGTGTAGAGCCAGCGCAGCACCAGCAGGGTGATGGAGGCCAGCACCAGCATCGTGTAGTAGTAGAACGGCTCGCGGCTACCGGCCGCGCCTGGGAACAAGGGTAGCGTCATGCCTGATCCCGCGCCGATGAAATCCCAGCCTGCGGCGGCATCGGCAAAGGCAATGCCCAAACCCAGGGTTCCGATGGCGAAATAGTGTCCGCGCAGGGCCAGTATCGCAGGCCCCAGCAAGAGCGCGACCGTGATCGCCGCCAGCGCCGCCAGTCCAATGCCCGCCGCCAGTCCGGAGAAGTATCCCAGTCCGAGGTCGCGTTGTGCCACTGCACAGACATAGGCGCCTACGCCGAAGAAGACGATGTTGCCAAACGAGTTGTAGCCCAGCTGCCCGCCCATCACGTCCCACGTCAGCGCAAACAGCACCATCAGCCAGAGGAAGGTGAGCTGCGTGGTTATGCCGGTGAGCAGCCAAGGCGCCGCGATCGCACCGATAAAGCCGACGCGCAGGACAAGCCAGGCGGCCAGGGGGACCGTGGTCGCCGGGACATCCGATTCGAGCCGGCGTGTGCCGCGCGGGAGCAGACTCATCGCAGATAGCCTCGACGCCGACGCAGCATCAGGTTCCGGCTGACCAGGATCGCTACCAGCAGGGCATACAGAAAAGCGGTCTGGTACTCGCTGCCGAGCAGGAAGCCCGCGTAGTTCTCCGCGATGCCAAGCCCACCGGCAGCGCTGAGGACCGGTAGCATGCTGCCCAGGCCGGCAACGACCACGATCATGAAGGCGCGCACGGTGTATGGCAGGCCCAGGTACGGATGGACAACCCAGGTCATTGCAACCAGCCCGCCGGCCGCGCCGCAGATGGCGGCATTCAGGGAGAAGGTGGTGGCGTAAATGCGATCTGTGTCCACGCCAAGCACGCGCGCGGCGCGTGCGTTCTGCGCGGTGGCGCGGATTGCCTGGCCGTGGCGGGAGCGCCGCAGGAACAGCATCAACGCGGCGCCCAGCGCGAGCGCCGCGGCAAACGCGGCCAGCTTTACCTTTGGCACCACCAGTCCACCGGGCAGGAACAGGCTGCCGAAGCCCGCGTCGAGCGTGCGCACGTTCGCACCAAAGGCTATGTTGGCAAGCTGCTGCAGCACGATGCTCAGGCCAAAGGTGGCCAACACCGAGACAAAGAGATCGCGCTCGACTAGCCGAAAGATGACGATGCGATAGAGCCCCCAGCCCACGCCATACATCGCCGCCGCGGCAAGCAGTACCGCCAGCGGCGCGGGCACGCCCCGGCCGACGAGCCAGATCACCGTATAGCCGCCCAGCATCACCAGCTCGCCCTGTGCCACGTTGATGAGGTTCATCACGCCCCAGACCAAGGCCATGCCATAGGCCGCCAGTGCGAAGATCGCGCCGGCCAGCAGCCCATCCACCACGAGCTGTGCATTCAGCTCCGGGCTTTGGAATAGCAGCGTCAGGTCGGTCATTGTCATCAGGCCGCCACGCAGCGGCTCACTACTTGCGGTCTGCCCAGGGCGGCGCCGGAAAGATGACCTTCGACGACGCCCACTTTCCCGGCGCGACCACCTTGAACTTACCGTCCTGCACCTGGTACAGCACCATCGACTTGGCGACGTTCTTGCCGCTCTGGTCGAATTTGAGCGGACCGTAGAACGTCATCAAGTCGGTCCTTGCCACTGCCTCGCGGACCTTCTCGGTATCAAACGAGCCGGCGCGCTCGAAGGCGTCGACGAAGGCCAGCACCGCGGCACTGGACTCGGCCGCCTGGTACGGCGCCTCGTAGCGGTACTCCTTCTCGAAGCGCTGCGCGTACTGGTTGGCCGTGCCGAACCAGCGGTCCTCGTAACTCAGCGTACGGTCCCATTGCGAGCCGCACACCGCATACTCTGATGCCTTGCCGAACTTCTCGATGATCTGCGCGGAATCGCAGTGGGTCAGCGCCAGCATCGGCACGTCAATGCGCATCTCGGACACCTGCCGCACCGCCAGCGTTGCACCCTTTTCATGGCCTGACACCACCAGGATGTCAGGCTTGAGCGCCTTCACCTTGGCCAGCGTGACCGCCATGTCGTTCAGTTCGGGCGGCAGCTTCTCGTCGATCACCACCTGCATGCCCAGGCGCCTGGCATCCTCGGCCACGCCATCGTGCACGTCCTGCGAGAAGTTGTCATTCTCGATGGCGATGGCTACCTTCAGGTTCTTCGGGGACTTGCCGGCGCGTTGTGCTTCTTCTGCCGCGAGGTTGATGGCTGCCCGCAGGTAGTAGTCAGAGGTATTGAGCACCGCGAACATATAGCGATAGCCCTGCGTGAACAGGTTTCGGTCCGCGCCGTTGCCCTCGACCATCGGAATCTTGTACTTCTCCGTGACCGGGGCGATGGCCTTGGTCAGTCCGGAACTGTAGGGCCCCAGCACGAACTTCACGCCGTCCTGGCTGATCAGTCGCTCGGCCAGTTGTGCACCCCGTGCCGAGGTCGATTCGTCGTCGTAATAAAGGACCTTCAACTGGTAGGCCTTGCCGCCGACCTTGACCCCGCCCATCTCGTTGATGCGCTTCACGGCAAGGTTGTAGCCGTCCTGCGTGTTCTTGCCGTTGGTGGAATACTTGCCCGTCAGCGAGACGGCTGCACCGAGGATGATGGTGTCGCCCTCCACCTTGGCGGTAGCAGGGACCGAGACAGCCAGCCCGAGGCCGGCGAGGCTGCACACGATGGTGCGGCGCAAACTGATAACGGACCTGGCACTGACCGGCAAACTTTGTGTGGACGCGCGCGACATACCACCTCCTCACGCACTCTCTCTTTCTCCAAGGTATGACTCATTTCTGAATAAGGAAGTGCCCAATGTACTGATTTCGGCACTTCATGAGGTGTTTCTGGATTCCCTATTTACGAAATGAGGCCTACGCTTGAGTTGATCAGGTAGATCGTTGCTCGACCGGGGTGGGAGCCGACCGCTTTCTCGCAAGGAGATGGCCATGGCGAAGACAATACATCCTGGCGGAGCCGACATGGCAGTCGCCACCGGTACGGATACGCGTGCCAACACCAGCAGACGCAGATTTATCCAGGCCACTGGCGCCGTCGGGCTTGCTGCCGGGCTCGGACCGTTCGTAATCTCGCGCCACGCCCACGCGGCCAGGCACACGCTGAAGATCCTGCAGTGGAACCACTTCGTGCCTGGCTACGACAAGTGGTTCGACGACACCTATGTGAAAGAGTGGGGTCAGAAGAACGATACCGAGGTGGTGGTGGACCACGTCGGCATTCCCGCGCTGGCCACACGCGCTGCGGCCGAAGTATCGGCGCAGAAGGGGCATGACCTGTTCATGTTCCTGTCGCCGCCGCCGGTGTATGAGGAACAGGTGATCGACCATCGCGAAATCTACGAGGAATGCCAGCGCAAGCATGGCAAGCCCGTGGAGCTTGCGATCAAGAGCACCTACAACCCGAAGACGAAGAAGTACTTCGCTTTCTCCGACAGCTTCGTGCCGGACCCGATCAACTACCGCAATGACCTCTGGGAGGAAGCCGGCATGAAGCCTCCCGACACCTGGCTGGATATCCTGGCCGCCGGGCGCAAGATCAAGGCCAGCCGCGGTATCCCTATTGGGGTCGGGCTGTCTGCGGAGCTCGACACCGCAATGGCGATGCGCACTATCCTGTATGCCTTCGGCGGCTCGGTCCAGGATGACCGGAACGCCGTAGTGTTGAACTCGAAGAACACCCTGGAAGCGGCAAAGTTCGTCAAGGCGCTGTACCAGGAGGCGATGACACCGGAAGTGCTGGCATGGGACCCGTCGTCCAACAACCGCGCGATGCTGGCCGGCAAGATCTCGCTGTGCCTGAACGCCATCTCCATCACCCGAGAGGCCGAGAACAAGAAGCTGCCGATCGGGCGCGACATCTGGCTCACGCAGGCCTTGCAGGGGCCGGCGCGGCGCATCGCACTGGAACACGTGATGGACTGCTATGTGATCTGGAAGTTCGCCGAGAACATTGCTGGCGCGAAGCGGTTTCTGGCCGACTATATCGACAACTTCCGGCAGGGCTTCCTGGGCAGCGAGTTCTACAACTTCCCGTGCTTCCTCAGCACCGTGCCCGACCTGCAGAAGTTGATCGCCGACGACCAGAAGGCTGCGCCGCAAAACAAATACAAGGTGCTGGGCACGCTGATGAACCAGGCGACCAATGTCGGCTACCCCGGCTACGCCAACGCGGCGATTGACGAGATCTTCAATACCTGGGTCCTCAACACCATGTTCGCCAAGGCGGCCACAGGCGACGAGACCCCGGAAAATGCCGTCCGCATTGCCGACGCCACCTGCAAGCGCATCTTCGCCAAGTGGCGCGAGAAGGGCATGGTGTAGCGCAACCGTGACTGTAAATGGCTTCCGTGGAAGTTCGCTCGCTCACCAAGCATTTCGATGGCGCCAATGCCGTGAATAACGTCGACCTAGGTGCCCGCGATGCCGAATTCCTGGTCTTGCTGGGACCATCCGGCTCCGGCAAGACCACGCTCCTGCGCCTGATCGCGGGGCTCGAGGCGCCGAGCAGCGGCGACGTTCTAGTGGATGGCCGGGTGATCACAGCGCTGCCGCCACGGCTGCGGAATATGGCGATGGTGTTCCAGAGCTACGCGCTGTACCCGCACCTGAACGTGTTCGATAACATCGCCTTCCCGCTGCGGGCCAGGCATCTGCAGCGCGAGGCCGTGGGAAGCAAGGTGGACTGGGCCGCGCAGTTGTTCGGCATCGGCCACCTGTTGCAGCGCAAGCCGCGCCAGCTGTCCGGTGGGGAGCGCCAGCGGGTGGCGCTGGCGCGTGCGGTCGTGCGCGAGCCGTTGGCGTTCCTGCTCGACGAACCTTTGTCGAATCTTGACGCCAAGCTGCGCACTTCGGCGCGCGACGAACTGCAGCGCTTCCAGCGCCGGCTGGCGATCACCACCATTTACGTCACGCACGACCAGATTGAGGCGCTGGGCCTGGGCGACCGCATCGCCATTCTCGACCACGGCACGGTCCACCAGATCGGCACGCCGCGAGATGTCTACGAGCATCCCGCCGATCTCTTTGTCGCCACCTTCATCGGCTCTCCACCAATGAACCTGGTTGAAGCCGACGGTGTCGTCACCGGCTTTAGGCCAGAGCATTTCCTGCCGCAGGAGGCCTATCCCGGAGAGGGGGCGCTGCGAAGCTTCGCGGTGGACGTGACGCGCATTGAGAACCTGGGTTCGGACCGCCTCGTATACGGCAGGCTGGAGCCGCCGATGCCGCAGGCCAGCGTGGTCTCGCGAATTCCCTGCACGGTGACGGCGCCGATCGAGGCCGGGGGCGGACACCGCTTCGCGGTGCGCGAGCGCGACCTGCGTCGCTTCGATGCCAGATCCGGGGCCAGCCTCGGAGGCTCGCCGTGAAGCGACTCCACGTCGCCACCGGGCAGCCCGCGCCTGTGCTGGCGCAGCATCCCGTGCCGCGCCTGACTGACGACGACCGCTGGCTCGGTCGCGCCATGCTCGCACCGGCGGTGGTCTACATCGTGCTACTGGTGGGCTTTCCGTTCCTGCTGTCGATCTACTACAGCCTGACGGATGTCACGGTGGGCAGCCACGCGCTGAACTTCGTCGGCCTGCGGAACTTCCGGCGCGTGATCGAGAGCGACACGTTTTGGCGCTCGCTGGGCAACGCGCTCGTGTTCACGCTGCTGTCGCAGGTGCTGGTGGTGGTGCTGGCCAAGATGCTGGCCATGGCCTTGTACAGCGACTTCCGCGGCAAATGGCTGGTGCGTCTGCTGATCCTGCTGCCGTGGGTGGCGCCGATCTCGCTCGGCACCATCGGCTGGCTGTGGATCTTCGATCCGGTCTACAGCATTATCAACTGGACCCTGCGCGCGGTGGGGATGCTCGGACCGCATGAATGGCCGGTGTGGCTCGGCCAGCCGGACCTGGCGATGGCATCGGTCATCGTGGTGGACGTGTGGCGGCTGCTGCCGCTGGCCACGGTGATTATCCTCGCCGGCCTGAGCGGCATCCCGCAGGACATCCACGATGCCGCCGAGATGGACGGCGCCGGCTTCTGGCGCCACCTGTTCCTCATCAATATTCCGCTGGTGATGCCCATCATGCTGGTGGCGCTGTTGTTCGGCATCGTGTTCACCTTCACCGACATGATCATCATCTACGTGCTGACCCGCGGCGGGCCGTACGACACCACGCAGGTACTTGCCAGCCTGGCCTTCTTCACCGGCATACCGGGCGGCGACCTGGCCGAGGGCGCGGCGATCTCGCTGTTCCTGTTCCCGGTGCTGGTGGCGGTCGTGATCGTGCTGCTGTCCGTGGCGCGCCGCACGGAGGTGACCTGAAATGCGTCCCGCTGCCATCACTTACCAGCGCTGGGCCGCGCGCGGCGTTCATTTCGGCATCGTCGCCGCATTCGTGGCGTTCTGCGCGTTTCCGTTCTACTGGATGCTGATCACCACCTTCAAGGATGTGCACGACCTGATCAACACCGCCAACAATCCCTTCCTGTTCAACCTGCCCCCAACGCTGGAGAATCTGCGGGTGCTCTTCGGCGAGACCCGCTATGTACGCTGGTTGCTCAATACGCTGGTGGTGTCGGTCGGCGTGGTGCTGATCACGCTGCTGCTGGCCGTGCCCGCGGGCTACAGCCTTGCGCGACTATCAGGACGCTGGGGTCGGCATTGGGCCATCGGCATCTTCCTGACCTACCTGATCCCGCCCACCATTCTGTTCATCCCATTCTCGCGCATCATCGGCGCGCTGGGCCTGCAGGATTCACTGTGGTCGCTTGTGCTGGTGTACCCCAGCTTCACGGTGCCGTTTTGCAGTTGGCTGATGATGGGGTTTTTCAAGGCGGTGCCGCGCGATATCGAGGAAGCCGCGATGATGGACGGGCTGAGCCGCTTCGGTGCCTTCCTGAAAGTGGTGGTGCCGCTGTCGTCGAGCGGGATCCTCACCGTAGTCATCTTCAGCGCCACGCTGGCAATGCAGGAATTTGTCTATGCGCTGACCTTCATCACCAGTTCGTCGCAGTACACGGTGAGCGTAGGTGTGCCGACCTTTCTGGTTCGGGGCGACGTGTATTTCTGGGGCTCGCTGATGGGCGCGTGCCTGATCGTCAGCGTGCCGGTGGCGGCGCTCTACAACAGCTTCCTTGATCGTTTCGTGGCGGGGTTTACCGTTGGTGCGATCAAGTGATCCAGCACTGGAGGAGCTTGCCGACCACCAGCGCCACCATCGACTGTACGTGACGATGACCTGCACGCATGCGTCATGCTGATCTGCAAGGAATTCATGAACGCGGCGATTGCTACCGCCACAAAGACTGGCCACACGACACGAACCAACTTTCGGGAAATGATCCACAGTACTCGGCCGCCAAATTTGCCGATTGGTGCACCTCATCGAGAGTAGGGCATCGACGGGCCGCCCCTGGCAAGCGCCTAGTCGCCCCCTAGAGATCCGCCGCGCCCGCGCCAACTAGTCGCCCTCTCAGCCGTTTCATTTCTTTGGAAGCGGCGGCCGCATTCACTTGAGCTACTGCCATTTGGCCTGCCAAGCCAGCATGTTCAATGAAAGTGTGAGGCGATAACCTAAATCACATACATATCGAGGTACTCATTGACGGCCATCGCCTCAAGCCTGGCCTGGTCGAGCGATACGGCAAGGATCGCCGCCTGCTGTTTGGGCGGGAAACGGCGCGCCAGGTTGGTCCGGAACTTCTCCACCAGCAACGGGATGCCTTCCGCGCGCCGGCGCTTGTGGCCAATCGGGTACTCGACCAGCATTTCGTCCAGTTCCGTGCCGTCGTCCAGTTCGATCGTCAGGGCATTGACGATCGATCGCTTGTCCGGATCATGGTAGTCGGCGGTAAATGACTTGTCTTCTTTGCAGACGATCCTTGCGCGCAGCGCATCGATACGCGGGTCGGCCGCTACCTTGTCCTCGTAGTCATCGGCGGTCAGGCGGCCGTACAGCAGCGGCACGGCCACCATGTACTGGATGCAGTGGTCCCGATCGGCGGGATTGTTGAGCGGGCCGGTCTTGTCGATGATGCGCAGGCAGGCCTCGTGCGTGCGGATCGTGACCCGTTTGATATCCGCGGCGGTCTTGCCGGCGTCGGCCAGCGTGCCATGCAGCGCCATTGCGGCTTCCACTGCGGTCTGCGCGTGGAACTCGGCCGGGAACGAGATCTTGAACAGCACGTTCTCCATCACGTACGAGCCATATGGGCGCTGGAATCTGAAATGCTCTCCCTTGAACAGTACGTCATAGAAGCCCCACGTCTTCGCCGTCAGCACCGATGGGTAGCCCATCTCGCCGGTGCGCGCGATCAACGCCAGCCGCACCGCGCGGCTGGTGGCATCGCCTGCGGCCCAGCTCTTGCGACTGCCGGCGTTGGGCGCGTGGCGATAGGTGCGCAGGCTCTGGCCGTCGACCCACGCCAACGACACGGCATTGATGATCTCGTCGCGCGTCAGCCCCAGCATCTGCGCGACCACGGCGGTGGAGGCCACCTTGACCAGCACCACGTGGTCGAGGCCGACCTTGTTGAAGGAGTTCTCTAGCGCGATACAGCCCTGGACTTCGTGCGCCTTGATCATGGCCGTGAGCACAGCCTTCATCGTCAGCGGCTTGCGGCCAGCGGCGATGTTGTTGCGCGAAATCCAGTCGGCGGTGGCCAGGATGCCGCCCAGATTGTCAGACGGATGCCCCCATTCGGCCGCCAGCCAGGTATCGTTGAAGTCCAGCCAGCGGATCATCGTGCCGATGTTGAAGGCAGCCTGGACCGGGTCTAGCTGGAACTGGGTGCCCGGCACGCGCGCGCCGTTCGGCACAATCGTGCCTGGCACGATGGGACCCAACAGCTTGGTGCACGCCGGGTAGGACAGGGCTTCGAGCCCGCAACCGAGGGTGTCGATCAGGCAGTTGCGGGCGGTGTCGTAGGTGAGGTCGCTCTTGATCTCGTAGCCGGTCACATAGTCGACGATGTCGACCAGTACCCGGTCCGGATCGGGGCGTTGCGCGGACGGCGTGTCGGTGGACATGGTCAGCCTCGCGGGAGGGGAAGTATCAAAACGCGTCGCTTGGCACGCGCACTCAGCCTTCCATCAGCACGCGTGCGCTTGGTTGGGATGCCGGCGTCGATCATTGTGGCACTCGAATGTGCCGGCGCCCGGATGCTTCCAGCTCGTCGACCACGTTACCGGTCGGGAAATCGCGCCGCTGACGCCTTCTTCCCCTGCGGCCGGGTCCATGAACTCGACCTAACTCGGCGGCCGGGAAGGTGACTGGAATTTTAGGAGATCGTCGCCCGAGAACCCGCATGGGTGCTAGGGGGGGCTATCCCGGTAAACTGCACGGGAATCAAAGGGACCCCAAAGATGCGCGAATTAGCTCGAGCCGTTTGTTGACCCAAGATCTGCCTCGGCGCTTGATGCAGCCATGCGCGACTGGTTGCGCACACTCAGTCGACGATATCCACCCCGACATAGTTGGCGGCATGCAACTTCAGCAGACCGACAAACGCCTGGGCCTGACGGGTTGGCATGTCGAAGCGCGAGCGGACCAGGCTGAGCGTCAGCGGTATATGTTCGCGAAGCGGTCGCACTATCGTGCCCGGCCAACCTGCACGGCCCACCGAGAATTCATCGACGATCGCGATGCCTGTGCCTGCCCGTACCAGCGCACAAGCCAGTTCTGCCCGTTCGATATCCGCCTTGGCCCGCCATTCCACGCCCGCCTGCTCGAAGGCCGCCGACAACAGCTGACCAAACGGGATATGGCGGGCATACAGGACCAGCGGATACGCCGCGGCCTGTGTGAGGGAGACTGCAGCGTGGGCGGTTAGCGGATGGCCCTCCGGCATGATGCAGACCATGCGGCCTTGGGCGAATGGCTCGACCACGAGGTTGGGATGCTCGATCGGCAGCACCGAGACCGCCAGTTCCGCCTTGCGGCCCAGCAGTTCGAGCGCCATATCGGCCAGCAACGTAGTGCGCATCGTCAGCCGGATTTGCGGATGCGCCTCCAGGAACGTGGCCACGACCGGCGGCAGGAAATTGAGGGCAAGGCTTGGGCTGGAGCACAGCTTGAGCGTGCCTTGCGGATTGGTAGCCAGATCCCGCGCAAACTCGTCGATCCGGGAGGCTTCCTCGAACAGCGACCCGACTTCCTCGTACAGCATCTGGGCTTCGGCGGTGGGATGCAGCTTGCCTTTCACCCGTTCGAACAGCTTCAGCCCAAGGCTCTGCTCGGTATAGGCGACCAACCTGCTGACGGCCGGCTGCGAGATGCAGAGCAGGCTGGCCGCACCGTTCATCGAACCCGTCAGCATCACGGCCCGAAACACTTCCATCTGCCGTAGCTTGAATCTCATCGCGCCCCCAACGCACCCTCATCGATAACCGAATGTTATATCCTGCAATCACCCGAGCATACGACAAAGCAGATAAAAACCCATAGCATCTTCCTCATGGAACGGGCTATCCCGGATACAAAAGAGACATACTCTGGAGGAGATGCATGCGTCGCAAAATTGGCTTTGTGGGCCTGGGGATGATGGGGTTGCCGATGTTGGAAAACCTGGCAACGGCCCCAGATCTCGACATTCAGGCATTCGATACCGCGGACGCGGCGTTTACCGCACTGGCCGGACTGCCCGCTTGGGGCGATACGTTGCACCGCGCGACGTCGCTGTCGCAACTGGCAGAGTGCAGTATCGTTGTCACGATGCTGCCCAACAGCCCCATCACCAATCAAGTCATTGCGGGCAATAGCGAGCAGCGCGGACTCGTGGACACTCTGTCGGCCGGCAGCACCATCATCGACATGGGGTCGTCGAATCCGGGCGACACGCGCAAGCTGGCTGACACGCTCGCGGCACGGCAGATTGCCCTGGTCGACGCCCCCGTGTCCGGCGCCGTCGCCAAGGCGCGCGCGGGCACGCTGGCGATCATGGCCGGGGGCGATCCCGCACACGTGGCGGTGGCACGCCCCCTGCTCGAGTACATGGGCGAGACCCTGATCGAAACCGGCGCGGTGGGCTCTGCGCATGCGATGAAGGCGCTCAACAACTATGTCTATGCAGCGGGGTTGCTGGCCGCTTCCGAGGCGATGCTGATTGCGCAACGCATGGACCTGAACGCCGACGTCTTCGCACGCGTTCTGAACGCATCGAGCGGACGCAACGTCGCCACCGAGACCAAGCTCACCCAGTTCATCATCCCGCGCACGTTCAACGCCGGCTTCGCGCTGCGCCTGCAGGCCAAGGACCTGGCCACCGCCGCCGGCTTGCAGGCGTTGGCCGATGTCGATGCGCCCCAGCTGACGCTCTGCGCATCGCTCTGGAGGCAGGCCACCGATACGCTTGACGCGCGTGCCGACAATACCGAGATCATTCGGTATCTGGAAAGCATGCAGGCGGGCACTGTCGCGTCCTGAGCCATATCGATCGCGCGCCCCCGAAGCGCACCATCCACCGGCATCGCGCCGGATAAAAAATACGATTCTGGAGACAACATGATCAACCTATACCGTGGCATGGCCGCGGCGGTGGCCTTCACGCTGAGCGCCGCCTCCCTGGCAGCGGGCTATCCTGACCGGCCCATCCGCATGGTCGTGCCATTCCCGGCTGGCAGCATTACCGACGTGGTGGCGCGTGCCCTGGCCGAACCGATGTCGCACGATCTGGGGCAACCCTTTGTCATAGACAACAAACCCGGTGCCAACGGCATCATCGGCACACAGCAGGCGGCCCAGAGCAAGCCCGACGGCTACACGATTGTAATCGTCGGCGTCACGACGGCGGCCAGCAACGTCAGCCTGTTCAAGAAACTGCCGTATGACCCGGTCAAGGATCTCCAGCCGCTGGGCGGCGTTGCGGAAACACCGTACCTGCTGGTCGGCGCGCCGGCCGCGCCGGGCAAGAACGTGGGCGATGTCTTTCAATACGCGCGCCAGAACCCGGGCAAGCTGACCTATGGCTACGGTTCGGGTAGCGCGCAGGTATTCGGCGCCAAGCTTGCGCATATGGGCAAGTCCGAAATCGTCCAGGTGCCATACAAGGGCGGTCCGCAGGCCCTGACCGACGTGATGGGCGGCATTGTCACGCTGACGTTTACCGACTTCGCCAATGGCTTGCAGCAGGCGCGTGCCGGCAAGGTGAAGATCTACGGCGTCAGCACGCGGGATCGCTTCGCGCTGGCCGCCGACATCCCGACGCTGAATGAATCCGGCGCGCCGGGCTTTGACCTGACAGTCTGGTTCGGTCTGATGGCACCGAGTGGCCTACCCGACGATGTCGCGCGCAAGCTCTCGGCTTCACTGGACAAGGCGCTTGCCAATGAAGACCTGATCCGTCGCTTTGCCCAGCAGGGGCTGACCCCGAAACGGCAGCCGGCCGCGCAGTTCGGCTCGTTCGTCAAGTCCGAAATCGGCAAATGGGCCACGATCGTCAAGGAAGTCGGCATTACGCCGGAATAAGCGCCATCGCCCTTGCAGCGCCCCCTGGTCTCTTACCCCATCCCCCCGGAGCAAACCTGTGTCCCTGATCGAAATCCGCAAACGCCATCTGATCGTTGAAACGACCTATCACGAAGGCGGCCCGCCGGTTGCGCATCCGCTGAAGCTGGCCGCGGCTGCCGCCGTCATCCGCAACCCATATGCCGGCCGATATGAACCGGACCTGATGCCGTTCATGGCGGAACTGCGCACCCTTGGCTCGCTGCTGGCCACGGAGTTGGTGGAAACGCTGGGCGGCAAGGACAAGATCGAGGTCTACAGCAAGGCCGCTATCGTCGGTATCAACGGCGAAATGGAGCACGGTGCAGTCTGGCATGAAGCGGGCGGCTGGGCCATGCGCACCGTGCTGGGCGAACCGAAGGCGATGGTGCCGGCGGTCAAGGCCGTGGCCTCGGCGGGTTACCGCATGATGGTGCCGGTGCATTACGTCCACGCGTCGTACGTGCGCAGCCACTTCAACAGCATCGAGATCGGCATCCAGGATTCACCGCGTCCGGATGAAATCCTGTTTGCACTGGTGATGGGCACCGGCGGCCGTGTGCATTCACGGCTGGGCGGACTGCTCAAGGAGAACGTGGTCGGCGCCGACGGACAGCGCTAGCGCGCCGAGGCCGCAGGCCGGTCGCCTCTCCGGCTGCGGTCCCCGGCGGCCCTTTCCGGCGGCCGGTTCCGCTTCGCCGGTATAATTCGGGCCGCATCTATTACCCGAATTCCTGTTGTCTGAAGTGATGTCTCGATTCTGCGCGCCTGTGCCACCCGCAGCGCGCAATGAACGCGTGAGCAGCGGCGTCACACCTCCCCCCCACCAGCCCGCGCCAAAAGATGGCGAACGTTCGGCTCAGGATTCGCTTCACAAGGATCCTTGCAATGCTGAAGGCAATGCTGGCCACCGTGCTGGTGGCCTGTGGTCTCACCACCACGCCCGTACAAGCCCAATCCGCTCACAACCCGTGGCCAGCCAAGCCCATCCGGCTGGTGATTCCGTTCCCGCCGGGCGGCGGCACCGATATCCTGGCCCGCCTGGTGGCCAACCAGGTGTCGCAGGACACCAAATGGACTTTTGTCCCCGACAACAAGCCGGGGGCTGGCGGCACGCTGGGCATCGCGGAAATCGTCCGCGCCGCGCCGACCGGGTACGACCTGGTCATGGGACAGAAAGACAACCTCGTGGTCGCCCCCTGGCTGTACAAGTCGGTGTCCTATGTGCCAGGTCGCGACCTCATTGCGATCAGCCACGTCGCCTACACGCCCATCGCCATCGTCACGTCAGCCAATTCGCGCTTCAAGACGCTGGCCGACGTGGTAGCCGCCGCGAAGGCGCATCCGGAATCCATCAAGTATGGGTCGCCCGGCAATGGGACGACCATCCATCTGGCCGCCGAGATCTTTAGCCAGGCCGCCGGCATCAAGTTGCTGCACGTTCCATACAAGGGATCCAATGCTGCGATGATGGACGCCATGGCAGGCAACGTCGACCTGATGGTGGCATCAGTCCCTTCCGCGCTGGCCCAGGTCAAGGCCGGCAAGCTGCGCGCGCTGGCCGTGACGTCGGCCACCCGCAGCACGTCGCTGCCCAACGTGCCGACGGTTGCGGAAAGCGGCTACAAGAGCGTGGACGTCAGTACCTGGTACGGCATCTTCGCGCCGGCCAAGACGCCGGCGGATGTTGTCGAACGCATTGGGACCGAGGTCAACAAGGTTCTCGCCCGGCCTGACGTCATCCGTGCCATCCACGAGCAAGGAGCCGAGCCCAAGCTCCTGACTTCCCAGCAATTCACCGATCTCGTGACATCGGAATACAAGGCGTGGAAGCCCATCGTGGAACGGTCGGGCGCCAAGCTCGAGTAGAAGCGTCCTGCTGGATCCGGAGGGCGGCCCACCCGCCTCCTTCGTGGACGAGCGTCTCAATTACCAAGTTGCTCTCGCGGGGTGCGCAACAGGTTTGCGCGCGACCCGTCATTTGAATGACTGATCATTGGAACTCACGAAGCACGGTTCCTTATCGGCGTCTGCCCTTCTGGACGTCTTTGAATGAAGTACCTTCTCGATACCAACGCGGTGATCGCGATGCTCAAGGGGCGAACCCAACATGCTTGCCCGTCTGCGACCGCATTTGCCGGCGGATTTTGGGATGCCGTCCATCGTTGCTCACGAGCTGTACTACGGGGCTTACAAGAGCTAGCGCGCGGCGGCGAACTTTGCGGGCATTGAAGCATTGCAGCTCGAGGTGGTCCCATTTGATACGGAGGACGCCTAGCACGCAGGCGAGATTCGTGCACAATTGGCGTACCGCTGGTACGCCGATCGGCCCCTATGCCACATTGATTGCCGGACAGGCGAGGGCGCGCAACCTCATTCTTTGTGACACACAACGTCCGCGAGTTTTCCCGTGTAACGCAGCTGCTAGTCGAAGACTGGCATGCTGCCGGTCCACCTGCGTACAGTCTTTGACGTCCTAAACCCCGGCGATTCCTTCTGTAAGCGCCTGAAGTCACAGGCGGGCAATATTCCGGGCAGCGTTTGTGTCGGGTCGTGTACCGCTGCGCAATGGCTGCACGTCCACTGCTTACAGTAGCTTGCACCCTCATTCCAACCTTCACAAAAAACTGCTCTTTAGAATTTAATCCAGCCGGCGACACATGCAATGCGTCCTCGCACCGAAGCGCCGCAGGAGCTCCCCTGATAGCACTACTTTTCGGGTCATAGAATTGACCGATGCGAGCGAAAATCCATGGCGTGCAAAGAATGTCGGATGGTCATCCGTGAGTAGGAACGCTGTGTTGCAACGGCGGGCACGAGCGCGCATTAGCAATGCCCCAACAAGGAGTGTTGCGATGCCTTGCAGCCGAAGTTCAGGAAGAACGTAAACGGTGCGGATAACAATAGCGTCATCAAAGCATTCGCCAAAAGCCCAGGCGACAATTTTTCCTTGCAGCCGGGCCACATGGTCAAGTCGCGTTGAATTTTCCGCAAACGTATCGGCCTGTATTCCGTACTTCGTACACAATTCCGTAATTAGGCCCATATCTTCTGCTTGTGCAGCTCGAAATGCTATCTCTTTTAACATCTCAGTTTCGATTTACAGGACGATTGCCCGCGCGCGGAGAAAAGGAAACTAAAATCAATGCTTTCTTCGAGGCATGTATTTGAAGGGTGTTCGACTCGGCTAAGCATAATGTAGGGCACACTTACATCCCACCTGTATCATGGTTAACACATATATCACTCGGCTGTCGGAGATGCACAAATCTCTCAAACCACTTAAGCGAGAAGCAGGAATTTGTTCGAATTAAGAATAATTTGCATTCGCAATATTATTTGCATTCCAATTGTTCGTGAAAAATGCCCGCGGTTCCGAGGAAGGGGTCCCCTTGATTGCCGTGCGATTTAGCGACCCACTGCGAAAACGGTCGATCACTCGGTGATACTTGAAGTAGAGCTCTAGCATGTCCACTCCTTCGGTTATAACAGCCGGAGACAATCCCCCGACACGGAAAGAGTGGAATAAAAATGATTACGTGGCGAAGAACAGCCAGCCGACGGGCGAATCCTGCGATGTTGCCGAGTTACGCCACATATTGAAGTTCGCTACATAAGAATGGTGTTGCGCGCAATGTAAAACTGAGCCACCTCGCGCAAGGTAAATCTGAACCACTTTTCCGTACAGTCAGCCTTTTCCGCGCGAGGGCCGACGATGCTTTTGAAGGAACAGTGGATGCAGATCCATGTGCTCAAGGCCCTGGGGTTGTCACTGCGCGAGATCGCGCGGCGCCTGGGTGTTTCTCGCAACACCGTAACTCGCTACCTGGCTGCCGATGAGGTTCCACGCTACAAGCAGCGTGACCCACGTCCGACCAAGTTGGATCCGTTTCAAGACTATATTCGGGAGCGCATGCAAGCGGCGGCGCCTGAGTGGATCGCCGCGCCGGCCTTATTGCGCGAGCTGCGGGCACGCGGCTACCAGGGGCAGTTGCGCAGCCTGCAAGCCTTTATGCAGGCGCATAAGCCCCTGCAAGCATCCGATCCGGTCATGCGGTTCGAGACCGCTCGGGGCCAACAGATGCAATGCGACTTCGTCGTCTTTCGCCGTGGTTCCGATCCACTTTACGCGTTCACCGCGACTCTTGGATTCAGCCGCTGGCGTTGGGCCAGATTCACCACTAACGAGCGAGCAGACACGCTGGTGACCTGTCACCACGCGTTGTTCGAGACGTTGGGTGGCGTGCCCCGGGAGATCCTGTACGACAACGCCAAGACCATCGTCGATGTGCGCGATGCCTATGCCGAAGGGCATCATCGCTGGCACCCTGGTCTTTTGGATCTCGCCAAGTGCTATGGCTTCATTCCCAGACTCTGCCGTCCATACCGCGCGCAAACCAAGGGCAAGGTTGAGCGCTTCCATCGGTATCTGCGCGGCAACTTCTACGTACCGTTGACCAGTTGGCTAAAGCAGTCGGGCCTGGTGCTTGATGTTGATACGGCCAACGCCGAGGTTGGCAAGTGGTTGCGCGACGTGGCGAACCAACGTGTGCATCCGGTTACCGGCTACGCGCCGGCGGAACTATTCATCCAGCAAGAGCGCGCGCATCTTCGGAAGCTGCCAGCATTCGCCCAGCCCTCCCAGCCCGCGAGGATTGCACCGGCGGTTCCTTCGCTGGATGCCACCCTGCAGCATCCGCTGTCGGTCTATCAGCAGCTTCTGACGGAGGTGCGGGCGTGAACTTGCAACAAGAGCGCATTGACGCCCACTGCCAAGCACTCAAGCTCGAAGGCCTGATGCAGGCTTACCGCATGATGGCTGGCGATGCCGCGACTAAAGACTGGAGCTTCATGGATTACTTGGAGCACGTACTGGCACACGAAAGGGATACCCGACAGGTTCGTTCACGCCAGACGCTGGTCCGCATGGCTGGGTTTCCAACAGTCAAGACGCTGGATGAATACGACTACAGCTTCGCTGTCGGAGCACCTCGTAAGTTAATCGAAGAGCTGGCGACGTTGCGGTTCATCGAGCGTTCCCAGAACGCTGTGCTGCTTGGCCCGTCCGGTGTTGGCAAGACCCACCTGGCCATCGCAATCGGATACGCCGCCACGCAAGCCGGCATCAAGACCAAATTCGTCACTGCAGCCGATCTGATGCTGCAACTGGAGGCCGCCCGCCGCCAGGAGCGCTATGACGCGGTCCTTAGGCACAACGTCCTTGGCCCACGTCTGCTGATCGTCGACGAGATCGGCTACTTACCGCTGTCTGGGGATCAAGCCAGTCACTTCTTCCAGATCGTCGCCAAACGGTACGAACGGGGCTCCATGATCCTCACCAGCAATCTTCCCTTCACCCAATGGGACCAGACCTTCGGCGGCAATACTACGCTAACAGCGGCGATGCTGGACCGGATCCTTCACCACGCGCATGTACTTCGATTGGTTGAGCCCCAGCGGATCTCAAGGCTCGCGTAGATGCGCTGGAGTCGAAGATTCGTAACGTCAACGACGGTCGGTTCGGCCAAGAGCCTTAACGCTGCACGGGTTGGGGCACTTAGCGTTCTGGCCGGTCCACCGCCCGGTTGGCGTCCATCGCCAGCTCTTCATCCTGAGCTATGGCGACGGCGTCCCGGAGGTTTGCGCGTAGCATCTCAATACCGCCGACATACCCACCAAGGGCTTCTGTGGCTCGTGCCTCGATCTCCGCGGCCGAAGTCAGGCCTTCCGACACCAGCGCCCGAATATCTTCCCGGTCGTTGTCGGCTAGGCGAGCGATCTTGCTGACGGCCAGATCAGTCGGTGAGAGGACTCGCACACGGATTTGCTTGAGACCAAGGTCCACCGGAATTGAGTCTTCCTGGTAGTCCTCGTGCATCAAAGCGAACGTGGGGTTGTAGTTGGTGTCTAGGTAGATCGCTTGCGTGATACCGTTCTCTAGCTTCACGTCCACCAGCAAATCCTGCGGGAGCATTACGCGACCGGCGAACTCGGCGTCTACATCCGTAGTCACTCGGCTGGCTGTGTACAGATGAACAGCCATTCCGCCCGCCAAGTACACAGTCAGCGGCTTTTGCAACGAAAGGCGAGCTTCGAGTTGCGCCATCAAATCCCGAAGGCCCTCGGCGAGAGCGGTGTGGGTGTAGAAGCCGTCGGACATATCAAGCGTGGCGCAGACGCATGGTCAACATGTCCCGAAGACGCGGAACACTCAGCACCCAACCGTTCCGGACAATGTCGCCACTCGCTACCAGGTCCGTAGGATGCTGGCTGAAATAGGATTCGCTGACGGCCAAGAGCCTATCCGCCTCTGACGGCATCCGCGGTCGAAGGACCATCGAGGCGAGCCGGAAAACGTTGGCTTCACGTTGATCGGTCGCACGCGTGAGCTCACCCCTTGCCGCTGCAGCGCAGCGGCTCAGTAAGGTTTGCTCAACATCTCTAGACGACATCGCATTGCTCCGATCAGAGGCGGTCCGGATTCCGCCATCGAGATCACTTTACCGGTTTATATTGGCAATCTCAAACCCGGCGGTACACAGCCCGTAAAGCGCCTTATAAGTAACAACTCCAATGGGTTCTGAAAGGTCACTCCGCTAATCTCAAATGTCAGTCCGAGCGTGCTTTTTGTGCGGGGTGGGACGTGTTTTGTGGGCTGGCCGTAAGGCGGTGGTGCAGGCCGGCGGCGCCTGAGGGTGGAGCAGGGTGCGGCCGTCGGGTCCCACCATCGCTTGCTCTAGATCGAGCCAATTGATCAGCTGTTGGCGCTTGACATTCGGCGCGGCCTGCACCGCGCGCGGCGGGCCGCCCGACAGCGTGCGCGACGGCCCCGCCTGCACCTGCGCCTGCGTACTGCCCGCCGTATTGCTGCCAGTAACCGCCGACGCTTGGAAGGTACTGCGGCGAACGCGGCCGTACTGGATCCCCTGGTCGTACAACGCCCAGAGTTGCTCAACGCGCCAGTCGTCGAGCGGGTAGCCGAATCCCGGGCGCACGCAATAGCCGGCCAGGTTCAGCCACAGGCGTTCATGGTTGGCCGTGCGCCGTCTGCGTCGCGCGCGCTCGCCGAACGCGCCGAACAGTTCGCGCAGCACCGCTCCCGCGCACCCAGCAACTGCTCCAGTTGCGCACGCAGCCGCTTGACTTCCCTTCTCGAGCGTTTTGGCCCATTAAATGTGATTTAAGCGACTTGCTTTCGATTTCTCGGACGCGGCTCTGGCGCCTGATGCGCTGCGACTGCCTTCGCTGGGACGGTAGGTAGCCAGGCAGGGTTCTTTCACCTTGCGTGGCTGGGTCTGTGCTGTATAGCCTGAAGTGCGGCAAGGGCATTGGAAGCGCGACTGATACCGTCGGGTCGTACCCCGCGCGCGACGGCACCAGTCCCGGACGCGCTGACGCCTCGCCGTGATGATACTGCCGCCACGCGCCCCAGTATCAAAACGACCCGGCGGGAGGCATCACGGCCAGACGGTCCGTCTTGGTCAGTCGGTGTCATGTCGAAAGTTTTCATCAGGCACTGCCATGGTGAGCATTATGTTCAGCGTCGTCGCACAGAGGCAGGGCAGTAACGACATGAATCGGGTTCTCGCATTGACGATGGTGTGCGGCCTGATGAGTGGCTGTGTCTCGACGGGGGTGGACGTCAGGCCGGAGCAATTGGAGGACTTTCTACCGGGTTTTTCCACCCAGGAGGACGTGATCGGGCAGATTGGTGTGCCGACCTCCCAGGCGACGCTAAGCAATGGATCAACAATCCTGATCTATTCGTTTGCAACCTCCCAAACGCATCCCGAGAGCTTCATCCCAATCGTTGGCCCCTTGTTTGCGGGGGGCAAGATCCGATCTTCGACGGCGCTGTTCGAGTTCGATTCGAACGGTGTTCTCAGGAGCGTGCGCAGGGCAACTTCCAGCGGGGCATCGGGCTTGAGCGTATTGCCGCCTTGATGACGGGCAGCGCAAGAACGGCGCGGATCACCGCGCCGTTCCGTTACTGCGTTCCTGTACCGCGGCTACTCTCGCGACAACTGCAAAACGTTGGCACCGATCAGCGGATCGATCGCGCGCTCCAGCTGCTGCCCGTGCAAGGCGATGGTCACTTCGAGCGACCCCGTGCCGACCTCCATCGCCAGGATGTGGCCGCCGTAGGTGTCAAACTTGACATCGCCGGCCACGCCGTGAATATGGATCGACGGCTTGCCTTCCTTCCAGGCCACGCTGCCCACCACGCTGGCCATTTCCACGTCGCGATACATCTTGGGGTTGAACTGCTGCTTGCCGGCGTCCCAGAAACCGAAGGTCACGTTGGCGAAGCCGATGGCCGACAGGCTTGCGCTTGGAATCTTCTCGCACTCGGCAAAGGCGGCCAGGCGGTCCAGCACGTTGTCGCCCATGCGCAGCACCAGCAGGTAGCCGGTGGGCGTCTTGATATAGCGCCGCACGTTCGGGTAGTTCTTGTTTTCGGGTTCCACGCGCAGCATGCCGTTGCAGCCGGACGGCGCAGCGGACTGGGCCTGGGCGGGTTGCACGACGGCCAGGGCGGTGGTGGCGGCCATGGCCAGCATGGCGGATGCCAGCCATGAGCGGGCAGGGGTGGTGTGCATGTCTATCTCCTCGTTGTAATGGGTTGGGTCTTGTGAAGGGTGGGGGCTCAGTGCAGCCAGGCGGCCGGCACCAGGATCAATTGCGGGAACAGCACGAACAGGAACATCAGCGCGGTCAGGCTGAGCAGGAAGGGCCAGACCCCGCCGATCACACTGTCAAGGCTGCAGTGCGAGGTGCCGGCCACCACGTTCAAGACGGTGCCGACCGGCGGCGTCAGCAGGCCGATGGCGTTGTTGAGCACGAACATCACGCCGAAGTAGACCGGGTCGATGCCCGCCTTGGTGATGACCGGCATCAGGATCGGCGTCATGATCAGCACCGTAGGCATCAGATCCAGCGCCGTGCCCACCACGATCACCAGCAGCATGATGATGAACATCAGCAGGATCTTGTTGCCGATGAACGGCTCCAGCAACGCGGTTACCTGCGCGGGAATGTTGGCGATGGTGATCAGCCATGCCGACACCAGCGCGCAGGCCACCAGGAACAGTACCGTGCTCGATGTCTTGGCGGCCGTGACGATCAGGTCGGGCACCTTGCGCATCGACAGTTCGCCGTAGACCAGGCGGCCCACCACCATCGCATACACCACGGCCACCACGGCGGCCTCGGTCGGCGTGAACGCGCCGATCTTCATGCCGCCGATGATGACCACCGGCAGCACCAGCGCCCAGATGCCCTCGCGCAGCGCGCGCAGCAGCTTGCGTGCCGAGAACGGCTCCACGGGGGCCAGGTCTTCCTTGCGGGCGCAGACGTACCACGTGGCGGCCAGTGTCAGCGCCATCATCGCGCCTGGTGCGATGCCGGCCAGGAACAGCTTGGTGATCGAGATCTGCGCCACCACGCCGAAAACGACGATGGCAATGGATGGCGGAATCACGGGCGCGATGATGCCGCCGGCCGCGATCAGCCCCGCCGCGCGCGGCACGTTGTAGCCGGCGTTGCGCATCATCGGGATCAGCAGCGCAGCGACGGCGGCGGTATCGGCCACCGCCGACCCCGAGATGCTGGCCACGACCGTGGCCGCGATGATCGCCACGTAGCCCAGGCCACCACGCACATGGCCCACGGCGGCGTCGGCCACCCGGACGATGCGCCGCGACAGGCCGCCCGCGTTCATCAGCTCGCCGGCCAGCATGAAGAACGGCACCGCCATCAGCGGGTAGTTGTTGACGCCCTCGAGCATCGTCTGGGCCAGGATCTGCGTATCGAAGTTGCCCAGGTGCAGCATCAACGCCACGCCCGAGGCCAGCAGGGCAAAGGCAATGGGCATGCCGAGGCCCATGGCGCCCAGCAGGGAGCCGACAAATACAAAAATGGTCATGATTTCCTACTCCGTCCTGATAATGCTTGCCGTCATTCGCCGCTGGTGCCCGACTGCGGCACTAATTCACCCAGTGCCATGCGGCCACTGACCAGCCGCCAGAGCGACCACGCCAGCATGGCCGCCATGCCCGCGCCGCAGAGCAGCAGGCACGCGTAGACCAGGCCGAGCGGCACGCCGGTAACAGGCGCGCGGTCGTCCATGCCGATCTCCACGATCTGCCACGCGCCATGGGTCAGCAGCAGGCAGCAGCCCAGCGCGCCGGCATCGGCCAGCAGGCGGCATATGCGCTGGGCGCCGGGCCCGAGGCGTGCGACGACGGTGTTCATGCCCAGGTGTGCGCGGTCGTGCATGACCAGCAGCGCGCCCAGCAGCGTGAGCCACATGAACAGGAAGCGTGAAGCTTCCTCGGAAAACGCGATGCCGGTGTTGAACACATAGCGCAGCACCACGTTGCCGAAGACGAGCCCGATCATGGCGATCATCAGGACGACCATCGCACCATGGGCGATTCGAAGGGTGAGGCGGGTCATGCTTGTACTCCTGTTGAAGCTGCCGATGGCTGGCCGGCACCTGCATGCGGCGCCGTGCCATCGAGCGTGATGCAATAGAACGCCAGGGCGTTGTCGCGCCAGATGCCGCGTGCCTGGCCGGCGTCGAGGCCAGCCATGGCGTCGGTCATGGTGTCGACGATCTCGGCCGCACTGGCGCGCAGCCCCGATACGGGCAGGTTGCTGGCGAACATGCAGCGCCCGGCGCCGAAGGTATCGATGGCGTGCTGGATCACGTCCACGTTGCTGGCGCGCTGCCACGGCGCGCCGGGCAGGCCGAACTCCGATAGCTTCACGTGGACGTCGGGCAGGCTGGCCAGCGCGCGCATGCCGCGCAGCCATCGCGCCAGGCCGGTCTCCGAGCGGTCCCACGGCAGTCCGGCGTGTTCCACCGCCACCCGCAGGCCCGGCACGGTGGCGATCAGCTCGGCGGCTTCCTCCAGGTGCCAGAACGGCACGCGCAGGTCCCACGCCAGTCCATGCGCGGCCAGCGCTTCGAGTCCGGCCCGCCAGCGCGGATCCTGCAGCGTGCCAGGCTGGTGCCGCACGTCGTGCGTGGCATCGTTGGCGGTGCGCGGCTTGCAGCGCACGCCGCGCACCAGCGGATAGCGCAGTTGCGCCCACAGGTGGGCCGCGTGGTTGGCGTCTAGCAGGTCGACGTGGGCCACCACGGCGTTCGGAAAACCGTGCCGGGCATGGTGGTCGTGGAGCCAGGCCGTCTCCGCCAGGGACTCCTCGCGGTCGCGTTCGGCTTCCACATGGACCGTGCCGTCCACGCGGATGCCGGGCCATTGCGCCAGGTAGGTGTCCGCGCCGAAGTCACGCTGCAGGACCGGGTAGTCGCCGAGAAAGAAGGCCTGCGGGTCGTAGCGGTCCTGCAACCACGGATAGCGGCCGGCGCCAAGGTGCCACAGATGGTGATGGGCATCGACGATGGCGTCGGGGCGGTGGGTCATGGCGACGTGCCCTTGGGAGTCGGCGGCGTTCATCAGCGCTGCGTCTCGATGGCCCGCAGGATGGCACCGCCCGCGTCGCCGTTCTTCTGCACGAAGAGCTGGCGGGTTTCCTCGCGCACGATCTTGCGGATGCTGTCGTTGTCGGGGTGCTCGTTGACCTGCACGCCCTTGGCGCGCAACTGGGCGATGGCCGCGCGCTCGTTGTCCGCATTGAGCTTGCGCTGGTAGGTGGCGGCCGCGGCGGCTTCCTCCAGCAGCACCTTCTGGTACTCGGGCTTGAGCGATTCGAACTTGGCCTTGTTCATCAGCACCACCAGCGCGGTGTAGGCATGGCGCGTCAGCGACACGTACTTCTGCACCTCGTAGAGCTTGGCCGACACCATCAGCGTGGGCGGATTCTCCTGGCCGTCGACGGCCCCCGACTCCAGCGCGCCGAACACTTCGGCGAACGGCATCGGCTGCGGGCTGGCGCCCAGCAGCTGGAATGCCTTGATATGCGACGGATTCGGCGTGGTGCGGATCTTCAGGCCACGGACGTCCTCGGCGCGCTGGATAGGCCGCTTGTTGTTGCCCAGGCTGCGGAAGCCGATCTCCCAGAACGCAAGGCCCTTGATGCGATGCGCGCCAAGTTCGTCCAGCAGGGAACGGCCGACGGCACCGTCCAGTACCCGGTAGGCACCTGGGCCGTCCTCGAACTGGTAGGGCAGGTCCAGCACGTTGAGGCGGGGTGCCAGGCCGGTGACGAACGGGTTGCCGGTGGCACCGATGTCGATGGTGCCGCTGCGCACACCGGTCACCAGCGAGGTGTCGTTGCCCAGCTGGCTGTTGGCAAAGACCTGGATCTCGACGGCGCCGTTGGTACGCGCCTTGACCTTCTCGCTGAACGACAGCGCGGCAAGATGCTGGGAATCGGTCTCGGGCACCGTATGCGCAAAGCGCAGCTTGACGGTCTGGGCGCCCGCCGCGCTGGCGATGGACAAAAGCGCGGCCAGCACGATATGCGAGATAGCGTGTTTCATGGTGGTTGTCTCCTGGGTGATGAAAGGCGCCGCCACCTCCGTGAGATGTCTGGATGGCGGTCGCCGGCGGGGCCATGCGGCCCCTTTGCCAGCGTTGTCAGGGCGGCGGATGCAGCAGACCGCGCCGGGCAAGGTTGTGCATGAGGGCGCCGAGACCGACGGTCCACGGCGGTAGGGTGGTGCAGTCCTGCACCCAGTTCACGAGGCCGCCCAGTTGCGCCGCGCGGATGGCCACGCGGTCGTGCTGGTGATGCGTGAAGCCGGCGCCCGGCTCGTCGCGGTCCTCGATCGGTGCGAACAGCGTGCCGCAGAACAGCATCATGCCGTCGGGGTACTGGTGGTGCGCGCCCATGGCGTGGGTGACCAGTTCCTGCGGAGCACGGCTGATCTGGCGCATCGTGCTGTGGCCGTTCAGCACGAAGCCGTCCTCGCCTTCCACGGTCAGGGCGATGTCCGTGGCAGCGATCTCGTCGATGCCAAAGTGCGTGTCGCAGAGCCGTATCCACGGCCCCACGCTGCACGACGCGTTGTTGTCCTTGGCCTTGCCAAGCAGCAAGGCACTGCGCCCCTCGAAATCGCGCAGGTTGACGTCATTGCCCAGCGCTGCGCCGACGATCCTGCCGTCCGGCGATACGGCCAGCACGACCTCGGGCTCGGGGTTGTTCCAGGTGGAGCGTGGATGGATGCCCACCCCCACGCCGGTACCCACCGACGCCAGCGGCGCCGCCTTGGTGAAGATCTCGGCATCGGGCCCGAGGCCAACTTCCAGGTACTGCGACCACAGCCCCTGGGCCAGCAGAACCTGCTTGATGCGCGCCGCCTCGGGCGAGCCGGGGCGCACGTCGGACAAGCTGTCGCCAAGAATGCCGGCCAGCGACGCCCGTACGGCGGCCGCACCCGCCGCGTCGCCACGGGTACGTTCCTCGATCACGCGTTCGAGCATGCTCGCCGCAAACGTGACGCCGGCCGCCTTGACCACCTGCAGGTCGTTCGGCGCCAGCAGGTGCCGGTGCGCGGGGTGGGGCCCGTGCGCGCAGGTATCGTCGAGCCAGCCCTGCAGCGCGCCAAGCGATGGCCCATCGGCCGCCGCCACCCGCGCGGCGCAATCGGGCAGCGCTAGCAGGGCGGCCATGGTGGGGGCGACGGCGCTGATGTCGACCAGCTCGCCCCGGCGGACCGTGACCAGCGTCGGGCCGCCCAGGCGGCCGGGTACCCACGCACGGCCAACCAGTAGCGCGCGGTCGGCATCGACTGGCAGCGATTCTTCGACGGTGATGCGTCGGGGGATGGTGGTAGCAATGGTCATACGGTCATACCTTTACGTTTGCTTCCTTGACGATGCGCGCCCACTTGATGCATTCGGCGTTGATGAACTCGCCAAAGTGGGCCGCACTGCCACCACCGTCCTCGGCGCCGAAGCCGGCCAGCCGCTGGGCGACGTCGGGCATCGCCATTACGCGGTTCATGTCGGCGTTCATCCTGGCCACCAGCGCGGCGGGCATCCGGGCCGGAGCCACCAGCCCGTACCACGTGCCCGCGTCAAAGCCCGGGAAGCCGGATTCGGCCAGGGTCGGCACGTCGGGGAAACTGGTCGCGCGATGCAGGCGCGTCTGGGCGATGGCCACGGCCTTGCCGCCACGGATCTGCGGCGTGGCCGACGTCATGGTCTCGAAGCTGAAGTCGATCTGGCCGCCGACCAGATCGGTCAGCATTGGCGCCGAGCCGCGATAGGGCACGTGCAGCGCGTCCACGCCGGCACGCAGCTTGAACATTTCCAGCGCCAGGTGCTGCGCGGCGCCGGTGCCGGACGATCCGAACGTGATCTTGCCGGGCTGGCTGCGGCACAGCGCCACCACGTCCTGCACCGTGCGGGCCGGTCCGCCGGCGCGGCAGATCAGCAGGTTGGGCGTGACGCCGACCAGCATCAGCGGCGTGAAATCCTTCTCCACCGAGTAGCCGATCTTCGGATAGAGGCTCGGCGCAATCGCATGGTTGCTGATGTTGGTCATCAGCAGCGTGGCGCCGTCGGCGGGCTGGCGCGCGGTGTACTCGGCCGCCACCACGCCGGCCGCGCCGGGGCGGTTCTCGACGATCACGGAGGTGCGCCATGACGCGGACAGCTTCTCGGCCAGCACGCGCGCCATCACGTCGGTTCCGCCACCGGGCGGAAAGCCGACGATGATGCGGATCGGTCCCGACGGAAGCGTCTGGGCCTGGACCCACGGCGCGGCCAGCGAGGTGGCCAACAGCGCGGCGCCCGCGCCGATAAAGGTACGACGTTGCATGGCGGTCTCCTGTTATCTTTTTTGATGGGGTGAGGTGCAGCGACGCGGGCGTCAGAGCGATGCCGTCAGCATCTCCATGTAGTCGCTTTCGCTGGCAATGCGCGGATTGGTCTTGTGGCAGTGGTCGGCCAGCGCATAGGCAATCACGCGCGGGAACAGTGCCGGATCTACCCCCATCTGGGCCAGCCCGGTGGGCAGGCCGAGGCGCCGGTTCTTCTCGACGATGGCCGCGTCGACATCATCGGCACTGCCCAGGCCCATCGCCTGGGCCATCCGCGCCAGGCGGTCTTCGTCGCGTACCGAGGGGGCCTGTGCGTTGAAGCGGATCACGGCGGGCAGCAGCACGGCATTGAGCGTGCCGTGATGCAGCGTCGGCATCAGGCCGCCCAGTGCATGGCTCAGGCTGTGCACGCAGCCCAGTCCTTTCTGGAAGGCCAGTGCGCCCTGCATGGAGGCGCTCATCATCGCCAGCCGCGCGTCGTGGTTCTGTGGCTCGCGCTGCGCCAGCTCGATGTGCTGCCAGCCGCGCCGCAGGCCGTCGAGCGCAATGCCGTCCGCCGGCGGATTGAACGCCGGAGCCATGAAGGTCTCCATGCAATGCGCGATGGCATCCATGCCCGTGGCGGCGGTCAGGCCGGGCGGCAGGCCCAGCGTCAGCTCGGGGTCGCAGATCGCCACGCGCGGCACGATGTGCGGGGACAGCACGCCAACCTTGCGGCCGTCGTCGAGGATCAGCACGGCCCCCCGGCCCACTTCGCTGCCGGTGCCAGCCGTGGTGGGGATGGCGATGACCGGCGCCGTGGCGGCCGTGATGCGGGCCACGCCGCCTTCCACGGCCGCGAACTGCCGCAGCGGGCCTTCGTGCGTGGCGCAGACGGCCACGCCCTTGGCCAGGTCGATCG
This sequence comes from uncultured Cupriavidus sp., assembly GCA_963543405.1. GTDB lineage: Bacteria > Pseudomonadota > Gammaproteobacteria > Burkholderiales > Burkholderiaceae > Cupriavidus. The sequence continues at coordinate 92,446 of CAUUBQ010000026.1, forward strand.
GCGAGCCACCGCCGATGGCGATGATGCCGTCGCAGCGGTAGTCGCGATACAGCGCCACGGCCTCGCGCATGGCCCGCTCGGTTGGGTTCGATGGCGTGCCGTCGTAGATCACGGCCTCCATGCCCGGGGCCAGCTGTTCCAGCACGCGCTGCGCGATCCCGGCAGCCTTCACGCCTGCATCGGTGACCACCAGGGGCCGTGTGATGCCGATGCGCTCGCATTCCTGCGGCAGCAGCTTGATGGCGCCAAAGTCGATCTGGATCTGGGTGATGTACTGAATCAGCGGCATGGCGTCTCCTGATGGTTGCCCGCGACCGTGCTGCGGTGCGGCAATCCGGGTTGTCGAATTGGGGCTGGAATGGTGACGAAGTCTAGGAACAAGGCCGGGTGCGGACAACGTGGATTTACTTGAAGCGCCTCCAAGAAAAACTCACAACGCCATGGGCCTAGTTTTTCTTGAAGGCCGGTCGAGTTTTTCTCGTTTTGCCGCGCGCGGCGGCGCCCCTAGACTGCAAGCCAGCACGCCGGCTACGGCCTGCCGCACACCCTCACACCAACGAGAAACCATGAGACAGCCGATCCTGATCGAACGCGATGGCCAGATCGCCACCGTCACGCTGAACAACCCCGAGAAGCTCAACGCGCTGGACCTGTCGATGTGGCAGGGCCTGACCGATGCCATGACCACGCTGTCGGCGGACGACACCGTGCGCTGCGTCGTCCTGCGCGGCGCCGGAGACAAGGCGTTCGCCGCCGGTGCCGATATCGAGGAATTCCGCACGCGGCGCTTTACCGCGGCGCAGGCGCGTGACTACGGCCAGATCACCCACGCCACCATGCGTGCCATCGCCGACTGCCGGCATCCCACGCTGGCGCTGATCCAGGGTGCATGCGTAGGCGGCGGCCTGGAGATCGCGTCGATGTGCGACATGCGCATCTGTGGCCAGTCAAGCCGCTTCGGCGTGCCGGTCAACCGGCTGGGGCTGGTCATGTCGTATGGCGAGCTGGGCGGCCTGATGGCGCTGGCCGGCCCGGCCGCGGCCTTGGAGATCGTGCTGGAAGGGCGCGTGTTCGGTGCCGCCGAGGCGCGCGAGATGCGCCTGGTCAACCGGGTGGTGGCCGACGCCGACGTACCCGAGGAAGCCTACGCCACGGCCCGGCGCATCGCCCAGGGCGCACCGCTGGTGGCGCGCTGGCACAAGCAGTTTGCGCGCCGGCTGCAGGAGTCGGCACCGCTGCGCGCCGACGAGGAGGACGAAGCCTACGCGTGCTTCGATACCGAGGATTTCCGCATCGGCTTCGACGCGTTCGTGTCGAAGTCGCGCCCGCAGTTCGTGGGGCGCTAGACGCCGCCCGCGACGCCGTTCCGTCTTACATCCATCCGCAAGGTGCATTTCATGAATTTGCCGCTATCGAACATCAAGGTCCTGGACGTCAGCCAGATCATGGCCGGTCCGTTTTGCTGCATGCTGCTGGGCGACATGGGCGCCGACGTCATCAAGGTAGAAACGCCGGGCGTGGGCGACCAGACCCGCAAGGCCATGGGCTTCCGGCTCAAGGGCGATGACAGCGGCGGCTTTCTGGCGCTGAACCGCAACAAGCGCAGCGTCGAGATCGACCTCAAGAATCCCGCCGGCCTGGAGGCGTTCTACGAACTGGTGCGCGGCGCCGACGTGCTGGTCGAGAACAACCGGCCGGGCGTGGCGGCACGGCTCAAGATCGACCATGCCACGCTGAGCGCGATCAATCCGCGCCTGGTCTACGCCAGCATCTCGGGCTTCGGACAGACCGGTCCATGGTCGGCCCGTCCCGGACTCGACCTGATCGCGCAGGCGATGTCGGGCGTGATGAGCGTGATGGGCCATCCCGACGCGCCGCCGGTGAAGTCTAGCGTGCCAATCGCCGATCTTGGGGCCGGCCTGTTCACGGCCTACGGCATCCTCAGCGCGCTGATGGGCCGCGCGCAGACCGGACAGGGGCAGTACGTGGATGCGTCGCTGTTCGAGACCGCACTGGGGCTTTCGGTCTGGGAGTCGGCCGAATACTGGGGCACCGGCGCCGTGCCGGTGCCGATCGGCAGCGCCAATCGCATGAGCGCGCCGTACCAGGCCGTGCGTGCCGCCGACCGCCATTTCGTGATCGGGGCCGCGAATCCCAAGCTGTGGAAGGCGCTGTGCGAGGTGATCGGGCGTCCAGAGCTGGTGGACGACCCGCGCTTTGTCGATAACGCGGCCCGGATCCGGCACCGTGACGTCCTGATCAGCGAAATCGAGGCGGAGTTCGCGCGCCGGCCAGCCGACGAGTGGGTGGATGCGCTGCTGGCGGCAGGCGTGCCGGCCGCGCCGATTGCCACCTACGACGAGGCGCTGGTGAGCGAGCAGGCCGTGGCGCGTAACATGGTGCTCGACATCGACCACCCGGTGGAAGGCGCAACCAAGGCACTGGGCTTTCCCGTGAAGCTCTGGGGCACGCCGCAGCAGGTGCGCTATCCGGCGCCACTGCTGGGGCAGCATACCGACGAGGTGCTAGCCGAATTCGGTGTCGACGCCGCCGCCGTGGCACGACTGCGCTCACAGGGCGCCTTCGGCGCGCAGGACGCGGTGCAGCCACCGGTACGCAAGACAGCTTGACCACTGAGCGGGCCAGAGACCCGCCAGGAAGACCATGACAATCAGGAGACAGGGATGACCCCCGTACACACTTCACGCCGGCACCTCGTGCTCGGCGCCCTGGCGCTGGCCGCGCTGGGCTGCAACCTGCCCGCGTTCGCGGAAACCTATCCAAGCCGCCGCATCGAACTGATCGTGCCCTGGCAGGCCGGCGGCGGTGCCGATGTGGTGGCCCGCGCGCTGTCGGCTGCGGCGGCCAAGCATTTGCCGCAACCGCTGGTCGTCATCAACAAGCCCGGCGCAACGGGCGCAGTGGGCCTGGGTGAAGTGGTCAACGCCAAGCCGGACGGCTACAAGCTCGTGCTGTCGTCCAGCGAGCTGACGTTCCTGAACGCGCTGGGACTGGCCAAGTTTACCTATCAAGACCTGGTGCCCATCGCCCGCCTGAACGCCGATCCGGCTGCCGTGGTGGTGCGCGCCGATGCGCCGTGGGCCACGCTGGAGCAATTCCTGGCCGATGCGCGCAAGCCGGGCGCCAATATCCGGGTTGGCACGGCCGGGCAGGGCTCGGCGTGGCACATGGCGTCGGCGGCGCTGGCCGAAAAGACCGGTGCCCGCTTCAATGACATTCCGTATGCCGGCGGCGCACCGGCCACGCTGGCGCTGCTGGGCGGCCATATCGACGCGGTCACCGTGAGCACGGCCGAGGTGGCTACCCATGTGGAGGCTGGCAAGCTCAAGGTGCTGGCGGTGATGGCGGATCGCCGCGTGGCCGGCTTCGAGAACGTACCGACGCTGAAGGAGCGCCATATCGACCTGTCGATGGGCATCTGGCGCGGCATCTCGGCACCCAAGGGCACGCCGCCCGAAGTGATTGCCGTGCTGAAGACGGCCATCGCGAAATCGGTCCAGGAGCCCATCATGCGCCAGACGCTGGAGAAGCTCCATTTCAGCACCGACACCTATGCCGACGACGCGACGCTGCAGGCCGAGATGGCACGGGAAGCGGTGCAATTCCGGCCGCTGGCGCAACGCATCGCCGCGCAGCAGAACGCACGATGAGCGCCGCCGCCGAAAGCGCCACGCCGTTCATCGACGCCCACCAGCACTTCTGGGATCTGTCGCGCCATCCGTACCCCTGGCTACAGGGCGAGACAGTGCCCAACTTCCGGTATGGCGACTATAGCGCGCTGCGGCGCAATTACCTGCCGACCGACTATGCGCGCGATACGGCGGGGTGCGCCCCCGTGAAGACCGTGCATATCGAGGCCGAATGGGCGCGCGAGAATCCGGTGGACGAGACCGCGTGGGTTGACGCACTGGCCGAGGCCCATGGCCGCCCCACGGTCATCGTCGGGCACGCGCAACTCGACCGTGGCGACGTGGAAGCCGTGCTGGCAGGCCATGCGGCCTACGCCAGGATGCGCGGCATCCGCAACAAGCCGGCCACGGCGCGTCGCGAGGATGCGCGCCGTGGCCAACCGGGGTCGATGGACGACGAGCAGTGGCGACGCGGCTACGCGCTGCTGGGCCGCCACGGCATGTCGTTCGACCTGCAGGCGCCCTGGTGGCACCTGGACCAGGCGGCCGATCTGGCGCGCGATTTTCCGCAGACCCGGCTCGTGCTGAACCACACCGGGCTGCCGTCGGACCGCAGTGAGACCGGGCTGGACGGCTGGCGCCACGCCATGGAACGGTTGGCACGCGAGCCCAACGTCGCGGTGAAGGTTTCGGGGCTGGGCCTGCCCGGGCGGCCCTGGGCCGAGGTCGACAACGTGCCGGTGATCCGCGACGCCATTGCCATCTTTGGCGCGGATCGCTGCATGTTCGCCAGCAACTATCCGGTGGACAGCCTCGTGGCGCCGTACGCCACCATCCTGGCGGGCTTCATGGCCGCCATTTCGATCTATCCCCAGGCGCAGCAGCGCGCGCTGTTGCACGACAACGCCGCACGCATCTACCGGCTGCCCGACTGAACGGACAAACATTCATGGAAAACGAGATCAAGGTGGGTGCACGGTGCATCCGCAAGCTGGAAGTCGACCGTGCGCGCACGATCGACTTCCTGGGCGAGGACCTGCGTATCTATGCGACACCGGAACTGGTGCGCGACATCGAGCAGACCTGCCTAGACTTCCTGCAGGATCACGTGACGGCGGGGCAGAGCTCGGTGGGCACCGAGGTATCGGTCGCCCATGCGGGCGCGACGCCGCTGGGCGGGGAGGTGCGCATCGAGGTGGAAGTCGCGGCGGTGGACGGCCGCAGCGTGACCTTCAACGTGGCCGCCCATGACGCCGTGGAGACCGTGTGCACCGGCAACCATCGGCGCTTTGTGGTGGACGTGGAACGGCTCAAGTTCCGCGTGCGCAAGAAGGCCGAGGCCGCAGCTACGGCCGCTACAGCCGCACCGGCAGCTCGCTGACCGGCGCCGCCGGTGGCCGCAGCGCCGCGGTTTCGCCGCAGATCCAGTCGGCGAAGCTGCGGATGCGCGGATCGTCGAGACGTTCGCGCGGAAAGACGATGAAGTACGAGAACTCCACCGGCAGCCGGATCGACTCGAACAGCCTGACCAGCCGGCCTTCCTCGAGGTCCTGCTCGATCCAGTTCTTCTTGACCAGCGCTACACCAAGCCCGCTGATGGCGGCGTTGATGACCAGGTGGCTCGGCCAGAACGAGGGGCCACGGCTGGCGTCGACGTTGGTGACGCCCGCATGTTCGAGCCATATCGCCCAGTCGGGGTTGCTCACGTCAGTGTAGGTGCTGTCGTCGTGCAGCAGCGTGTGATGCTGCAGGTCGGACGGCTGGTTCAGCGGCGCGGCGCCCTGCAGTAGCGCGGGGCTGCAGACCGGGATCACCTCGACCGGCAGGCACAGGCGTGAATACAGGCCGGGATAGTCGCCCCGGCCATAGCGGATGGCCAGGTCGAAGTCGTCGCGCTCGAAGTCGATGCGGTGGTTCGAGGTGGAAACCTTGAGGTCGATCTCGGGATGGGCCTGCATGAAGCGGTCCATGCGCGGGATCAGCCATTTGACCGCGAACGTCGGCGGCATGTTGACCTTCAGCGCGGGGCGGTCCTTGCTGTGCAGGCGATGCGTGGCATCGGCCAGTTGCTTGAAGGCGAGCTGCACGGCCGGCAGGTAGGCGGTACCGGCCGGCGTCAGAACCAGCGCCTTGGCCTCGCGGATGAAGAGCTGCACGCCCAGGTTCTCTTCGAGCGTCTTGACCTGGTGGCTGACCGCCGAAGGCGTGACAAACAGTTCCTCGGCGGCCCGGGTGAAGCTGAGGTGCCGCGCGGCTACCTCGAACGCCCGGAGCGGGTTCAGGGGAGGGATCGATCTGGACATGGTCTCGCGTTCGTGTCGGGTCGCAACACCGCTGCGTCTGGCCCGCCGTCACATGGCGCCTGTCACGGGATCCGGCCGGGCTGGATGCACAACATAGCACCGGCGCAGGATGGCCGGCCATAGGTGCCTTCCCGTGCCGGCCGGCGCGTGTGCCGGGGCGGGCACTGCAGGCACCGGGTGTCCGGGCCGGCCTGGTGGGACGGGATCAGTGGCCCGAGGCAGCCTGCGAGCGCGGGCGGTAGTCGATCAGGCTGGAGAACACGGCAATCCCCACGGCCATGGCGACGAAGAACAACAGTGCCAGGAAGTAGGATCCGGACCACTGCACGATCACGCCGATCAGCACCGGCACCACCACGCCGGCCATGTTGCCGCAGAAGTTCATGGTCCCGGCCAGCACCCCGGTGCGATCCGGTCCGCCGATCACGGCCGGCAGGCTCCAGTACATGCCGCAGAAGCGAATGAAGAACAGCGCCACGCACAGCAGGGCCACCACCACGGTGGAATCCGCAATGTATGCGGCGGCCAGGATGCAGCCGGCCGCCACCAGCGACGACCCGCTGAACATGGTGCGCATAACCAGGTTCGGCGACGCGCCCGATGCCTTCCACTTGTCGCCCAGGTAGCCGCCGACCAGTTCGCCGACAAAGCCGGACATGAAGATCAGGAACGTAGCGCCGCCCATGGCCGTGATGTTGAACCCGTGCGCTTTGTGCAGGTAGCTCGGCATCCAGGTCAGCAGGCCGTAGAAGACCGCCAGGATGCAGCTGTACCCGGCGAACATCGCCAGCACCGAGCGGTCGCGGATCAGTTCGCGGAACGGCACCGCGGCGTGCGCCGCTGCATCGCTGGCCGGGGCGTTGCCGCGCACGATGTGCTCCAGTTCGGCGGCGTTGACGTCGGGATGCTCGGACGGATGGTTGCGGATATAGCGCCAGGCCAGCAGACCGGCCAGCATGGTGCCCACGCCCGCGATCACGAAGGCGATGCGCCAGGACCCGAGCCACGCGATCAGCCCGGCGATGATGATGGCGCCAAACGCGCTGCCCAGCGGTGCGCCACCATCGACCAGCACGGCGCCGCGCCCGCGCTCATGCGGCGTCAGCCACGAGCCGATCAGCTTGGCGCCGGACGGCATGATCGGCGATTCGGATACCCCGAGGCCCATGCGCGTGAGCAGCAGCACGATCCAGTTGTGCGAGACCGCGGCCAGCGCCTGGAACGCGCCCCAGGCGATGGTGGCAGCGGCGATGATGCCCCGCGTGTGATAGCGGTCGAGCAGCAGGCCGGCGGGAATCTGCATCAGCGCGTACGACCAGAAGAACGCGCTCAGCATCAGGCCCTCGATGGCGGGCGTCAGGTTGAATTCGGGCGCGATCAGCGGCAGGGCCACCGACAGCGACGCGCGGTCGATGTAGTTGATGGCCGTGAGCAGAAGCATGATCAGGAAGATGCGCCAGCGTACGTTGGTGAGCCGCATCGAGGCAGCCGGCGATAACGCATCGGTACCCGGGACGGGCGCGACGGGCGCGGAGGTGGCAGAAGGGTGCAGAGATGGCATGGCTGTCTCGTCGTTGTGGTTGTCGGGGCGAGCGAATCGCCCCGGCACTGTAGGAGCGCCGCCCCCGCGTTGCCTAATGACGCGTTGTGATCGCGTGATAACCGCTGGTGACGGCCGGTGCCGCCGGGCACGGCGGGAGGGAAGCCCGATGCGCCGCCGTTATCGGGTCATCACGCCTTTTCATTAGGCAGGGGGCGTCGCGCTTTGTACCGTGCGGTCTGGAGACAACGTACCGAAACGGAATCCTCATGCATCCCTTCCTCTATCACTTTCCCACCACGCTCAGGTTCGGCAACGGCCTGGCCGCGCAAGCCGGCGAACTGATCCGCCCCCATGCCGGCGGCAAGCTGCTCGTCGTCACCGACGAGGGCCTCATGCACAGCCGCGTGCTGGACGGCTTCTTCCAGTCGCTGCAGGACGCCGGCGTGGCCTACGAGACATTCGACGGCGTGGCGCCGAACCCCGATATCTCGGTGCTGGAGCGCGCCGTGGCCTTCCTGAAGGAACACGGCTGCACCGCCGTGGCGGGCGTGGGCGGCGGCAGCAGCATCGACACGGCCAAGGGCGTGGCCGCGATGGCGACGAACCCGGGGTCGATCCTCGACTACGAGGGCTACGACCGCATTCCGAACGAGCCGTTGCCGATCGTGGCGGTGCCCACCACGTCCGGCACCGGCAGCGAATGCACGGCGTCGACGGTGTTCACCAACAAGGAAACGCTATTCAAGACCGTCATCATCAGCCCGAAGCTGTTCCCGAAGGTGGCCATCCTGGATCCGGAACTGACGCTGCGCCTGCCGCCTGCGATCACTGCCGCCACCGGCATGGACGCGCTGACCCACGCCATCGAGTCCTATGTATCGAAGCAGGCCAACCCGATCAGCCAGGCCCTGGCGCTGCATGCAATCCGCATGATCGGCGGCAGCCTGCGCAAGGCGTTCTATGCCGGCGCAGACCTGCAGGCGCGCGCGGACATGCTGATGGGGTCGTTCCTGGCGGGGGTGGCGTTCTCGCAGTCGAAGCTGGGCAACGTCCACGCAATCTCCCACACGATGGGCGGCGTGTTCGACATCGCGCACGGCATCGCCAACGCGGCGTTGCTGCCCTACGTGGTGGCGTTCAACGTGCCGGCCAGCCCCGAGCGCTTCCGCGACATCGCGCAGGCGCTGGGCAGCGAGGTGTCCGGCCTGACGGACCTGGAAGCGGCCGGGCGCGTGGTGACCTTGATCCGCGACCTGAATCGCGCGCTGGGCATCCCGTCGACGATCCGCGAGCTTGGCGTGGACCTGGCCCACCTGCCCCAGATGGTGAAGGACTCGATGCGCAGCGGCAACGTGCTGGTGAATCCGCGCCTGACCAGCGCGGCCGACATCGAGCGGATCATCGTTGCCGCGCATCGCGGCGACATCGAGGCGTTCGCGTAACGCATTACCCAGAGAATGACCATGTACTACGAAATGCGGACCTACACGGTCCAGATCGGCAAGATGAAGGAATACCTGCGGCACTTCGAGCAGGAAGGGCTGCCCGTGATCTCGCGCTACGCCAAGCTGGTGGGCTGGTGGTACACCGAGATCGGCGAGCTGAACCAGGTGGTGCACATCTGGGCCTACGAAAGCCTGGACGACCGGATCGCCCGCCGCAATGCGCTCTACGAAGATCGCGACTGGCTCGAGAAGTTTGTACCGGTGGCGTTCCCGATGCTGGTCAAGATGGAGTCCAAGCTGCTGCGCCCCGCGGATTTTTCACCGATCCGCTGAGTTGTCCCCGCTGTCGTTCTCGCTGCCGTCCGGCAGCGGTTCGACGCAATGCGCCTGCAGCGACGCGATCAGCAGGCGCGCTCCCGGCGACAGGTGTGCGCCGGATCGGGTGATCACGCCATAGGGGTCGTCCAGCGCGCGCATCGGCACTGGCAGCTGCACCAGCATGCCGAACCGCTCGCCAAATTCCGCCACGGCACGCGGCACCACGGCCACCAGGTCGGGGGTGTCCTGCAGCATCGTGAGCGTGGCAAAGGCCGATGCGGTTTCCAGCGGATAGCGGGGCAAGTCGATGCCCGCGTCGTCCAGCTCGCGTTCGAGCGCGCGGCGCATCGGCGTGTTGACCGGATACGCCATCCACGGCAGGCCGGCCAGGTCGGCCAGCGTCAGCGCCGAGGCGCCCGCCAGCCGGTGCGAGCGCGCGGCCACCACCGCGAGCGGTTCCATTTCCAGTGCCATGCAGTCGTAGGCACCCGGCCTGCGGCTGACGCCACAGCGGCACAGGGTCAGGTCGATGCGGCCTTCGTCCAGCAGCGGCAGCAGTGCCGCGCTGGTGTTCTCGATGATTTCCACGGACAGGTGCGGCTGCTGCTCGCGCAAGGCGGTCAGCGCGCGGGTCAGCAGCGGAATCGCGCCCATGATGACCCCCACCGCGAGATGGCCGCCGTGTCCCTGCGCAATGGCCGTGATCTCGGCATGCAGGTGTTCGAGGTCGCTGTAGATCAGGCGCGCGTAGCGCGTGACGCACTGGCCGAGTTCATTGGCCACCAGACCCTTGGGCTGGCGTTCGAACAGCGACATGCCCAGGATGTCCTCGATCTCGCGCAGGGCCTTGGTGGCGCCCGGCTGCGAGATGGCGATCTCGTCGGCGGCCTTGTGCAGCGAGCCGTGATTGTCCAGCGCGATCAGCAGGCGCAGTTGCTTCAGGCGCAATCTTGACGCAATGGTGGCGAGCGAGGGGAGTGCCGTGGGGCGCATGGCGGAGCGTGCAAAAGTCGACACTATAGCGCCTTCGACCCATCCCGGCACGGCGCGCGGATAACCGCCGCTTATCGGCAAATCAGGCCTTTTCATTGGCGCCCGCCGGCGCCGCCGCATAGAGTCCCCCCGACACGCGCGGCCACACCGCGTCCATCTCCAGGAGACTCCATGTCGTTGCAAACTTCCGGCCAACAATACATTGGCGGCGCACGCAGTGCCGCCGGCTCTACCTTGCTGTACAGCGTGAATGCCAGCACGGGCGAGCGCCTGCCCGGTGTGTTCCACGCGGCCACGCCCGGCGAAGTGGACGCGGCCGCGCGTGCCGCAGCGGCGGCCTATCCCGCGTTTCGTGCGCTGGCGCCCGCGCAGCGCGCCCGCTTCCTGGACGCCGTGGCCGATGGCATGGACGCGCTCGACAATGCGTTCATTGAACTAGTCTGCCAGGAAACCGCACTCCCGGCCGCGCGCATTGCAGGGGAGCGCGCGCGCACGAGCCACCAGTTGCGGCAGTTCGCAACGGTGCTGCGTCGCGGCGATTTCCTGGGGGCACGCATCGACCTGGCCATGCCGGAGCGCAAGCCTCTGCCACGCGCGGACTTGCGGCAGTACCGTATCGGCGTCGGGCCGGTAGCCGTGTTTGGCGCCAGCAATTTCCCGCTTGCGTTCTCCACGGCCGGCGGCGATACCGCGTCGGCGCTGGCGGCTGGCTGCCCGGTGGTGTTCAAGGCCCATATGGGACACATGGCAACGGCGTCCGTGATCGCCGACGTCGTGGTGCGCGCGGCAGAGGCCACGGAGATGCCGCGCGGCGTCTTCAACATGATCTTCGGCGACCGCGTTGGCGAGCATCTGGTCAAGCATCCCGAGATCCGCGCCGTCGGCTTCACGGGTTCGCTGCGTGGCGGCCGTGCGCTCTGCGATATGGCCGCGGCCCGTCCGCATCCGATTCCCGTGTTTGCCGAGATGAGCAGCGTCAATCCGCTGATCCTGATGGCCCAGGCGCTGGCGCGCCGGGGCGCGGCCATCGCGGCTGAGCTGACCGCGTCGGTCACGCTGGGGGTAGGGCAGTTCTGCACGAACCCGGGCCTGGTCCTGGGCATCCGCTCGGCGGCGCTCGACGCATTTGTCGCGCATTTCAAGACAGCCATCGCCGCCGCGCCCGCGCAGACGATGCTCAATGCAGCGGGATTGCAGCACTACGTCGCCGGGGTGCGGAAGTTTGACGATACGCCGGGCATGACCTTGCTGGCCGCCGCACCGGCTCGACCCGGCCAGGCGTCCGCCGAACTGTGGCAGGCCGACTCCGCACTGCTATTCCAGCCCGATGGCCGCTTGCAGCACGAAGTGTTCGGACCTTGCACGGTCCTGGTGGTGCTGGAAGATGCCGAAGCGCTGAAGCGCGCCATCGACGCACTCCAGGGGCAGTTGACGGCAACACTGATCGCGGACCCGGAAGACTTGGCCGAGGCCGCACCACTGGTGGCGGCGCTGGAGCACAAGGCGGGACGGCTGCTGGTCAACGGCTATCCAACCGGCGTGGAGGTGTGCGATGCCATGGTGCACGGCGGCCCGTATCCCGCCACGTCCGACGCGCGCGGCACGTCGGTGGGCACGCTGGCCATCGACCGCTTCCTGCGACCTGTCTGCTTTCAGAACATGGACGACGCGCTGCTGCCGGCGGCGCTGCGCAATGCCAACCCGCTGGGCATCGACCGGCTGGTGAATGGCGTGCGGACTCGCGAGCCGGTCGTGGCGTAGCGGTGAACGTGGCTTCGGCAATCCCTATTCGAGTTGGATATTGGCCTGCCGAACCACTTCCGACCAGCGCCGGGTGTCATCGGCGATTACCTTCGACAGGTTGTCGCCGTTGCCATAAAGCGGCAGGGCGCCCTGGTCGTGCAGCAGTTTCACCGTGCTGGGGTCCGAGGTAATGGCCTTGATGGTGTCCTGCAGCTTCTTGACGATCTCCGGGCTGGTGCCGGCAGGCGCCATTACCGACCACGATTCGGTTTCCGCGTCAGCTATTCCGTGTCCGGCTCGCTCGGTGGCTTCCTGGATCGACAACTTGGCCTGGGCTTCTACAAGCACCTTCTGGCCAACGTCAGCAGCACCGACTCGGTAGCAGTTCTCGATTCGTCGATCCGCGCGACGGTACCGACTTCAAGCCTGGGCGAGCATCTGCGCCGCTTTGCCGCGACGTCGGGCGCACTGATGAAAGCACCCAGCCCCACGGGCTTTGGATTCCCGGCGCGTGCGGAACGCGGCTTCACGTTGCCGGTGATCGATCCGCAGGCGCTGTTGGCCGGCCGCACGCTGACGCAATCGGTGCCCGCGACGCTGCAGCCGTATGCTAGCCTCCCGGTCGTTCGCAAGGCCGTGAATGGCACGTATGGCGAGACCTTCAAGGTGCCGGCCAACTCGACACTGTCGGTCGTGATTCAGTAAGACCCACGGGGCGGCATGTGCCGCCCCTTCTTCTTTGGAGTCGTATGCAGAAGATCGTACTGACTGCACTGGTGGCGCTTGGTCTCGCGGGCTGCGCTGGCGCGGCACCTACGGACGAGCAGCTGCAGAAGTTGACAGGTGAGATCCACATTAAGGGCAATGAACCGTTTCCAACGGTCATGTTGGAGACGGCGTCCCATGAAACCTGGGAACTGGTGGGGATGCCGCTAGGCGAGGCACGTTCGCTCATTGGCCGACAGGCAACCGTAGAGGGAACCGTGATTCAGGCACCGGGACCAGGCGTGTGGCTCCCGTCCCTTCGGGTCAGCGGCACTCCGCAATCTTCGGGACGGTGACACGGCTCCCAGAACGCTGCCCTGGCCACGCCTAGACAGGTGCCGCAGCGCGCCAATATCATGCGGAGATAACAACGCAATGGCGGGAAACTATGGCGGGTCAATCGGCAACGGTGGAGGCACGGGTCGCGGTACTGGTGGACTGTGACAATACGACCCCTGAAATCCTTGAATATGCACTCCGGGTCGTGCCCCAGTTCGGGCGCCTGGTGCTTCGTAGAGGGTATGGCAACCACTCGACCCTCGCCAACAGGTGGCAAGAGGCACTAGTCCGCCTCGCTTTCACCCCCTGCTTACAGTACCAGTATGCGGCCGGAAAGAACACCGCCGATATTGCGCTCGCATTGGACGCAATGGAGGCGATGTTCGACTCGCGCGCTGATATCTTTTGCCTCGTCACCAGCGACTCCGATTTCGCGTACCTCTGTCGCAAGCTGCGCGAACGCGGCGCTACCGTCCATATTGTCGGGGAGGAGAAAACTCCCGACGCGCTGCGTAATGCCAGCGACCAGTTCTTTGAGTGGCAAGCGCCTGATCCGGCCATGGAACCGGCCGACACCGCAAAAGCGAGGGTATCTACGATACCCATACCTGCCAGGCCTCCGGCGAAGCGGCGGCCCAAGGCTGTGATTCGCGCTGTCGAGCTTCTCGCCGGCGATACGCCAGATGGGTGGGGCTTGGCGCCCTCGGGCAATACCTCAAGCGCACCGATCCAGCTTTTTCGCCGAAGGTTTTTGGCCATGCCACGCTATCCGATATGGTTCGCACCTACCCGGACTTGGTCATGACCCAGCATAACGGCACAGGATTCTGGGTCAGTATCAAGCCCAAGGTTGATGCAGTGGAAGGGTGAGATACACCCCTTACGACGTTGTGTTTGGGCCGACAATCGGTCGCGGAGAACCGTAGCCGACCCGTTGCGGTCAGTCTCACGGTGAGAGGTAACGGCGGGTACCGGTCGCATACCTGACATTCACGTATCCAGCGGCCTCTTGCGCTCTTCCGCGCACTTGCAAAAAGTATGAGTCAGGTTGAAACATTTCACATAACGAGAGTGAGTGACATATCCAACTAATGGTGGAAAGTATAGCGGTCTTCCGCAGACTACTTTAGTAATTATTTGTTGCCGGATTTCCAATCGGTCTCTCGTGTCTGTACCCTTGATTTCTAGTTGTGGCCTTCAATCTTTACAGTATGGACGCAATTTCATAGGTCCTATTCGCCAGGGAACTAAAAATGGAATATATAAGTGCTCTATCCTCCCCAATAGGACTGGCAGCCACCGCTTTAGCTCTTGTTTTCGGAATATCAGGGATCTTCGCAAAACGAAGAGCTGCGCCGAGATGGCTTCCGATCGTCGCAGTATCACTGGCAACCTTCTCCTTGATGGGTGGCCTGTTTCTCGCGTATGAACAGCAAGTAGCGGAGTCTCGAAAATTAAATAGTGCTGAAAAACAGAGCGAGCCAGGGAGTGTCATAAACGCAGTATCGAAGGGAGATTGCGCACCTTCACTGGCCGGAGTGAGTATCGGCGGTTCTTTTTCTCAGTCATGCAATAAGAAATCCTCCGAAGCTGCAAAATGAAAGCGCTACTCAGAGGTTTATGTTCATTGGTGCTATTGTGCCTTTCTGCCATATATTCGATTGCAGTTGGGCAATCGGCATCGACCTCTGGCGACTGCAGTCCAGCGTTTTCTCACGTTGACGTAAAAGGAGATTTAACCGTCGTAGTCGATTGTGCAAAATATAGGCCACAAATACAAGGGTTGGCCGATGAATTAAATGCTTTAAAACGGGCTAACAAAATAGGATCCGTGCAGTTGAGTAATGCGGTTTCCGCTTCTAATTTAATGATTAAAGCAGTCATGAGGCAAGTTAGCGCTCTTACAAGTGATGCGCAATCGACAAAGAAAAGCCTAAAGAATTTAGAAATAATTCTAACAAAAGAAGTGGCGGAAAATACTTCCGCGAATTTCCCTAAAGTCGCAGCCGATTGGGTAGCTACCTATAAAGATGTCACCAAGGATGTAAGGGCCGAGATTGGCGAAGATGACGCCGATAGGCAAGCAGCTTTAGCCCTAGCGCAACTAGATTTCACAAAATCAAAGACGATCCTTGATGAGCTTTTGGCGCGCTCTAATCAGGACCCCAAGCTCATCGCCCTGCGAAACTACAGGCGGGCTGAAATTTCTAGGCTGGAATTTCAACCAATGGCGGCCATTCCGTATTATAAAAAAAGCTACTTATTGGAGCCTGTGAATTATCAGTACGCACGTGCCTATGCTCGCGTGTTGAATTTTCAGGGTAATTTTTCAGCAGCGGAGCTTGTCTATATACCATTAATCTTGGACCTTAGAAAAAACGATCCGGCCGCTGCGGGAAGGATGGAGCAACTCGCTGATACTTTATTGGGAATTGGGTCAATCTACCAAGCGACTCAACGTTTTCCGGAAGCCGAACGCTCATATATGGAGAGTTTGGCGATTATGCAGAAGATTTCGTCTTCCGATTCCAGTATTGGGGTTGCTAAAATATTTAATAATCTCGCTCTTTTGTACGGTCAAACAAATCGCTTGACTGAATCTGAGCAGTTTCAACGTAAATCGGTGGAAAAGTTTCGAGATCTGGTGAAAGAAGATTCAACGAATGTAGATGCTCTCCTCAACGCGCTTAATTCGCTTGGAAATATTTTAGTTTCTGAGGAAAAATTTAAAGAAGCCGAGTCTACTTATCTCGAGGCATTGAATACATCTAAAAAATTATATGAATCTAATGGTATAAAATTTAAATATGAATATGCTCGTGCTTTGGGAAGTATCGGGATATTTTATGCGCAAACCGATGAAAGCGAAAGAGCTCTCCCTTACGTAATTGAGTCGGAGAAACTTTTTAAGCAAATGTTTTCAGAGAATCCGTCAGCTTATAGTGCTGACTACGCCACGATTATTCAATCGCTTTCGCAAACTTATGCCGCCCTTCGTAAATTCGACCTGGCGGAGGCATATGGGGTTGATGCCATAAAGTTAAGAAAGGAACTAATTCAGCGAGAGCCGGAGGCTTATAGATATGATTTGGCGCAATCTTATTACTCGATGATGATTCTTTATGCATTGAAAGGGCAGACAAAAAAAGCGATAAAAACCGGAGAAGAAACTTTGGTTATTTTTCGAGACCTATCGCAATCGAGGGAAGCTACCTATCGCCCCGCTATTGGAAAGTTGCAAAGTAGTTTGGCTGCCATGTATGCGGATGACGGAAATTTGACTGCGGCCACAGTCGCTGCAACTGAAAGCATTAAAATATTTGAAGAGCTGGTCAGAAATAACAACAGAGTCTACGAGGTGGACCTTGGGCACGCAATTTTTAACTATGGAAATATTTTAGAGGCGCAGAATAAATATACGGATGCAGCAGATTGCATGAAGAAGGCTTTGGATATATTTAGGGTCGCCTACGTTAATAATGGGAACATTTATAAATTTGAAATGACAAAAACGCTAAATAGGCTCGCTTCGGTTTATAAGAAACTTGGGCGATATCAAGAAGCTGAAGCACTAATTTCTCAGGCCAAATTGCTTTCCGGTGGGTAAATTATCCTACAGTGCCAGTGCCAGTGCCAGTGCCAGTGCCAGTGCCAGTGCCAGTGCCAGTGCC
>CAUUBQ010000027.1:0-108428 GCA_963543405.1 uncultured Cupriavidus sp.
GTACCAGCACGCTGCGCAGGTCTGCCACTTGCTCGCCGTCCTGGTTGGTCACGCGCGTCTCGCGCACTAGGAGGTCCAGTGCGCCGCCTTTCTTGTCGTAGATGTCGGTGATGCGGGTGACAAAGTGCAGCGTGTCACCGGCATACGATATACGGTGGTCCGTGAATGACTAATCGCCGTGGCGGATGCGCTCGACCTTGATGCCGAGCTCATCGCGCCTGCCGCTCAGCGGCTGAACCAGTTCCAGCGAGAGAGGAACGTGGGCGGTAGCGGCAGGCCAGGGTGACCGGCGTCGCACGCGGCGGCCTCGTCGATGCTTTGCCGAAGAGCGGCTCTTTGTAGGGATGGCATCTAAATGCGGTTTTCTACCTCTGTTGAGACGCGAGTGGCTCAATTAACTCGAAGTCGCCCGTATTGCCAAGAACAAGTCCTCTGGTGCGCATAGCCGGACAATTACTTGCAAGCCCACATCCGCTTCTCCCCTCGTATCCAGCAAGGCCCTTGCATGGCGGAGTCGGGTCTTGGAGAGCCGTCGGTATCCATCCTCACCACGCGGGTCGAGAGCGACGTTACGCCTTTCTTATCAAAGTCGGCAAACACTGCCCACCCGGTCACGTTGTCTTCATCCTCAAAGCCGTCGAAAACAAAATTTCCCAGGGAATAGACGATGGGTTTGCCTTTGTAGACTTCATAGTTCTGGGCGACGTGGGGATGCCCGCCGATCACGGCGTCGGCTCCCGCGTCAAGTAGCGCCCTGGCCATGCGCTGCTGGCGGTAGCCCGCCTTCGGCTCGTGTTCGACGCCCCAGTGGGGAATCACCACCACGACATCGGCCCCCTCTGCCTTGGTCTGGGCAATATCCAACGCTGCCTGGTTCTGGTCGAGCCACGCCACGCCTGGCATGCCAGGTGCCGCAGCGAACCATCGTGGTTGGAAGTCCAGGTATCCGAGCAGAGCGATCTTGAGCCCGTTGCGCTCGAACATCGCCGCACGGTGAGCATCACGCGCGTCTTTGCCGCCGCCGAAGGTTGTCGCCCCCGCTTTCCGGAGCGCTTCAATGGTCTGGACGAAGTCTTTCCGGCCGAAATCGCCGGCATGGTTATTGGCTAAACCGGCAGCCGCGAAGACCGAGGCGAACCCGGGCAGCGCTGACTGCGCTGTCCTGAAGCTATGAGGCTTGTCTCGGTCGGGTGTCCCTAACGTTCCCGCCGACGACTCGAAATTCGCGACGCTCAGGTCGGCATTCGCGAGCATTCCGCGTACGTGGGAAAAGGGGTCTCCCCCGCGGGCCGCGAATCGCCCCGTCCCCTCGGACTCCGCGAGCATGACGTCGCCGACGAACGCTACCCTGGCAGTACCCTCGGCCGCCCATGCATGAGGGCCCATCAATGCTGCCACAGCGGCAAGCGTCAGGAGGGCCTTCATTGTGCCGCTCCGCATTTGTACCGCAGACTCCGTCCCCCACTGGGCTCCACCACCTCCAGGTGTTCCGTGCCGAATGGCGTGAAGGCCTTTTGCGAGGAAATGATGCGATAGTCACCGTCAGCGGATTTGGCGTAGACCTCTACCAGCAGCCATGGCTTTTTCTTCGGAGGCGCCGCGAGTAGCACGCGAACTTTAAACCGCCCCATCTCTTGCCATGAGCCGCCCAACGCGTCCGGTTCCGCACGCACCGCCATCACGGCCTCTTCGTCGCTTTGCTCCAATGAACAACGGACCTCCGGCGAGGCCATTGCCATCAAAGGAAATATCAAAAAAAAGCAGAATCCGAAACGCATGCAGAGCCCGAAGGTGGTGTCAGTCATCTTTGAGTCCGCATTGTATGGCAACAATGAGCACATTCAGCTTTCTCAGCCTACGCCTGTCATGCGCCAGTCACGGACATCTTCCAAAAGCCGCAGGGACCGTTGGTATAGGCCGCGTTCGGGCCGAGCGCGTTGGACTGTAGTTGGCGAATATAGCCTTCGCCATCCTAAGGAAAGCGCCAAAGACGTAGGCGGCGCTCGACAGCTGAGAGGCCCGCGGAAAACCCAGAGGTCGGCAGAGCACGACGCCGCCGGTGCGCAGGCGGCGCCGGCCCAAAGAGTGCTGCAAACTGCTCAACGGAAATTCCATGCCAGCAACCTTTTCCATGGCATGTGAAATGCATGCTTCCAGCTACCTAGAGGCCTATGCTCAGGTGGGTAAGCTTCTCCCGCTTGGGCTTGTCGAACGAAACGGTCATGTCTACGCGCGATGGAAGTCTGTGGAACCGGTTTCTGAACATCGCCAAGCCATACTGGTTGTCACGAGGCAACTGGAAGGCTTGGGCGTTGTTGTTGATACTGGTATGCCTGTTATTTGGGCAGACTTGGACAAATGTGCTCTTCAACAGGCAAACGGGTGAGTTTGCCTCGGCGCTCGCTGCGAAGGACGGCGACCGATTCTGGTACGCCATCGAGATATTCGTCTACGTGCTGATTGCGGCCGTACCTGTCTACGCCTTTTACTACTACACGCGTAACAAGCTGTTCATTCAATGGCGATCCTGGATGACGCACCACTATCTGGGCAAGTATTTCGGCGGCTGCGCCTTCTATACGCTGAATGCGAACAGCGCCATCGATAATCCGGATCAGCGCATTTCAGAAGACATTAGCACCTTCACGCAGCAGTCGTTGTACTTTCTGCTCCTAATGCTGGGAGCATTGCTGCAGCTGATTGGATTTAGCAGGGTATTGTGGTCGATCTCTCGGGAGTTAGTGGTTTTCCTCGTGCTCTATGCCATCTGTGGCACAGTGGTTTCAGTGCTGTGCTTCGGCAAGGTGCTGATCGGGCTAAACTTCTACCAACTCAAGCGAGAAGCCGACTTCCGCTTCAGCCTGATCCGGGTGCGCGAGCATGCTGAGTCGATTACCTTCCATCACGGCGAACACCATGAATCCGATTACGTGCGCAGCCGCTTCCAGCATGTGTTCGCCAACTTCAACCGGTTGATCCGCTGTCAGTTAAATCTCTACTTTTTCCAGTATGCCTATACGTTCCTGACTCTGATGCTCCCCAGCGTTATCGTTGCCAATCGCGTACTGGATGGCGAACTCGAGGTTGGCAGCGCGATCCAGGCCGCAGGAGCATTTACAGCCGTGTTGGCGGCACTGACGGTCATCGTCGATAACTTCGAAAGCCTCAGCCGCTTCTTGGCGGGCTTGGACCGGCTTAACACTTTCGCCTCTTCGCTGGCATGTGCGCGCATAGTTCGCCGCAAACCTGGCAGCCAGATCGAGCACCGTCGGGGCAGCACGCTGTCACTGGAACATCTGACCCTGCATACGCCTGACTACCAGCGTACCCTGCTGAATGATCTCACCGTGACAGTGGGGCAAGGCAAGAACTTGCTGATCGTCGGGCCCAGCGGTGGTGGAAAGAGTTCGATGCTGCGGGCCATTAGCGGCCTGTGGACCTGCGGTAGCGGCCGAATCCTATGCCCTGGGGCGGCGCAGATGCTCATCCTGCCGCAGCGTCCCTATATGGCGGTCGGCAACCTTCGTTGTCAGTTGCTTTATCCCAATTGCGAGGGGCGCCGCATACCGGATGGCGAGCTATTGAAGCTGCTCGATATGGTTAACCTGCCGGACATGGTGGAACGCTTCGGCGGGCTGGACGCAAAGCTGGACTGGGGCAAGGTCCTGTCACTCGGCGAGCAGCAACGCCTGGCATTCGCTCGCCTGTTGGTGGCCCGTCCGCGCTACGCCCTGCTTGATGAAGCGACCAGCGCGCTGGACATTGGCAATGAGACCGGCCTCTACAGTCAGCTGGTCGCCGGCCCTACCACAATAGTCAGTGTCAGTCACCGCCCAACCCTCCTGCGTTATCACCTCCAGGTGCTGGAGTTGCGCGGCAATGGCGACTGGCAGCTCCACCCCACGCACGAATACCGTTTCGCCTGGTAGCCGTCGTGCAAACTGGAACTCCGGACGGTGACTCGAAAGCGATGCACCCGAGCGGCGATAGGCAGAAGTTCATTTGCACGAATGTAGTCCGAACGGGTTGAAGTGAATCGACGCGCTTGTGGCATCGGCGGAAATCACCTTGACTTATGGGGAACGCGGCGCTTTCGTTGGGTGCAAAGCCAGGTGTGCGAGGTCATTTCCTATGTTCTGTTCTTGCACCCGGATAATTGCGTGTTCGTCTGGATGCCTGCGCAGCGCAATCGGTCAGCATCCATATCTACGGCCCAACGTCCGGCCACTCGAATTGCCGGTCAGGCATAGTGGATGGCATGGAATTATTCAGAACGATGGACTCCGTTCGCGCCCTGCGTCGAAGCATGATCCTCGCGGGCGCGGCGGATGCCATTCAGGACTGCGTTCCAAACAAGCATCTGCGCGGCTTTGATGGCATCGCTGCAACGCCAAGCAGGATATCCACGCAAAACTACCCTATAGAACCCCTTGACGCCGGGCACAATCGTTCGGAGGTAGCCGTTGCGGAACAGGGCGCCGTGGATAGTGGAGCGGGATGTATGAGGGTCTCGTTGTCAGACATAGGCCGCAACGCCCGGCAAACAGAGCGGACAGAAGCATCCTTTACTTAAGGAGCCGCTAAGGAAAGAGTGGCATACGCGTCGGTCCTACAGGGGCGGGCGGGGCACAAAAAACCGCAGCACCGGGGGCGCGGCGGCGAACGAATTAGACTTAGGGTCGCTGTTTCCAGCGGAAGCAATAATCTCTGATTTCTGCTGGCATTAAAAGCACCCTCGCGGGGTAAGTGCTTGCCCTACAGGGGAAACCCTTTCACGCCAACATTAAAAAAGGCCGCGCGGCGACTTGCGGCGCGGCAAAAGGGGGAAGCCCTTGGTGTTAGTGAGCATGCCCGCGCATGCGGTGCTCACTGACTTTGCCATCCTGGCTGTAGATGATTAAGTCTACTTGTGCCACCCTCGCCATTACATGGCAGCCTCCGTTCGAGCCAGAAGGATTGCCGGTTGTCATGTCATGTCCCTCTGCGCAAAATCCACTGGGGCGCTCATCTTGCCCTCAAACTCGGAGATCATGAATAAGGCTCCTAATTCCATCGCTCTATGAACAGCTGCAGCGATGGCCTCGGTGCGCGAGGGGTATGGAATGCGCTCGTACTCAGACTCAACATTCCACTGGCCGTCTTCCCGCCGCAGAGTGGTCCGAATCTTCTCCAGCACCCGCCGATGCTTGTCCTCTGCCTCTTCCCATGTCACTGACTCGTAGCACTTGCTCAGGCTGCCACTGATTGTAGTGCGGAACATCGGCGGCTTGTCGTCTGTCAGGCTGGCCCAGAGGAGAAGTAGGTCTAGACGTCGACCGCGTGCTCCAGGAGCCGGTCTTTGATCTGCCGGCCCTTGCCCTCGCAGCTCACCCAGATCGAATGCTCGGTGTAGTCGTAGCACCGTACGGGACGGCCGGACACGTTCAGGACGTAGTAGCGATCATCAATGGGCGAGGGCGACATACTGCCAGCGGGAGCGGGCAGCCGAGGTATGGGGGAAAGGCGGGGCATGGTTGAAAGACTACGGTATGAATACACAGTCTGCTGCCCAGCCGGCCTTCATTTAGTGGGAAGGTTCCAGATGCAATCTGGTCGCTAATGTTAGACCGGCCAGGAAAGCCAAAAAAACTTCCAGTCCCTATGATATTCCCGAAGCCCGCACACAGCTTGTGTGCGGGCTATCTTTTATCGACCGGGCGACAGCCACGGCATTCCTAATGCCGATTGGGGTGGATTCAACCTAGTCCGTCGGCCGCCTCAAAGTGGTCGATGGCCTCGCGCAATGTTGCGAACTTGCGGGCATGCGCTCTCGTCGCCGGCGTGAGGCAAAATTCGCCGAGATGGAAATCGAGTTGATGGCCGGAATGCTTGATCGCTGCTTCTAATGCGGTGAGTCTGGCACTGTCCTCGGCTAGGAGCTTGACCATTGCGTGCGCGACTTGAAGATCGCTGGAGTGAAGCACTGCTTGCGCCATCCTAGTTGCTGCCTGAGGGCCTGCCGCATCCGCTTGCTTGCGTCGTCGTTCGAAAAAGCGCTCGCAGGGAAGACTATAAACTTCGCCCGTGGCAGGGCAGACACACACGACGGAGAGATTCGGTCCGACGTTTTTGCGCTCTGCCTTGGTGATCAAGATGACTGTCAGCTCACTTCCGTCGTCGTGTCGCCACCGGGATCCCACTTCGGGTGACTCAAGCATTACATTTACCACGCTATTGCCTCCTCTTGATGCGGCAGTATGTCCCGCGAATCGTTCTCCAAACTAGTGTCGGCGCACGCATCGAGAAATGAAGGCTTTCTTCATAACGCTGTAGGAAAACGAGAAATGTCAGAAGGAGATATCCATGGTCCACTATCTCTTTCACAGCAAAGGTCGTCCGGCGCTGGTGGCGCTCAGGCACTCTTGTGCGGCACATCCAGTGCGCCATAACCATGCACCGTGATGTCGTAGAGAATTGCCGCTGGTGTCAGGCCGAGCAGTGGAGCGCTTCCCTCAAGGTCCGCATCGGCGGACGACTCAGCGGTTCCGAGCCATTGGAGTGCTTCGAGTGGGACTTGGGTGAGGGGCATGCCGGCGCGGACGAAAAGCGCACGAGGCCCATGGCGATGAATGGTGATTAACATGTTGACCTCAGCGTAGGAAGGGCCTGATCGACACCAACCACGGGTACGCCGGCGCGTGTCTGCGGGATGTAGCCAATTTCGAATCTCCTATCGTCTTCGCCAGATCATCTAACGCGCCTCGTGTTGGAATAAGTCTAAAAGCGGTGCGCGAGCCAGAGTTTGCAGTTCGTGCCAAGGGTATTGCTTTCGATGACAGGGAATGGCCTTAAAAGCGATCCATTTGACAATGATCAAAGGAGGACGCACGGGCAGGTCCGCAGTGCTCAGCCGGTTGAATATGCTCGGCAACGGCGGAATTTCGGAATTGAGAGGAAATTTGACGGATTCTGCCGCGACCACACAGCCGACGAAGAAAAATCGGCGCCCAAGGTATGGTGGGCACCGATGCTGGAAATGTCGAAACGGGGGTAATTTTCCACGTCCGCGCTAGGGGTCAATGGACAGCGGGCGCTTAGCGCTTAGCGCGCCGTGACGCGAGCGACCTTGAGCGCTGCACTCCAAGGCTCAGCGGCTTCTGTCATAAGAGTTGTCCCCATCGAATGGTGATAAAGCTGTGGAAAATTCGCGTCGTCCCCTTTCTGGTCGCAGTTTCCGGGCGCTGCCAGAAAATTAGGCAGCTCCCACAGAGAATCTGCATTGTTCTTCCAAGGGGCCGGAAATGTCACACCGATTTGCGGCGGCCTGGCATTACAGGTTGCCTAGTGAAGGCGAGCAGCACGCGATTCTCATCCGAAAAATGCGACTCAGGGAAGTACCGCGTCATGAGCATATCCATGTACTTCGCGCCCGGGTAGATGTTGGGTTCTGTTTCCCCGATGTCGCCCTCATCCAGCCATCGGCTGGCGCACTGCAAGTGGTCGAGGCAAGCCGGGGTTGGCGCAGCTCTCTTTGCTTGACGTCCGATGCATCGCCTGTTGCTGACGCAATTTCTGGTCTTTCAGGTAATGCACTGCATTCAGCGCGTATTGGCGCCCACCAATGGTCCGCATCCCGTTCATTTTTCCTCCCTGCGTTGAATGGTCGTGATCTATGCTAATCACGCTGAAGAAGCGGCCGGAGTTCGAAATGGTGAAACTGCGCTGCCTGGCAACTCTGCTCATGCCTCTGGCAATCGTCTTGGCAGGCTGTGGTAATGGCAGCAGCGATAGTGGGGGCAGTACGACCAACGTTGTGACGGCACCAGCTGGTCTGGTCGAGCGCGACGAATCGCCGATTTACGCAGTAGGTGTGCCCATCGTCGCTGACACCGTGAGTAACAGCGGGGGCGCCATTGCGCAATGCACGGTCTCTCCACCATTACCGCCAGGCCTGAACCTCAATCCCCAGGATTGTACGATCAGCGGCACGCCTACTGGCAGCACTCACGCGACGGTCTACACGATCACCGCGAGCAACGCTGCGGGCAGTACAACCACCCGAGTCGAAATCGAAGTCAAGGACGTTCCGATCGCGCCAGATGGCCTTGACTACTTGGATCGATCGATCATTTATCCGATCAATGCCTCGATTACGCCTAATACGCCGATCAGCACAGGTGGCGAGATCACACAGTACAGCGTGTCGCCGGCTTTGCCAGCGGGCCTGGTCTTTGACTCTCAGACAGGCGTCATCACTGGCATCCCCACGGCAGTGACCGCATCGGCGGTCTATACGGTGACGGGCGCCAACAGTGTGGACAGTGTCCAAGCCCTGCTGACTATCGAAGTGGCTGCGGTGGCCGTGCCGCCGATGGGCCTCGTCTATGTGGATCCGCTACCCGAATACATTGTTGGCGTGCCGATCACGTACAACGAGCCCGCCTACTCCGGCGGCGAAGTCACCAAGTTTTCGGTATCCCCTGCACTGCCGGCAGGATTGAGCCTTAACACACAGAGCGGAGTCATCAGCGGCACTCCCACTGCGGAACTGACCCAGACAACGTTCTTCGTTACTGCCAGCAATAGTGCTGGCAGCGTCGTCGCACCGATCACCCTGGCGGTGGCCGCAGCCCAGGTCGGTGGGTGGCAACCTGCCGACGCTATGAATCAAGGGCGCTTCCGGCATACGGCCACGCTATTGGCCGACGGTCGAGTCCTGGTGGCGGCTGGCAACAGAAAGCAGGCGGTGTCGTCTGCGGAGTTGTTTGACCCGACCACGAACGGTTGGACACGAACCGGCAGCGTTGCGCGGAGCCGGCAAGCGCACTCCGCCACGCTATTGCCCGACGGGCGAGTCCTGGTAGCGGGAGGATTCGGCACCGGTGGCGGGAACGCGCTGTCCTCTGCGGAACTGTTTGACCCGGTCGCTGGTAGCTGGTCACAGACCGGCAGCCTGGGCCAGCAGCGTGACAGCCACACCGCAACGCTGTTGCGCGATGGTCGCGTGCTGGTGGCAGGCGGCGAGGGTCAGGGAGGCAGTTCGGGCGCATTAGTGTCGGCCGAACTCTACGATCCAGCCACGGGCACCTGGTCACCGACCGGCAATCTTGGCCAGGCGCGTAAGCAACAGACCGCCACGTTGCTGCCCGATGGCAGGGTCCTGGTAGCCGGCGGCGAAGATGCCGGCGGCGGCGCACTGGCCTCGGCCGAACTCTATGACCCCGCCACGGGTACTTGGTCGCCCACTGGCAGCATGAGCCAGGCCCGCAACGCCTATGCCGCCGCTCAACTCATTGACGGCAGGGTGCTCGCGGTCGGTGGATTCGATGGCACACAGGCGCTCGCAACCGCTGAACTTTACGATCTAGCGACGGGTACGTGGTCAATGGCAGGCAGCTTGCGACAGGCACGTGACTTCCATACCGCCACACTCCTGGTCAACGGGCGAGTGCTGGTCGCTGGAGGCACCGCTGGCAGCGACTTGTTCGTGAGCGAGGTTTACGACTCCGCGACTGGAAGCTGGTCCCAAGTCGGTAGTCTGGAGCAAATGCGCGAGCAACATACCGCAACCTTGCTGGGGGACGGCAGGGTTCTCGTCGCAGGTGGGATTGGACGGGGGATATTGTCCTACACCGAATTGTTTCATTAGCTTGAAGAGAGCATCGGGTGGCGAGCGCGAGCTTGCTGAACTTCTCTGCATACTCCGGCAGCATCTACTCGCGAAATTCGCCAATGCCCTTGATGAGTTTGCGCATGACTTCCTGCCGATAACGTGGAGCCTGACATCTCATCCAATCTACTGCGGAGGTTCGCATGAAAAGGCGCACGATCCTTGCAGGAGCCACAGCGTTAGCCACCGTGTGGTTTGTCGGCCCGACGCACGCGCAGCCTCGGAAGTCCTTCCGGGTTGGCGTGCTGTTCAACGGGGCGGCCGTCGTTGATGGAAAGCCCAATCCGACACTCGAAGGGCTTCGCCGTGGCATGGCGCAACTGGGGTACGCCGAAGGCGCCGATGTCATGTATGAGGCGCGCTTTGCCGAAGCGGTGCTCGAACGCCTGCCCGAATTTGCGGCAGAACTGGTCGGCAAAGGCGTAGACGTTATCGTCACCTATGGCGGACCTGCCACCAACGCGGCACGAAAGGCGACGACGACGGTTCCGATCGTCGCCTCTATCGTTGCAGATCCGGTGGCCATTGGAGTCGCCGCAACACTGGAAAGGCCTGGCGGCAATATCACCGGGGCGACAAACAATGACCCTGAGCTTGCCTCGCGGCAGTTCGATATCCTCAAGGCGGTCATTCCTGGACTTGAACGCGTGGCCATTCTGAGCGACCCAGACATTCCCGGAGTTGATGCCAATGGCTTGGCACCCATAGAGCGGGCCAACGTTGGCGCCGCGCGTGCGGCTGGTCTGATCCCACAGGTGCTGAAAGTGCGCGGACCAAAGCCCGATTTGGAGGCTGCATTTGATGCCATGAACAGCGATCGCGCCCAGGCGTTGGTCGTGCTCGAAGTCCCCGCGCCACTTGGCGAGCGCAAACGCATTGCGGCATTGGCAACAAAACGTCGGCTGCCGACCATGTTCTGGGGGGGAGCCGAAGACTCGGGCGGGCTGCTCAGTTACGGCACAAGCGTTTCAGCGAACTTTCCGCGCTTGCCGGCCATCATTGATCGGATACTCAAGGGCGCGAAGCCTGCGGACACACCGTTCGAAGTCGTCTCACGCCGGGAACTCGCTATCAACCTCAGAACTGCTCGCGAGCTGGGACTGACGATTCCCCCTGCTTTGCTGAAAAGGGCTGATCGAGTCATCGAGTAAGTGGCCAGTTTGTCGACCGTTTAGACAGTTCGAAAGGGCGGCAATTGAGGCCACAACTAGCCAGCGGACATTCGCCAGCGTAGATCAGAATGACTGGTGTTGTACCCAACACAGTCACTGCGAAATGTTCAAGGTCAGTAGTGAGCCGTGAGGCAGACGCTTGCCGGGCTGTATGAGTACGACCGGGAACGTTGCGAACGGCTGTCCGTTCGCAGTGCGCGAAGCACGACAGAATCCCTTATGCGAACGACATTGGACCGTCGAACTCGTCCACATAGCATAAGTGCGATACGGCATTGCCGCTTGTGTGGTTCCACCGATGCAGCATGAAGGCCGGAGGCTCCATGTAGGACGCGGGTTTTGCATCCGCCTGGAGCCTTAGCGCAATCTGGGTCGTGGTGCTTGGGCACGTCGACACCGGTATCGTACCGAGTCGAGAGTGCATAGCACGGTGAACATGTCCTGCAATGATCCTATCGATATTCCTGTATCTCGACACGAGTTGAGCGAAAGCGTTGACTTCGCGCAATCCGTATCGATCCAGATAGGGAATACCGGTGTCGAATGGCGGGTGATGCATTGCGATGACGATGCGTCTGTCGGCGTTTGCGCCAAGTTCACGACCGAGCCACGCGAGCGTCGGTTGACTTAGCTCTCCGTGATGGAACCCCGGGACAGTGGTATCTACCGCCAGCACCCGAACCGGGCCGACGTCGAAACCATAGTTCAGTTCGCCCGCATCCGGCCACCATGGCTGGCCGCTAAATGCCTCCCGTAGAGATCCGCGGTCGTCATGGTTGCCAGGCATGAGTACATAGGGGTGGATTAGGCCCCCAAGAAGCTCCCTGAGCATGGCATAGGCTTCCGGGGACTCATCGTCTGTCAGGTCGCCCGTGAACAGGACGACGTCAGGCGCTGGCTCCAGGCTGTTGAGCGCTACGACAGCCCTCAAGAACATTGCGTTGGAGTCGACAAGACTCTGGTAAAGCATGCCTTCGGGCCGAACATGCATATCTGAAACCTGTGCGATCGACGTCATGGCTTATCCGATTTCGCAGCGGTGCATAAAGATACCACCCATTCCTTGCCGGGGTCGAAGGCCATGTGCATGCACCAGAGTTGCGCAAGACAGCAGCCAGATCCCGAGGTCACAGATCCAGGATCTTATGGCCGCGGCAATCCGTAGAACCTACCGACTACATCTGCGGGCGCGCCGGAGCGCAATACCTGATCGGCGTATTGTCTGGCTGACCGGACGCGTGCAAATCCATCGACGAAAACCGCAACGAGGTCGGCATCGAAATGCGTGCCACTCCCTTGCTCCAAGATCCCGCATGCCGCCACTTCGGTCATGCCCCGGTGATAGCATCGGTCCTCGGTCATGGCATCGAAGGCATCGGCAATAGCCACCACACGCACAGCCAACGGCAGCTCGCCACCGGCCAGGCCTTGTGGATACCCCATGCCGTCATATCGCTCGTGATGGCAGCGCGCCATCAATGCCGCGAACTGTAGAAGCTCGTCGGTGCTTCCCGCAAGGATGTCCCCGCCGATGCTGGAGTGTCGCTCCATTTCTGTCCGTTCCTGGGGCGTCAGACGGCCGGGCTTCAGGAGGACCGAATCAGCAATCGCCAATTTGCCGACGTCGTGGACCGGCGTGGCAAGACGGATTTTCTCTTGTTCGTGTGGTCCCAATCCTGCCAGTCCGGCCAGGCATTCGGCCACCAGCGCCGTGCGGATGACGTGGGATACGGCGCCGTCGTAGCGCACCGCGCTGGCCGTGGCAAGACTTGCCAACGTGAGTACTGCATTGCTGCTCATATTGCTGCGGGGGCAAAAAAGGATGGCATTTTGCCATTCCCCCGGCATGAGGTCGTAGCGGTCTCGCGAAAGCGGTCGTTTGCCAGGTCGTTCGGGAGTGCGCCGTGAGCTCGGCAAATGCTTAGTCCTACGCGGCGCGAACGTAGAGCCCAAGCGCTGTAAACCTTCTGATGGGTGGCAGCGCTAGTTGCCAACGGAAATGCGACTGCAACGCAAAGTTCACGGCGCTCATCAATATCCGTGATGCTGCTCGCGCGCTGCTTTGAAGATCACACATCTAAGTGCTGCGATGAGCCCATGTGCCCTTCGTGTGAAGTTTTTACGTAGTTGCACTGCAACACGTGATGCTTGCGAGTCTTATATCAGATATTGATATGTTTTAATTCACGTCCGCAGCGGAACAGGCTGCACCAGTTGTGCGCCGCTGCGCAGTGCCGGACCGATGCCCCCGCGTCGCTCCGGTTTTTTTTGGTGCCGATTCAGTGTCTCGCTCGGCCCGCCGGCCCCTGCCCGAAATCAGACAATCGCCTACATCTCCCGTACTGGCCATGAAGCCACCCATGACAGTGAAGACCTTGGCAAGCCATGCCGCTAGTCGGGGCAACGCCGCATACAGAACCTGCGCATCGATCCTATGTAGTGCAGGTCCTCTGGCAGGAGTGCCGGGCGGACGAAGATGACGTACAGGCCCAGACCAAGGTGCCACAGACCGTACGAAACGACGAGCCACTCGTCCAGAGACCCGACGGACAAGCCTTGACATCAATCCACCTTTACCGCCCGCAAACGCAGCGCGTTCGTGATCACGCTCACCGACGAGAGCGCCATCGCTGCCGCGGCGACGACCGGCGAGAGCAGCAGCCCGAAGAATGGGTAGAGCACGCCGGCCGCCAGCGGGATGCCGGCAACGTTGTAGGCAAAGGACAGGAACAGGTTCTGACGGATGTTCCGCATCGTCGCCAGGGAGAGCGTCCTCGCGCGCACGATACCCATCAGATCGCCCTTGAGCAGCGTGATGCCAGCGCTCTCCATCGCGACGTCCGTTCCCGTGCCCATCGCGACGCCCACCGTGGCCTGCGCCAGGGCCGGTGCATCGTTCACACCGTCGCCGGCCATCGCGACGATTCGGCCCTCGGACTGCAAGCGCTTGACGACGGCCGCCTTGTCTTCGGGGAACACCTCCGCCACCACCTCATCGATGCCGAGCTGACGTCCAACGGCCTTCGCCGTGGTCGTGCCGTCACCCGTCAGCATCACCACGCGGACGCCAGCACTCTGCAGGGCCTTCAGCGCCTGGGGCGTCGTCGCCTTGATGGGATCGGCAATGGCCACGAAACCGGCCAATTGTCCGCTCACGCCGACGAAGATGACGGTCGCTGCGCGCTGGCGTTGGGCCTCGGCGGATGCCGCGAGGCTTGAAGTCTCGATGCCCCGCTCCAACAGAAATTTGGCGCTGCCCGAGACAACCTCTAGGCCATCCACCGTGCCGATGACGCCCTTGCCGACGGGCGAATCGAAGTCAGTCACCGGCGATAGAGGAAGTTTGCGTTCCTGGGCGTCCATCACGATGGCCATTGCCAACGGGTGCTCGCTGGCACGCTCGACGCTCGCCAGCTTCTGGAGCACCTCGTCCGCGACGAACCCGCCGGCCGGCTCCACGTGAACCACCTTGGGCCGGCCTTCGGTCAAGGTCCCCGTCTTGTCGACCACCAGCGTGTCGACCTTCTCCATCTTCTCCAGCGCTTCGGCGTCGCGAATGAGAACGCCGTGTTGCGCCCCTTGGCCAACGCCGACCATGATGGACATCGGCGTCGCCAGACCAAGGGCACAGGGGCACGCGATGATGAGAACTGCCACCGCGGTGATGAGCGCGTAGCTGAACGCTGGTGATGGCCCCCAGACCAGCCAGACTGCGAATGTGAGAAGCGCTACTAGGATGACGACTGGCACGAACCAGCCGGCTACCTGGTCGGCCATCCGCTGAATAGGCGCCCGGCTGCGCTGTGCCGCAGCCACCATGTGTACGATTTGCGACAGCAGCGTATCGGCGCCGACCTTTTCTGCACGCATGACGAAGCTGCCGGTCTGGTTCAGCGTGCCGGCCGTCACCTTGGACCCTACCGTCTTGGTGACTGGAATCGGCTCGCCCGTCACCATCGATTCGTCGAGATTGGTCCTGCCCTCCGTCAGTTCGCCGTCGACCGGTACTTTCTCGCCGGGCCGCACGCGCAGCAAGTCTCCGACTTGGATGGCTTCGACCTCGACGATCGCGTCGCTGCCGTCGGCATTGACCTTCGCGGCCGTCTTGGGTGCGAGTCCAAGCAGGGCCTTGATGGCCCCGGAGGTCTTCTCGCGCGCCCTGAGCTCTAGCACCTGCCCCAGAAGTACCAAGACCGTGATGACGGCGGCGGCTTCGAAGTACACCGCAACGGCTCCGTCTTCGCTCCGCAGCGCCGCAGGAAACAGTCTCGGCGCCAGCGTCGCGACGATGCTGTAGAGCCACGCCGCGCCGGTCCCCAGCGCGATGAGGGTGAACATGTTGAGGCTGCGGGTCCTCACGGAGGCGACGGCGCGAGTGAAGAAGGGCCAGCCGGCCCAGAGGACGACCGGTGTTCCGAGCAGCAATTGGACCCAGTTCGACGTTTGCTGCGCAATGAGGTGGTGGATATTGAAAAGGTGCCCGCCCATCTCGAGCGCAAAGACTGGCAGCGTCAGTGCCGTGCCAAGCCAGAATCGGCGCGTCATGTCGCGCAGTTCGGGGCTCTCCCCCGTCTCTGCCGTAGCCAGTACCGGCTCCAGCGCCATGCCGCAGACGGGGCAGTTGCCAGGTCCCATCTGCCGCACCTGCGGATGCATCGGGCACGTGTACTCGACCTGGCTTTGGTCCCCCGCGGGCGCTGGCTTCATCGATGCCGGCGCATGCTCATGGTGCTCGTGATGCCCGTGTTCGTGTCCTGCACCCTGCATCAACGTGCCGTCCGGCATCACATGGCTGCCAAGCGCCGAGCGTTCGGGATGTGCCGTGGAATTATTTGCTGTCGGGTTAGTGCCAGCCACGGAGGTCAGGTGGGCGTGCTCGTGCCCCGCTTGGTCGTGGCGCTCCGAACTCGATGAGGGCATGACGGACTCCTATTCTTGTTCGCAGTTTGGCCTTCCCCAACGCATGGGAAGGTCAAGTGCACTTAATCTTAGCGGGCGCTGATGACAGAGGCGGAAATCCAGACGCCTAGTCCGCCGCCTTGGCTGAGCCGGTCTCGTGGCCATCCCGACGCATCTCAACCCTGCTTGTCTTGCTCGTGGGCCTGCTTGTGACTGTCGTGCCCGCCATGGTGATGACCGAACAGATGCATCAGCGGGCATGCCAGAAGAATGAGGTACGGAATCGCCTGGCCGAAGTGCGTAAGGTGCTCGGTGAGCAGATAGTAGATGCCGACCGCACCCGCCGCGAGCATGAAGATGCCGAGCGGCGAGCGCCAGCGTGATGGAGGGGTAGGGTTCTGGTTCATGGTCTGACCCGGTCTGCAAATCAGTGGCTGTTGACGGAGCTGGCATCCACCCTCGTGTCACTTCGCAGGGGAGGACCGGGTCGTTTCGCGGTCTATCATCATCTGCATCATCATTTCCATCATGTCCATGCGCTTGCTCATGGTTTCTGGGCCCATCCCCATTCCACCACCCGAGCCCATGGTGCCCTTGCCGCCGTGCATCTGGCCCATCAGATGCATGCCCTCTTGCATGGTCTTCATGTGTTCGTTCATCAGGGCTTGGCGCTCCTCCGGCGTCTTGGCAGCCATCATCTTGTCGTGCATCTCCTGCATCGACTTCATCATGGCGTCCATTTGAGCTGCGGACGGGGCACTGGCCGCCTTGGAACTATTCGAAGCTGCCTTTGGGCCAGCCTTCGTCGGTGGCGTCGACGGCGTAGAGGCGGAAGCGTCTGCAGGGTGGTGTGCTGCGTGGTCCTGGTCGGCCGAAGCGGCCGGTGCGGTCTGGGCGAGCGCACTGGTGCTAAGAAGGGCGGCAAGGGTGATTACGGGAAGGGTACGCATGGTCTTTCCGAAGTGAAATGGGTGTTGGACTCGAGCCAGTCAACGCGTCAACTGCAGCAACCGCAGCACCCGCCGCGGCGAGTGGATGGTCCACTTGTCGATGCCGCCTCAGCCGCAACCTGCACGGGGGTGTAGCCCGCTTCGGTGATGACGTTCAGCAGTTCATCGGCCGCAACCCCGTTCGGCTCGATTCTGACAAGGTGTTGTGACAGGTCCACGTCCACCTTCGCCCCGGAGTCGAACGAGTGAACGGCCTTCGTGATTGTGTTGGCGCAGTGGCTGCAGGTCATGTCTTCGACTCGATAGGTGAGCATCGTGAGTTCCTTTCGCTATGGATGGATGCCTCAACTTTGAACCCTCCCCCCGTTGGAAGGTCAACGCTTTTGTAGCGGGCTATTGATGCAAATCAACTGCAGCGCCCGCTTGATGCGAGCTCCCGCTGTACAAGATGAGCATGACTCTGGGAGGCCGCCGAGGGATTGATTCATATCAAGGTGCACACAGGCAAGGCGATTACATTTCTGTCATGGCAGTTGTTGGTTGAAGGAGACTGCGATGAGCATGCTCGGAATCGCCTCTAGAAATCAAAATTCAACACACCCGGCGTTACGCAGGGCATTGCACTCGCGGCCACGGTGGCGTTGTTCTACGCCCTGTGCACTCTCGTCTGGCTCGCCGCACCCGGACCCTTCCTAGGGTTCATGAACAGCCTGTTCCATGGCATGAATTTCTCGTCGCTCCTGCGGCCAGCATCATTCTCCTGGGGCGACTTCATAGAGGCGCTACTGGTTATGTCGGCCTGGACCTTCTTCGCCGGTACCTTCTTTGGGTGGGTGGGCCAACGCCCTGGCGCCTGAGGGAGCCGCTATCAGTGGAAGTGGGCACGATTGAACGCGGTTGGACAGGTACACGGATGGCATCCTGTGGTGCGATCCTAACGCGAGCGATTCCAGATTTAGCTTCGTCGTAGCTTTGATCTGCACCACCGACGTTAAGCCCTGAATTGACGCTGTGATGCGCACGATTCAGCGTTCGGACGTGGCGCAGTAACTGCAGTTAAACTAGCCAATCTCCAGGCACCGGAATTCGCCTAAGGTCGAGCGGAGTGTTGGAGATTTGGGTTTTCCCATATCTAGGAAGAACCGCAGCTTCTCCTTGGACCACCTACGAGAATTGATCCGGTCAGCGCATAGGGATTCTTGCCTACCCTGCCGGCGGCCGATTTGGTCAGACTCGGTGGACGGCCAGACAAAATGGCTTACGTCGATCGGGGAATTAGGTTTCCGGGCGAAAACGCCGGGGCTCTGGGCGTTAGCGAGGGGGATTCTGCCTTGAACGAAGGCGTGACGAGGATGGCGCGATGACAAGCGGTGGGAAATGCGCCAATGGCCGCGACGACGCAGCAGCGCGTCAGAGAGCCAGCTTCAGCGCATGGTCCTAATGGCCTTCCGATGCCGCCTTTCGTGCGTAGAACACCGCGACTTCCTCGATTTCCTGATCGGTCATGGCTCTCGCCATGTTCCGCATCTGCGCCTGGGCGTCATTGGCGCGCGAACCGTTGCGGAATGCCATTAGCTCGGTAGTAAGGTAATCGCGCGGCATGCCTTCGAGCCCAGGTTTAACGCTTACACTGTTTGCGGCCGACCCGTTGCTCGGAACTGTTTCCACAGCCTACGTTGATTGTCGCGATCGCCAGCCACGCGTGCCGCGAGGAAGCCGCGCACGTAGCCAGCACCGGCAGAAGCCTTGCGGTGGTGCTGCTCCAGGTGGGTCAGCAAGTCGTCGGCCACTGCCATGTCGTTGCCCCAGCCGAGATCGTCTTGCAGCTTCGTCAAGACCCGACGATATGGCTTAAGGCTCTTCGCTTCAAACAGCCCGGAGAAGAACTCCGTTGCGTAACGCAGCTTTTTGGCCGCGATCCGTGCGCGGTGGCGATGGTCGACGTCGAGCTTGGCAAGGCCGCGTCCCCGGAGAATGAGCTTCCGATGACGTTTGCGTAGCAAGCGCTTCGCGTGACCTACTGCCGGGGCCTTCAGCAGATTTCTATGCGCTTTGTCGGTGGCATCGCGCCAAGGTGCAGTCGAGAGCCAATGTTCGAGCGCCAACGTCAGGTGCGCATAGCGCTGCGACCTCACGGCGCTGGCGGCGTCCGCCTGGCGCGCCTCTTCGATTGAACTGGCTGCGGTGCGCACTTCCTGGATCGCGTCGCGCTTGTCTTCGCCGACATCGACTTGGTCGAGCGTGGCGTTTGCCAGTACGTGCCAGTCGCGAGCGCGACCGAGTTCATCGGCCATCCATTTCACTTCGTCTTCTAGGTCGGGCGGCAAGGCGGCAATGCCCTCGAATAAGTCCAGTGCGGAGCGAAACCGGCGCAGGCCGACGCGCATCTGGTGAATGCCCTCTGGCGAGTTTCCGGCCGCGACCAATGGCGCGTTGGCGTACACCTGATCCATGCAGTTGCGCATGATCCTGCAGAACGCCTTCTCCACCGTGTCGCGCTTTTTCAGCGTAAGCCGCTTGGCTGTCGTTGCCGACCGTTGTTCATGCATCAGCATGTCGTATCCGCGCTCGCTCTTGCTCTGCAGGCTCAGGCGCAGCGGCATTTTCTCCACGAGCCGCAGCGCGATCTCGCCCAAGCGTTGCGGATCGCCTTGCTTCAACTCAAGTTCCAGCTCCGCGATCGGCTGTTCGTTTTCGGCCGCGCTCACCGTGCCGCGATCCAGTGCCAGTTCGATTTCATCGCCACCGGGCAATTTCAGGGACCACGTCCTGCGCGTCACATTGGTACGGAACATCGGCGCAAGATGGTCAAGACTGTTGTCTTTGAACAGCTTCGATAGTGCCGACGATCTTGGGATAACGCTGCGCAATGCGCCCAGGTCCGGGTGAGGCTGGCTCACCTCAGTTTCGTATTCCTCGCGCTCGAACATCGCGCCGCCTGGATCGCCCCCCGACTTCAGGGTCTGCACGAGCTGGCCACCCGTACGACGAACACGCAGTGCCGCCCCATGATGTCGCAGAAGAAAGTCTGGCGTGTCGAAGTACTCGCTTTCGAGCGCTTGCTCGATGGCAGCGTCGAGATGCAACTCGCTAAGTGCTGTTAGGTCGCATAAGTCAGCGTTAGACCAAGCATCTTGGTCCACTGCGAATTCAAACTTTAGTTCTCTCTCCATATTGGGCTCCCTGGAGGAATAGCTGGCGAATAGCGAACGGACCGGAGCCACTCCATCCTACACGCCGTCGTGCGATTTACATGTTTAGCTCTGCATTTCGGCTACCGAGGCACGCGGAGTCGGCAGAGTGGTACGAATCACGCAAGACCCGTGCCTTGGAACTCCCCGCAAGTTGGACATCAGGCGCCATCGTTGCCGGCAATTTGCAAGGCAGAGGTCCAGAAAAGTAATCAACCCGACTCGGTCGTCACAAAATTGTCATGTATGGCTCCTTCCAATCCATCTCGGTGGCTAGTCTTGATGACCGGCTGGTCGAGGTTCGCGCCGCTAGCCTCAGGCCTTCTAGGCTGATTCCGGACCCTCGGGGTCATTCGGCGATCCGCCATCTACGCCAGTGGTATGCCGCGATGCAGTCGTTCACACGCGATGTCTGCCCCCGATCGCTCCGAATCTCGCAAAGTTACTTGCAAGTAGGAGAGGGAAACGTGTCGGATGTCGGAGGCGACAAAGCCAAGCGTGGCGTGCTGAGCGTGTCGAAGTTCATGGTGACCCATGTCGTCATCATAGGGACCTTGGTACTCGGTGCCATGGCGCTGCAGTTCGTGCACCAGCTCGTCACCTTCTATATCGTCTTCGCATTTCGATACGCGACGTGACAGGCGGGCATGGGCATGACATGGGCTGGATACTTGCATCCTTACCAATACGAGTCATGGACATGAGCCATGTGGTGCTCAGTGTCATCCACACCAAGAGGATTTCCACCATGACACGCCTTCAACTCTCCACGTCCGCTGCCAGCTTGATCGTTTCCGGCCTCGTCGCCAGCTTGGCGGCGGCATTCCCCACCGCCGCGCAGGCGGCAGAAACCCCGCATGCGCTGACGCGCGCCGAAGTCAGGGCAGACCTAGAAACCTGGCAACGTGCCGGGCTGGCCGAATACTTCCGTGGGGATGGTGGGCCGAATTTCACCAGCCCGGAGTTCCAGCGGCGCCTTCAGGCCTACCAGGAGGCACGCGCGCACCTGCAGTAACGGCAGCGCGAGGACGTGGCATAGCACATCTGCCGGCCACCTCCTCGCGGCGGATTGGGCCTTTAGCCGTTCCTGGCAGTGTGCAAGGGCCGGAAACCTGCGCGAAGCTCCACGGAGAAGGCCTTCGGTTATTCCCACGCGGCAAAATGCCCGCCCTTCGGGAGGCGGTTGAAGTGGATGAGTCGGGGATAGGCCCGTTCCGTCCAACTGCGCGGCGCGGCGTAGATCTCATCAGGAAAGACGCTCATCGCCACCGGAATCTTGATGTTCTTGATATCGAAGTACGCCAGCTTGTTCTCCCAATACAGGCGCGCCGATGAGATTGCCGTCCTAGTTAGCCAGTACAGCGTCGCTTCACGCGAAAGGCCCTCGCTCCCGCCGTCGAACACGCGGGCGATCATCGACAGACTTGCGGCATCGTGGTCAAGCATCCAGGCGGCAAGACCGATGGGCGAGTCCTCGATGCCGTAGAGCGTTTGGGGGGCGGTTTGCCATCTCGATCGCATAGCCAAGCCCTGCTCAGCGCAGCAGCGACAAACTGATTACACCTTTGCCGGGGCCATTGAGCCATCGACTGGTGCCGGACCGACACCCGGGCGAACTTGCAGCATGGCGAACACGCCGATCGTCGTCGCTACGGCCGTTGCCACGAACATGGACGAATAGCCATAACGAGCGGACAAGATTCCCGCGAGGGTGGGTGCGAGTACCGAGGCAATGTTGGCCAGGAAGTGCATGATTCCGCTGAAGGTGCCGACTCTCGACGGCGCCGGCGCAGTATCGATGACTACCGCCCAGTACACCGAGTTAGGCAGAGCGTTCAGAGCATTTCCGAGGGTCATCAAGGCAATCACAGCACCTACAGTGTGGACCTGCGATACCAGGATGAAGCAGATCGTGGTCAGCACGAGCGAGCTTGCGGCGAAGTAGCTACGGGCGATCTTGAGGTTGCCCGTGCGCTTGAACAGCCAGTCCGAGATACGGCCACCAAGAAGCACGGTGATGCAGGCGCCGGTCCACGGAATCATGCCGACATACCAAAGCGACGACAGTGTGAAATGGAACTCGTCGCTCAGGTATTTCGGCGTCCACGTCAGAAGCATGAAGTTGACGTAGATGAACGAAAAGTAGCCAATCGAGTTGAAAACCAACGTCCGGCTCTTGAAGAAACTCCACCAGGGATAGGCGCCAGACAGGTCTTCCGTTTTTTGTGCAGGCGGGCGTCCGGCCTGAATCAAGGCCAGCTCAGCGGCGTTGACCTTCGGGTGGTCTTCGGGCTTGTTTGTGTACGCCCACGCGAATAGTGCGATTAGGACGAAGCCCAGCACGCCCAGAATGACATACATGGTGCGCCAGCTATCGGTCAGCATGAGCAGTCCAACAGCAACCGGCGCGGTGAGAAGGGCGCCAAGCGGGGTGCTCAGCAGGCCGATGGACACGGCAAAACCGCGTTCCGACGGGGCAGCCCACGTCGACATGGTCTTGTTGATGATGGAATAGGCAGGACCTTCCGCGAAGCCAAACAGGATACGGATCGTGGCGAAGCCTGCGAGTGCCGAGCCACCCATCACCGCAATGCCCAAATCGCCAGCCCAGATCATTGCAATGGCAAAGACCGACCATGCTACGCCCGCAATGACCCAGACGCGCTTGGCACCCAGCCGGTCCGAGAGCGCGCCGCCGATTAGGGCGCCAAACATATAACCGTAGCCGAAGTACCCGAGCACAGCGCCCCAGCCGGCTTTGTCAAAGCCGTACTCGCCAATGATCTGGGTTGCCGAATAGGCAATGGCGCCGCGATCAATGTAGTTGATGAGGGCAATTAGCACGATGAGGCCGAAGATCGCGAAGCGATATCGAGTGGGCCTACCTGTATCAGTCATAAATGTCTCCTAGGCGGCACATCAAATGTGTGTCGTGAAGCAAGTATATATTATATATAATGTGACGCAACAACATGGAGAACCCTAAATGAACAAGCCGCGTGTCGCCATTGGCTCCCTCGGGGGCACCATCAGCATGACTCCGCCCGACAGAGGGGGTGGGGCGGTACCGACACTTGGGGCAGAACAACTGGCGGCTTCGGTGCCGGGGTTGGCCGAGGTCGCCGAATTGACCGCCGAATCGCTGCTCCAACTGCCCAGCGCATCGCTGACGATGGAGCATCTTGGCCGGTGCCTCGATTGGGCAAACGCGCAAGTGGATGCCGGCGCCGCAGGGGTGGTTTTGACGCAGGGCACCGATACCATTGAGGAAAGCGCGTACTTTTTGGACCTCTACTGGAAACGCGATGAGCCGCTGATTGTCACAGGGGCCATGCGCACCCCTCGCGTTGCGGGCGCCGACGGTCCGGCTAACCTTTTGGCCGCCGTTCGTACGGTGATCGAGCCAAATAGCAGGTCTCGGGGTGTCCTGGTTGTCATGAACGACACCATCCACAGCGCCCGCTGGGTGCGCAAGTCTGATGCACTCTCAGTGGAGACCTTTGCGTCCGGTGACATCGGGGTGCAAGGCCGGGTCGTCGAAGGCGTGCCAAACTACTTTCAGAGGCCACCAAACCGACTGCTTGCCCCAGCAGCGAAGCGACCTTTCCCGAAAATCGCGCTGCTAGCCGCGGCGATGGGTGACGATGGGGACTTAGCGGATGCCGCGGTAGCGGCTGGCTACGAAGGCATCGTAGTGTCCGCATTTGGGGCTGGCCACGTATCGGCCGCATTTGCTGACCGGATCGAGCGGCTGTCCAAACAGGTTCCCGTATTGATCGCCACCCGCACCGGCGGCGGACGCACCGCAACTCACACCTACGGTTTCGCCGGTTCTGAGATTGACCTGGTGCGTCGTGGCGCGTTGCTATGCGAGTGGCTGTCGCCGGTTAAGGCGCGGCTCGTCCTCGGTTCCCTGTTGGCATCCGGTTGTGCACGGGAGGATTTTGCGGAGTGGGTCAGTAGGTGGGGTAAAGTTTGCGTCTGAACCCATTTCATAGACCAACGTGACAACAACGGAAACCACTGAGCCTAAAAGTGGAGTCGCGCAAGCCCGCAAACGGCAGCGCCCGCTCACAGCCTACCAGTTCGCCGTGCAAACGCTCCGCGAGGAGATCCTTCAGGGGCGTCTAAAGGCTGGTGAGCGGTTGCGCCAGGATGAACTGGCGGAGCGAATTGGCGTCAGTACAACGCCTATCCGGGAAGCCCTGCGGACGCTCGTGTCAGAAGGGCTTGCTTCTTTTGATACCCACCGAGGCGCCGTGGTGCGCGGGCTGACGCTCGAAGATGTACGCGAGATATACAAGCTGCGCATGGTCCTTGAGCCGATGCTCGTCGAAAGCGCCATTCTCCAAACGCCGCCTGAGATGCTTCGGCGCGCGGAGGAGTTGCACGCCATGATGTTAGAGACGGTTGACGTTGCAGCGTGGACGGAATTTAACCGGCAGTTCCACGCTGTACTATTTGCATCGCAAGAAGATACGCGGCTCGCCAACTTCGTGAAGACTTTGCGGGACGCTGCGACTCCCTACATTGCGCTTTCGCTTTTCATGCGCCCTGAACACATTGCCGCAAGTAATCTCGACCACGCGGAGATCCTTAATCACTATCGGCAAAAAGACGTCGAGCGGGCGAAGCAACACGAAGTTGAGCATCTGGGCGCTACGCTCAAGATTATCGTTGAGGCGATTGAGACGGCAGACAACGGACGCACCCCGTCCGCGGAATGAACCGGATCGCTCGGGTTCCGCTCCGAAGACGGGCGCGTGCCTCGACACCTGTGCCGCAGACGGTCGCTGACCGACCGACCCATTGCAGCCGCTTGAACCTCGGCGGTCTCTGTCATCTTGGAAAAGCTGGGCGATTCAGTAGGCGTGTATGGTGTCGCGCCACCGACGGCGCGACTAGGATGGCTGGTCGCGATGGGCGGGTGGGCGTCACGCCGCGGTGAGCCGCTCCTTGGCCAGCCTCGTGCCTTCTGCCAGCGCTTCCAGCTTGCGCCACGCCACGTCCCGCGCCATCGGCGCCAGGCCGCAGTTCGTGCACGGGAACAGCCGCTCCTTGGGCACGAACTCCAGCGCCCGGCCGATGGTGTCAGCCACTTCCTCGGGGGTCTCTACCACGTCGCTGGCCACATCGATTACGCCGACCAGTACGTCCTTGCCCGCCAGCAACTTCATCAGGTCGGGTGGCACATGGGAGTGGATGCATTCCAGACTCACCTGGTCGATGCAGCTGCGGGCAAGCGCGGGGAATACCGCCTCGTACTGGCGCCATTCGTCCCCCAGGGTGCTCTTCCAGTCGGTATTGGCCTTGATACCGTAGCCGTAGCAGATGTGCACCGCCGTCGTACAGGTCAAGCCCTGCGCCGCGCGCTC
The DNA here is from genome assembly GCA_963543405.1 of uncultured Cupriavidus sp. Classification (GTDB taxonomy): domain Bacteria; phylum Pseudomonadota; class Gammaproteobacteria; order Burkholderiales; family Burkholderiaceae; genus Cupriavidus. Next base: position 25,237 of record CAUUBQ010000027.1, read on the forward strand.
GAGCGCCTGCACGCCCCAGTCAGCGGCGTCCTTCATGTAGACATTGAACGCGGGTTCGTCAAACTGGATAATGTCCACGCCATCGGCCTGCAGCGCGAGCGCTTCCTGGTTGAGCAATTCCGCAAACGCGAAGGCCATCTTGACCTTGTCGCCGTAGAAGCGGTCTGCCACGGTGTCGACAATGGTCATGGGGCCGGGCAGAGTGAACTTCAGCTTCTTCTTCGTGTGCGCGCGCGCCAGCTGCGCTTCGAAAGCATGCACGCGGCCCTTCAAGCGCAGGGCCGAAACCACCTGCGGCACCATCGCGTCGTAGCGGTTGTCGCGGATGCCCATCTTCACCTTGTGCTCGAAGTCGATGCCTTCGACCTGCTCAAGGAAGCCGTGCACGAAGTGCTGGCGCGATTGCTCGCCGTCGCACACGATGTCCAGGCCTGCGTCTTCCTGGGCCTTGATCCACAGCAGGGTCGCGTCGGCCTTGGCCTGGAGCAGCGCATCGCCTTCAGCCCTCCACTGAGGCCAGAGTTTATTGGTTTCAGCCAGCCAGGCTGGCTTCGGCAGGCTGCCGGCGATGGAGGTTTCAAACATCTGAGGATTCCTTTCAAGAAAGATGGGTGTGGCAAACGTACTTCGGGACCGTTTTGCCAGAGCAGCCACGGGATGCGGTGTTTTGTGGGACAGGACTGCAGGCAGCGCCGATGCGAGTGACGCTAGACAGCGATACGCGCTCCGGCGAGCTTGGTCAACGAGATGCCGGAAGAATGGCCTATGTATCTTGGCCAGTTAGAGCGCGAAATCGGCAGCCCATTGTTCAAGGACGCTCTTGTATGGCTTGATGAAGTGCTCCTCCGCAAATTTCCCCTGCTTGACAGCCAGCTGACTGCGTTCTTCCCTGTCATAGACGATCTGCGTCAACGAGTAATCCTGGTTCTTCAGGCTCGGTTGATAGAGTTTCCCTGCTGCAGAATTAGCGTTGTAAATTTCGGGACGATAAATCTTCTGAAAGGTTTCCATGGTGCTGATGGTGCCGATCAACTCGAGATTCGTGTAGTCGCCCAGCAGGTCGCCGTGAAAGTAGAAAGCCAAGGGTGCAACGCCATTCGGAGGCATGAAAAATCGAACCTGCATCCCCATTTTTGCGAAATACTGGTCGGTTGAGGACAGTTCATTCTGTTGGTACTCGGCACCCAGTACGGGGTGCTGGTTCCCGGTCCGCCGATAGGTCTTGCTGGTCGAGGCGCTTATGCAGATGACAGGCGGCTTGCTGAAGCGCTCCTTGTAAGTAATCGAGTTGGCAAATTGCTGGAACAGCTTTCCATGCAAGTCGCCAAAATTGTCTGGGGTGCTGAATTCCGCGCGATGGACGTTGTACTCCGGAAGCAAGACGCTGAAGTCGTAATCGCGCACGTAGGAGGAAAAATTGTTCCCCGCGATGCCGTCGATGCGTTTGTTCGCTGTCTTGTCGAGAATGCTGGTTTTCAGTATCTCGATCAACGGAAATACATCATTGCGGCTCTTGGTATCAATATTCATCTCGACAGAGATGATCTCGAGTTCAACGGAGTAGCGATCTCCCGTCGGGTTGTCCCAATGCGCCAAGTCATTGAAGCGATTGTCAATCATCCTCAGCGTGTTGCGCAGGTTCTGTTGCCGACTCCTTCCCCGAGCCAAGTTGGCAAAGTTGGTGGTTATGCGGGTGCTGTCCGATGGGTGATAGTTTTCATCGAAACAAATGCTCTTGAGGTTAAAGCTAAGTTCTTGGTTCATTGTGATCTAGTGACCTAATTTCTGAGAGAAAAGCCGATTCCTGTTTCAGGCCACAACCACTTCATCGACCAGAGAGGGCCTGGCGCGGTGCGTCAATTCGACCAGCGGCAATGCCCGTTGAACCGCCAGTCTTGCCCGCTCAATCAGGGCCTCGTCCCGCAGGCGGTAATCCACGAAATCCTCGTCGGTCGCGTAGACGCCCAGCGGCAATGTGCGTGCTTGGAAAAAGCTGAACAGCGGCCGCAACTGGTGGTCGATCACCAGGGCGTGGCGCTCGCTGCCGCCGGTGGCTGCCAACAAGACGGGTTTGTCGATCAAGGCGTCCTGGTCAATGAAGTCGAAGAAGTGCTTGAACAGCCCTGCGTAGGAGCCGCGGTAGACCGGTGTTGCCACCACCACGACGTCCGCTTGCTCGACCGCTGCAAGTTCCCGCTCCACCGTATTGGGTAGTTGGGATCGCCAGACTGCGCCGGCAAGCTGCGGTGCGAGCTTGCCCAGTTCGACCAGGCGTTGTTGGCACGGGACTTCGTCGGCGATCAGATCCAGCAGGTGCTCTGCCAGGGCTGCGGCCTTGGAGGGGCGTTGCAGCCCGCCGGAAACCGCTACTACTCGAAGTGAACGTGTCATGTTTGCTTTCATATGGCTGCATCTAACAATGGGAATGCATGGTATTGATGTGTATCAATGAAGTAAAATGGTCTTATTTCACAAATCCATGAATGGGAATCATGTGAATGCTTGAGCGCATCCATCTCAGCATCGTTCAGCAGGTCGAGAAGCAAGGGTCGTTGACGGCCGCCGCAGGCGTACTGAACCTGACCCAGTCGGCCCTGAGCCACAGCATGAAGAAACTAGAACAGCAGCTGGGCACCGACATCTGGCTGCGCGAAGGCCGAAGCCTGCGCCTGACGCAGGCGGGCCAATACCTGCTGGCGGTGGCGAACCGGGTGCTGCCGCAACTGGACCTGGCCGAAGAGCGCCTGGGCCAATTCGCGCAGGGCGAGCGCGGCGCGCTGCGCATCGGCATGGAATGCCATCCTTGCTACCAATGGCTGCTCAAAGTGGTTTCGCCCTATCTGGCCGCATGGCCCGACGTGGATGTGGACGTCAAGCAGAAGTTTCAGTTCGGGGGGATCGGTGCGCTGTTCGGCTACGAGATCGACCTGCTGGTCACGCCCGACCCGCTGTTCAAGCCGGGGCTGAAGTTCGAACCCGTATTCGACTACGAGCAGGTGCTTGTCGTGGCCAAGGGCCATGCCCTGGCTTCGGCGGCCTATGTGAAACCCCAGCAGATGACCCGGGAAGTGCTCATCAGCTACCCGGTGGACATCGAGCGTCTGGACATATACAGCCAGTTTCTGTTGCCGGCCGGTGTGACGCCCAGGCGCCACAAAGCCATCGAAACCACCGACATCATGCTGCAGATGGTGGCCAGCGGCCGCGGCGTGGCCGCCCTGCCGCGCTGGCTGGTCGAGGAATACGCGGCCAAGATGGACGTGGTGCCCGTGCGGCTGGGCGCGCGCGGCATCGCCAAGCAAATCTTTCTGGGCGCACGCGAAGCGGACACCGCCATTGACTACGTGCGAGCCTTCATTGAACTGGCCCGCCAGCCTGCACTCGCCACCAACACTGACATTGCCCAAGGAGCCAAGGGATGAAGCTCGCCGTCGAACGCAAACCGCTTCCGCTGCCCGGCGGCCACGACAAGGTGCTGCTGCATTCGTGCTGCGCGTCCTGCTCAGGCGAGGTCATGGAGGCCATGCTGGCCTCTGGCATCGACTAGACCATCTTTTTCTACAGCTCCAACATCCCTCCACTCAAGGAATACGAACTGCGCAAGAACGAGAATATCCGCTTCGCCGAGCAGTTCGGCATTCCGTTCATCGACGCAGACTACGACCGGGACAACTGGTTCGAGCGCGCCAAGGGCATGGAGCACGAGCCCGAGCGCGGCATCCGCTGCACCATGTGCTTTGACATGCATTTCGAGCGCACGGCGCTGTATGCGCATGAGCACGGCTTGGGCATCTCGCGCTGGAAGAACAGGCAGCAGATCAACGACTGCGGCGTGCGTGCAGCGGCCAATTACCCCGGCCTGATGTACTGGGAATACAACTGGCGCAAGGGTGGCGGCTCCGCGCGGATGATCGAGAGCAGCAAGCGCGAGAACTTCTACCAGCAGGAATACTGCGGCTGCATCTACTCGCTGCGCGACACGAACCAGCACCGGGTGGAGAGCGGCCGTGAACGCATCCATCTGGGCGTGACGGTCTACGGCGACGAACAGCCGTCAAAAGACTGATATGCCTTGCCGGGTGATCGACGCCGCCCCTGGGCTTCCAGAACGTGTTCCATGGCTTCCAGCCGAGGTGTTCGTTGGGGACGCCGCAGCAGCGGACGGCGTCGCTTCCGTACAGTCCGCTCGAGCCGGGAGATCCGGAGGCCATCTATGTGTCCCCTACGATCCGGCTCTTGTCGATGCTGACTGAGAGAAATCCAGCCCCCCTTAATCTACAGTCCGCCATATTCGGTGTATTAGCCAGGGTACACGGCGGCACGGAGCCCCACTGAGATGCACCACCTCAATCGCATTCGAGCGCAGGGCGACCGCTGGCAGCACAATGTTGAGCGGCACCAGCCGTAGCTCTCGCGTCCGTGCAAGCGGACTTGGGCGGGGCGTCGGTGGCTCGCCTGGCGATGGGCGGGTGGGCGACGTCGCGGTGGGCGCCGCCAAGTGGCCGCACACATGACTTCAATCAGGCGAACCGGAGAGCGAAAATGCGCCTTTTTGTAAAAAGGTGGATGGGGGCGGGGGCGATCCTGCTGCTCGTGGCCTGTACCATCCTGCAACCGGTACAGACGGCTCACACAATGATCGGTCTGCCGCAGAGCGCGGTACGCGATGCGTTTGGCGTTCCAATGGAGACGTATCAGCTCGCCAATGGGGATAGCCGCTGGATCTACTCCAAACAGCCGTTCGGCTATTTCGTATATGCCGCGGATTTCGATGGGGCCAGCAATTTGAAGAGCTTTCGCCAAATGCTGACGGAGAAGGAGATCGGCGAGGCTCGCCCGGGCGTTTGGACCAAGAGGGACGTCGCAGAACGATTCGGCATGCCGCGCGAGCCTGTTCAGTACTATTCACGAATGAAGCGCGAGGCGTGGTCATACAGGATGTACGCTGACGGACATCTGCCGGCTCACTTCAGTACCTATTTTGATGACCAGGGTATTCTGGAGCGAACAATGATCATTGTTGATCTGCTTGGTGGCGATAACGACCGCAGTAAATGAGAGGCCTCCCGAATCCGCGAGGTTCTGCGCCATTTTTCTTGACCCGTGCGCGGCAAGCCTCGGCCTTTCAGGAAGGATAGCGGGGACGCCGTAGGCGTACTTTGGGTGGTCAGTGTGGCGTTTTCTGCTGTTCAATGTATTGGCCGATGACTTCGATGGGCGCACCACCGCAGCTACCGGCAAAGTAGGACGGCGTGACCCTCGATGGTCAGCCGCCAGCGCCGACGCCGAGCATTCGGCTGATTGGGCTATGTTTTACCAGATGATGATGGCACAGGCAGTGCCCCCTCGATGATCTTCAAGGCGTGCTCAAGCGCTTTGCGCGGCGGGCATTTTGGGCACTCATCCAAGGTCGTCGCCATGCTCTGCAATGCGATCTCGCGACACTGTGCTTGCATTTGAACGACGTCAACATTGTGGCAATGACTGAGAGAGGCGAGGCGCTCCAGCTCAAGCTGATCCAGCCATTTTTCCGTACCCCGCGGGTCGGTCTTTTGCATCGCCAGCGCGGGCATCTCTTGCGGAAACCATACCTGGGTGGTGAGTACGTCGTACACGGGGGAGAGCCGCGGGCGCATGACATCGTCATAGACCAAACCAAAGTTTTTTAGATGTGCATCGCCGTTGCGTAGTGCGTCGTTCATCATGACCAGTTTCAGCATGGCCACGAGATCTGTCGCCTGGTCGTCTGGATGTACGAAGAAGCGGATCATCTCAAACAGGTGTTCAATCGATCCGTTATATTTCCCACTACGAAACAAGCCCGACAGCGCACATGCATCTTCGAATCCGCGACGTGATCCGTCAGGGGCGATATCAAATCGGCTCATCGTCAGTGACGTGCGATCCGGGCTTAATTCAATCGCAGGAACGTCTAGTCCCGCTGCCGAGCATGCTTTCAAGCATGCATACTCAACCAAACTCGCGCCAACATAATGGGGCGAGTCGAATTTAACGATGGAGCCGTGCGCGGCGACAGTCCCGGGGCGAGTCTTTTCCGTCTGAAATGTCGACATCTTGGGCATGACGCCAGACACGCCGAACATCTCCGGAGATGACTTCAGAATTTCGATGAGCCGCTGTGCCGCACCCTCAGTTCTGGCGGCATCCAAAATGTTTTGTTGAAGTGTGGCGTCTAGGTCCAGCGGGCCGCCGAAGGTAGTGCGGCCGATAGTGTGACGACCGACAAGACGGAGCAGCGACATATCGTTATCAACGTCGATATGCTTGGCGAAGCGGGTTCTAATGGCTTCCAGCACGATGCCTTCGGGCAGGGATATCTGAAAGGGTGGGGGCACCCCGTTGAAACCAAGATACTCTTCTGCTGGCGCGCTCGGCGGCATCAGTAACGAGACTGTCATTTGATCCGGGACATCCGGAAGGTAACGGAAATCAATCAGGCCTGTCTCGATGTCTTCACTGAGCAAGCCGACGGGATAGTCCGAAACGAAAACCTCGAGTTCGCTACTCATTGAGATACTTTGTGCAAGAGATTCGTCTGGAGCATTGCCTGGCGCTCCCGCTCCGCTCGCATCATTTCCCTGAGCGTGGGGCGACGCCTTACGTTGCTTTCCGGGTAGGAAACTGGGGCGGTAAAGGACGCCGATCCCACGCGCTGCCGGCTGGGTAATTTCGCCTGGAGCATTGCCTGGCGCTCCCGCTCCGCTCGCATCATTTCTCTGAGCATGGGGCGGCGTGGTGGCGTGATGATCGCCGGGTCTGGTTGAGGGTTAAGGTTCACGCCGACCGCAGCCGCCATCAGGAGCAGATTTAACGTCGAGACGCTTTGGCCGCTCTCGATTGCAATGACGGTTGCCCGAGACACGCCCACTTTCTGGGCGATGTCGGATTGCTTGCTACCTTGTCGCTCGCGCGCGGAGCGCAAGGCTTCCCCGATTTTGCGGCGCATTGCGTCCGCTTTATCCTGTAGCTCTCGTCGATGGTCCATTTGCCCCCTTAACCGGGTTGGATTCAGCAAATCTGATGTCAACAATAATTGACAATTATAGTCCATGTCGATTTTTTTTGACTTCCGAAGCTGAGTTCGCAATTCGAGGCAGGGGGCGGCCCTAGAAACTAGTGTGCTCATCCCGCATGCAAAAAAGATACTAAAGTAGTATTTTGAGTGAAAAAAAGATATGTTAGTAGTATCTATTGTTGATCTGACCCAAGAATGATACTAAGGTAGTATCAAACTCATCAGTGATACTTTAGTAGCCTATGAAGTCGCTCCAAGAGATCTCCAATTTGCTTCACGAGCGGGAGGCCCAGCGAGAGTATGGGAAACTCAAGCTGGCAAGTGATTCAGGAATCACGTATCGAACCCTGAATCACGTGTTGACTGGGGCGCAAGACTATAAGGTCTCCACCCTGCTGGCCGTCGCCGACCGCCTCGGGCTCGAGCTAAAGCTCGTCCCGAAAGAAGCATCATCACTTTTTGCTGACTCCCTATCGGAGCCCGCCCGTGCTCCAACACGCGTGAGCGGAGCGTTGCGCCGCCTGCGTGAAGCCCAAGAGCGTGAACGCAGTACTGCCAACGTCGCCACGGCACAAAAGAAGACGAAGACCAAGCGATGAAACTTAGAACTCTCGGCATCTTCTTGGGCGCGCGGCGTGTCGGGTTGCTTTTCAAGTTTGGGGACACCCAACCGATCATTCGCTTTGTCGCCGATGACGCGTTTGCCAATCTAGGGCCTTTCGCCCCGACGCTCTCCCTGTCGATGGAGGCCGAGACGCCAGAAGAGCAAAAAGCAGTCTGGGCCACTGTCACGGACGAAGTCTTCAACGGCGCCTATTCCGTCAAGTCGCAAAGCTGGTTGCTGCCCGCCTTTTTCCAAGGATTGCTGCCGGAAGGTGTCTTCAGGGATCGAATCGCCGAGATCCGAGGGTGTGAACCGACCGACCATTTCGAAATGCTCGCGGCCACGGGACGCGATTTGCCTGGCAACGTCTACGCGACACCTGTCGAACTGTCGAAGGACGAGGTCACTCACTTAGTTACGCAAGACAACGACAGTTTGGAAATGTCCGTCATCGAGGAACCGATGGTTGAAGGTGTCTCGGTCAGTGGCGTGCAGCCCAAACTCGGTGTCCTGGAACAGAACGGTCGATACGTTGGCCGAACAAAGAATCAGGATACCCACATCATTGCAAAGCTTCCTGTCGTGGGCAATCCTCAACTTCCGGAGCTGGAGGATGTGTCGCTGCGTCTCGCTCAGGCGGCGGGGGTAAGGGTTTGTGAGGCAAAACTGGCGCCTCTTGAGCTGCTAGCGGTGGAGCATGGCTATGACCTCGGGGATGAGGCGACGAAAAAGACAAATTTTCTGGTCGTTACCCGCTTTGATCGCTCACCAACTGGTCGTTTCCATGTTGAGGATTTCGGCCAGATTCTCGGTGTGCAACCAGAACGAAAGTACGAAGGGAGCTATCTCGAGATCGCCGCCGTGATGATGGGCGAGCCCTCCCTGGGGGAGTCGGCGATTCATGAACTCCTGCGGCGCATCACCGTGAACGAGCTCCTGGGGAACCCCGATATGCACCTAAAGAACATTGGGGTGATCTATCGGGACGGAAAGACTCCCGAGCTTTCGCCGGCCTACGACATTGTCGGGTACAGCGCCTACTCAAAGCGAAGCGGTCACGCGCTCTACATTGTTCCGCCAGATATGCTCGAAGTGTCGGGCCATGATGCCGACCGGCGACAGACCAAGCAACGCCTCGGCCCGAACATTGTGCGCAGCTTCTGCCGGATCCTAGATATTGTCGAAAAGCCCGCCGCGGCAGCGATCCAGGAGACCATCAACGCGGCGCTCAAGGCGTGGCCAGCGATGATCGAAGCGTCGTTGCTGACAGAAAGGTCCAAGGCGAACCTGCTGGCCAATTTTGAGGCGCATCCAATGGTGGTGTCCGCCCGAAAGCGGCATCATGCGCGAAATAAGCTTGGCACTTCTACGCGCCTCCCGCCACACGTCCTCCCAGGAAGATGAATGAACTCTCCCGCCGCTAAGCGGCTTGCGACGCTGTAGCGGGGGTTTCGTAGGAGAGCGCCTGAGGCCGGCGCTTGGTCAGATCGAACTAGGAAAAGCAAAAAGGCCCGACAAAAATTTGTCGGGCCTTCTCGTTTGGCGCTACTGAAAATTACAGCGCGGCGTCCTTCAGCTTCTTCAGCGGGCGAACCTTTACCTTCACCGATGCCGGCTTGGCTGCGAACCACTGGTCCACGCCAGTGAAGGGGTTCTTACCAAAGCGCTTCTTGGTCGCCGGCACCTGGATGGCCGAAACCTTGAACAGGCCAGGCAGCGTGAATTCGCCGGCGCCCTTCTTGTGGATGGCGCTGACGATCGTGGTCTCAAGATGTGACAGCACGGTCTGCACCGTTTTCTTGTCGAGTTCAGTCTGAGCGATCAGGTGGGCCAACAGGCTCGACTTGTTGAACGTGTCCTTTAGCGGCTTGGCCACCGGGGTCGCCGCCGCCTTCTTGGCGGCTGGCGCAGCCTTCTTCGCCGGTGCCGCTGCCTTCTTTGCCGTAGTCTTCGTCGCGGCCGTCTTCTTCGTTGCCATGTGGCTCCTGTTACCGAGGTTGCCGGCACCATCGCCGGATCCGGCGGAGGATGCCAAATTGTCACCCGCCATGCAATAGGTGGCTGCGAGAAGTGTCAGACGACCTCGATGGTGGCCAGCATTCGGTGGACGGTTGGGTTGCTCGACTGCCCTCGCCGTAGCGATACCGCCGCCGGCGAGATGCCCTGCAGGAGCGTGCGGCGAGAGTATGTGCTCGCAGATTTTGCGGGCTCGTGTCGTCGGCCTCGTAGCCAATGGTGTCGAACGCTTACTGGACGATTTTGTCCAGGCTCATGTCGATGATCGAGGGGCGTGATACCAATGCAGAGCTGGATACTCTCCGATGCGGACGTGCATCGCCAGGTGTGGGAATCCTCTGCCTTTAGGCTGCTTTAGGCATGGGGGACGTCAAGGCTTTAGTGTGATACGCGTGTCATTCATCTTGTTGGACCACCGCTTACCCTGGCTGCGCTGATCGACATACTGTTGAAGGTCTTTGCCCCAGTCAAATCCGCTATCCTCACCAAGCGTTCTCGCCAGCTTGAGCACTTTGATTCGTGTGCAGTGCTGCATGAACATGTGGAGGACGGGCGCACGGAGGCTGCGCATGGTTACGAGGATGTTCTGGACCTCTTCGAGCGTTTGGCCCTTGCCCACGTCGCTCACGAGCTCGAGGAATGCCCGTTCTGGAACCGATACAAGTACGGATGGATTCCCGTTCGGGATGGGTTTGAGGCCTTCACCATATTGGAACGATTCGTCGAAAAAATTGGTCGTCTGGTAGGAGTACAGGAGATCAGGAGATGCTGGCCGACCCAATCAGGAAACCTGTAGGGGGCCTCTCCCCACAGGACGACCTTCTGGCGAAGGGCGATGTTTTGGCGAACCCCTTGCCAGTCAAGCGCAGTCTTCCCGCCAACATGCAGGCCCGTTATCCGCCGGCTCAAGAACGCCAGGATCCCGTCCCGGGTTGGCCGGTCGCCCCGTAGCAGATAGGCACCTTTCCCCAGCCGTTCGAGCCAGGCTGCGCTGACGAGATGACTGAGGGAACGTTCAGACACCCCCATCTCGCGGAGCATCTCTGTGTCCATCGGTTGGCCGCGTGGCGCTTGGGCCATCAGATTGTGAAGTGGCTGATTACGCATTTGAACTGTTCGCGTTATTTTCTTGTGGAAACCCTCTGCAAAAAGAATGTTACTGTAAAAAATAACGCAAGGTGGAGCTTTGCCCAACTCCTGGCCTGGTGGGTCCTTTTACGCGTCGCCGCCACGAGCTTTCAAAGGGCCACGATTCCGCTGCGCGCACTGGCCCGGTGGATCGAGCGGGTTCGCGTCTTCGGTCGCCCGATGCCGGCCTGCACAATGCCACGGTCAGCCTGAGCGCGGGCAAATGGTCCGTCTCGATTCAGACCGAGTGCGAGTCGGGCGGAGATGTATGAACAGCTCGGTGAGGGGCGCAACTACGGTCGCATTGAATTTGCGTACTCTCTTATGGCCAAGGCGGCGGGCATCACGATGTCGGAATGCCACCTCCTAGAAGAAGACCGCGCACACTTTATGACTAGGCGATTCGACCGCGCTGGCAATGAGCGCCATCACATGCAAACCCTCCGCGCGATGGCGCATCTCGACTTCAACCAATTCGCGTACATCACTGGGGCTGGGTGGCGTCGAACTGGAGGAAACGCTTCGGCGGATGAACAAATTGTGCGGCAATACTAGATCAAAAAATGCGATTAACCGCCAGGCGATCTCATCATCAGAACTGGCGTCGCCGCGCGACGCGTTGCCCTCGTAAATGCGATAGCAGCACATTGCGCTGGCAGCTCAGCTTTGTATATTGGCTTCGAGCATGGCTGTTACGCCTGATTACGGCTGCAGAGATAGACACGCCTATCCCGGCTGGCGAGGGGCAGCGCCGGCAAATGAGATAGCAGTCTCTTCTCGGCCCATTAGACGTCGCTCGTCAGCACCTTCGCAAGGACATTCAGACGTAGCCCCGCAAGCGGCGCCCTGGAGGACGGAAGCTGCTTCCTGGCCGTAATCTTCGTTCAGGGCCGCTACACGCGACGCGGCAGACGCACCGCAAACGCCGTCTCCACCTGGTCTGACCGAGCGTCGATGGCCCCGCGATGTGCCCTAGCAATTTCGCTCGCGATATACAGGCCGAGCCCGAGGCCGTCCGCGTTCTTGTCTTCCTGATCAGGGCCTCTGCTCAGGGGCTCAAACATCCGCTCCAGCGTCAGTTGGTCAATGGCGGGGCCGCTAATTTGAGTCCTCAGCAAGATTAGGGCCCGCTACCTCCCAAGGGGCTTTTTTGGGTGGCCTTGCGGACTGGCAGGCTGTCGCTTTTCCTTATGACGACGGCATATAACAGGGAAGCGTTGACCGGCGCCGCTCGCGCACTTCTGCACCTAGTGCTTGGTGTTCCGAGCGGCGCGTTCGGCTGTCGCATTGGATCGTGCGGCTGAACCCCCTTCCGCAACTTCCGTTGCGCGTCTGGCCGATTGCTGCATGGTTTCGAAAAAATTAGCACCCGCGCTTAGGGCAGATTGCCACGGCGACAACGCAGCCTCTGAGTCCATCGGCACGCCTGTCGCATTGTCGGTGGCTTCTTCCATCTTGCGCTTGCTCTCCTCGATCTGTGCATCGGCGGCTTCGGCGAAATCGCCCTGGGCGGCCGCGGCAAGTTCAAATAGCTCGCGTTGATATGCTTGCGCCTTGTCGACGGCTAATCGGGACAAGCTGGCATGGAGGGAGAGCAACTCGCCCGAATCTTTGGCCGCCGCCGCCTTGCGCGTGGCTTCCTGAATGTTCTCCCAGTTCGATTTCATGGTCCGCAGATTCAGCTCGATCAACCTCTGCAGACCCCTAGTGGCCAGAACGCAAAAGATATTCTGTGCTGCCCGCATCTGCTCGGTGGGTGAGGAAGGCATGTGAAGCTCCTGAACTGAGTCCGGTGCAAAGCGCGGGACGGGTTGGGAATCGTCAATGTGGCTTTGCTAGCGGAAGACACGCAGCCGATGTGAGGTAGCCTCGGGAGTGGCAGCCCCCTTTGAAACGGCCCATTTTGAGTCAGGCGTGAGCTCGTATCCGGGAGCCATGCTGCTCGAGTTGCAACTACGTTGGGAAGCATGCATCAAATTCGATGACAGAAATATTATCAAGACGCGCGCAGGCGTCGGCGGGGAGGGCAACGCTGAATTCTTTGCGCTACAGCACCATGCCGACGAAGCGAAATACGAGGGTGCGCACCTCTCTCGGAACGGGATACTCAGAAACATGCGAGGGGAGTGCTTCCATATAAACTTTCCGCCGCACCTCGCAACTGAGCACGCCGCTTTTCTCTCGCCGAATCAGCGTCTCTCACTGAATCAGCCTGGTGCGTGCCACGTGAACGTGCAGAAAAATAGCTCGGACGACTAGCGCGAAAACAAGGACTGCTTCTATCAGCATCTTGATTTCCTCCGGCAAGATCCAACGTTTTCTGTAGTCTATGCGCAATTAGGCATTGCCCATCAAAAAGGTAATTTGTCTTGCGATCAGCTCTAGCCCTCCCGTTGTGATCGCTGCGTTTTTTCGACGGCAATGGGGATTGCCAGGTTCATTACCCTTCATCGAAATGGCCTGCGGGCGCTCTTCGTCCACGCGGGAACACCGTGGGAACAGATCCCGCTATTCGTCCTTCAATGGAAGGCCACGAGACCAATCCGCAGATGTAAAAATGATCGATAATATGCACCTCGTGGGTCTCCGTGCACCGGCGATCTTGTCCGACATCCTGGTCCACGGTATTGCATGTTGGACGCGCCAAAACCCGAGGCAATCTAGCGATTCGGGCAAGCTCACGAAAAGGTTGAGTTGCTGATTCACGATCGCGAGGCCAGATTCAAGAGCGTAATTCCTTTGGTCATCACCCCCAGCCAGCCAGACAGCGTGCGACCGGCATGGGCGGGGCGTCCGGTGTCGGCTGAAGCGGTGCCATCCTCGCGCCCCATGTCATCGGTCTACTGGTAAGCATGTCCCCGCGCAATGTCAGGGCCTCCTATGATCGCCGTGCTGGCAATACTCCTGGTAGACCATAAGTCGGCATCGGTCATCGACAGTAGGTCGGCGCAGGCCCGCAGTAGGCCGAACAGGCGGTTATGCTGCGTACCCAGCACCGCAGATCCTGACGGACCCGCCGGCGAGTGACCTCGCCGAATGCGATCAGGGGGCGCCGGGGAGCCACAGGTCAATCGAATCGATCTTTCGTCGATCAACTCTTTGCCTTAACGTCGATGCAAACTGCCAACGCCTATCGCCCCTAGCAACATACCCATCCCCACGGCGATCCCCAATGAGCGGAAGGGATTGGCATGAACGTACGTGTCTGCACGTTCTCGTCTGGTTTCCCACTCCTGCTTGACGCTGCCCGTCACGCGCCTGGCAACTTCCGCCGATTTGGCGACGAGTTCGAGGCGGGGGCTGTGAGACTTTTCCGCGAGTTCGAGAAATTCCTTCTTCGCCTTGGTACGCTCGTCACCAAACAGGCCAGGCAGGCGCTCCAAAAGTTTGTCAAGCGCCTCCGAAAGGCCCTGCGACCCGATGTTCTCCCTAGAAGCCGACACGTCGTCCGCGCCGTGACGTGCGGGCGTGTGCGTCGAAGCCAGTTCGCCCTCTCTCTTCCACGGCTTCCCCGGCTCCACCGGTTCCCCGGACACCTTTCCGGCGCTCGTTCCCAGGCCACTGCCAAGCGTATGTTCCGTTTCCACGTTTTCCATGATGCTCCTCCATTTGAACAAATCAGAAAATTTGGGCGAACTGGACGGGATTGACGTCCTTGCGCGAAGGCGGACCCTTACACGCTGACGACAGTCGTCGCAGCTTTCATGCCCAACATCGTCTGATGTTTAGGCCAGGCGACGCCGCACGCGTTACAGTCCGATTCGCCGAAGAAGCGCCTTTTTCCGCTTTACAAAAGCTGGAGTTTTTTGGTGCCGGGATTGCTTTCACGCTCCCGGCCATCCATGTTTCCGCTGACCCCCCACGTGGCAAGCATGCGTGCGGGAGGGCAGTCTGGGCTCGGCACGCCCTTTGCGTCGCCGCCAATGGGCGAGGCGAGCAATCATCTCTTGCGATCATCGTGATCTCTGCTGCGTGGGGGGTTCTCCTGGCCGTACGCGGAGATCGTTCCATTGTCAGTCGGATCGGGAGCACTCGAAGATGAAAATCGCACAGATTGCGCCACTTCAGGAGTGCTGCCCCCCACGGGAGTACGGTGGTACTGAGCGTGTGGTCGCTTACCTCACCGATGAACTGGTTCGATTGGGTCACGATGTGACGCTGTTTGCAAGCGGTGATTCATCGACACCCGCCCGGCTTGTCAGTTGCGTCGACCGGGCGATACGGTCGGATCCCCGTGTCCGGGACCCATTACCCTACTATCTGATGATGCTGGATGAGGTGCGCCGGCGAGCCGAAACGTTCGACGTGCTGCACTTTCATACGGATCTGCTGCACTTTCCCCTCATCAGGAGCTTTTCCCACCGCACGGTGACCACGCTGCATGGCCGGCTAGACCTGCCTGACCTCAAGACCTTCTATGCGGCGTTCGCTGACGTGCCGCTCGTGTCCATTTCGATTGAACAACGCCGCCCTATGCCGCCAGTCTCATGGCTGGGTAATGTCTACCATGGGTTGCCCGAAAACCTGCTGCCGTTCAATGCGGTGCCTCATGGCGGCTATCTGGCATTCCTAGGCAGGATCTCCCCGGAGAAACGTCCAGACCATGCCATTGAGATCGCGGTGCGCGCCGGAATGCCGCTAAAGATTGCCGCGAAGGTTGACCGCGTTGACCAGGCATACTGGGACACGACAATCGCACCACTGATCGAGCGTCACCCGAATGTCGAGTACATCGGCGAGATTGGTGAGCGCGAGAAAGCGCGTTTCCTTGGCGACGCGATCGCACTGCTGTTTCCTGTCGACTGGCCGGAGCCATTCGGGCTCGTCATGATTGAATCGATGGCATGTGGCACGCCTGTCATCGCCTTCCGGCGCGGTTCGGTGCCGGAAGTCGTGGATGACGGAGTAACCGGATCCATTGTGGATTCGGTGGATGAGGCGGTCGCTGCTGTCCGCCACATCGGCGCGATGGATCGCGCTGGCGTACGTCGTGCCTTCAATCGGCGCTTCACCTCGGAACGCATGGCATACGATTATCTTGTGCTCTACAACTGCAGCAAGTACGAGCCGGTGCAGGCCAACCGCGTGGCGCTGCCGCCCCCCGACTTGCACGTCGCTGCCTAAATCTGCAGGGGGAACGAATGCTAGATACTCCGGAAGACGGGGGCGGGCAGACGCCCGAAGCGGTTCCGGCTGCTCCCATTATCGTTGCGGCCTCGCGCTCTCTGCGGGAGAACCGACCCCGGACGCTCAAGCACGGCGATATCTTTGGCGTCTTCGACCAGCACGGCGACGCGATCGCCGGCATAGGCGGTTCGGACGGGCTTTACTACCGGGATACGCGTCACTTGTCGCACTTCTATCTGACGTTCGGAGGCTGGCGTCCGATCCTGCTCAGTTCCGTGCTGCGGGACGACAACGCCGCGCTCACCTTCGATCTGACCAACCCCGACCTTTTCGATGCCGGCGGGCGGCTGGTGATGGCCCATGATCTCATTCACCTGCGGCGCTCGCGCTTCCTGTGGGACGATACCTGCTACGAACGCCTGGCCGTGAGGAACTATGACGACAAGCCTCGTCTCATCAGACTTGAACTGGCCTTTGCCGCTGATTTTGCCGATTTGTTCGAGGTGCGAGGTGCCCGTCGCCTGAAGCGCGGCTCAAGTCATCCGACTGCGCTATGCAGCGGTGGGGCCACACTGTCCTACACGGGACTGGATGGTCAAGCGCGCTCCACACAGCTTTGCTTTGATCCGTCACCCACAAGTCTGACGAACGACGAGGCGGTCTTCGAACTGGAGTTGGCCCCTCTGAAAACCCATTTGCTTTATATCGAGGTCTGCTGTGCCCGTGCGCGACAGGACGGTCGTTCACCGCGTCGGGCGTTTCCCACGGCGCTGCGCGCCGCCCGGCGCTCCCTGCAGGCGCAATCGGCAGGCGCCGCCACGGTAACCACCTCCAACGAGATCTTTAACGAGGCGGCGGGCCGCAGCATGTCCGATCTCTATATGCTGAGCACCCGGACGCAGTACGGCGCCTATCCTTATGCCGGGATACCGTGGTTCAGCACCTTCTTTGGCCGCGATGCATTGATCACCGCGCTCGAAACCCTATGGCTGGACCCAAGCATCGCACGGGGGGTGCTCCGCTATCTCGCCGCCAATCAGGCCACCGCCGTGGAGCCTGCGGCGGATGCTGAACCGGGGAAGATCCTCCATGAAAGCCGCCAGGGGGAAATGGCCATCCTGGGCGAAGTGCCGTTCCGACGCTACTACGGAAGTGTCGACTCCACCCCGTTGTTCGTCATGCTCGCGGGAGCCTATTGGGACCGGACCCATGACATCGCGACGATGCAGGCGCTTTGGCCCCATATAGAAGCCGCACTGCACTGGATCGACCATTACGGGGATCGGGACGGCGATGGCTTTTTTGAGTATGGACGGCATACCGCCGAGGGGCTGCTCAACCAGGGTTGGAAGGATAGCCGTGATTCGATCTTCCATGCAGACGGCGCGCTTGCGCACGGCCCCATCGCACTCGTGGAAATGCAGGCCTATGTCTACGGCGCCTGGATGGCGGCCGCCCGCATTGGACACCACCTGGGTCATGGCGCGCTGGCCGCGACATTGGACAGCAAGGCGCAGGATCTGCGCGCGCGCTTTGATCGGGTCTTCTTTGATCCCGCACTCGGAACCTACGCATTGGCGCTGGATGGCGACAAGCGGCCCTGCCGAGTGCGAACGTCCAATGCAGGCCACGCGCTCTATACCGGCATCGCGCTGCCAGAACGCGCCGCGCTCGTTGCGGCCACGCTCATGACAAGCGCTTCATTCTCCGGGTGGGGGTTGCGCACAGTGGCCTCCACGGAGGCGCGCTACAACCCCATGAGCTACCACAATGGCTCGGTGTGGCCGCACGATAACGCTATTGTCGCGGCGGGGCTGGCACGCTACGGGCTGCGCGATGCAGCACTGCGTATCTTCGAGGGTCTCTTTGCGGCCGCCACACATATCGACTTGCGGCGCCTGCCAGAGCTTTTCTGTGGTTTCGTGCGCCGCCGTAACCGCGGTCCCACGCTTTATCCGGTGGCCTGCAGTCCGCAAGCCTGGGCCGCGGCTACGCCCCTTTCATTGTTGCAGTCATGCCTGAGCCTGGATTTTGACCTCGCGGCCGGCGAGATCATCTTTCGGCACCCCTGCCTCCCTGCCTTCATAGACGAAGTGGCGCTGCAGGGCCTGACACTCGGGAACCATTCGGCTGACGTCCTGCTTCAGCGTGCGGGGGGCAACGTAGTGGTGAGTGTGTTGGGACGGCGCGGAAATGTGTTGATCACCACCACCAATTAAAGACTTTCCTGTCTATCCCGCCATCCATTGGCTTTGCGCTTTGCCGCAGGAGCGCGAAGCGACGGCAGCAGCGTTATCCATGCGTTGGCGCCAGCCGTGCATGGCAGCGACTGCAGCGCCGGCAAACACGGCAGCTGCACCGATGAAAAAACGCCATAGCGGCTTTACAACCCGATCTAAGAAAGTGGTCATGGCGCGCTCCTGTCTTGTTGCACGGTGCTTAGCAAGGAACGCGCGGGAGAGGATTGCGAACTGGAGAGCCGCGACCTCCGGCGCTTGGTTCCGACTGCGTACAGGGTATGCACTTTCATGCCTCGGCAACTCAACGTATCGCACATTCCCGCCGGAAATCGTCATGGACAAGCCAAACTACCGTCCGAGCTGCGTCCGCGTGGGTCGTCACACTGAGGAAGAGGAAGGTGAGCCCCTGCCGTCATCAAATCCGGAATCGATTTGCGGGAACTGGCCAATTCGCTGGAATGCTGCAAGCTGGAATTGCTGGGCGATTCAGTGCAATGATGCCCGGCGCAATCACCAGCGGCGTTTGCATGCCTCGTTGTCGCGACCTGAAAAAAGTGCATTTGAGCTAAGCAAAAATTTAAGGCACGCCTGAGGCCGCTTTCATCCTCTTGCACAAGTTCGCCATTCAAGGCCGGCGCTGTTATCCGGGGCTGGAATCGGCACGGAACTTGCCAGTGAAAGGGTGTGCCGGAATGACACAAAGCTTAAGAGGAGGTTGTGATGAACATCGTGTGGCTTGTGGGAGCGATAGTGATTGTGCTGGCTATCCTGAGTTTCTTTGGATTGCGATAGGTTTTCGTCAGATGTATTGGTATGGTGGGCGAGGAGCGCGACCTTGCCTCGCCGCTCGTCCTTGCCGACCGGGATCCTCTTGATTCCCGCGCAGTTTACCGGTGTAGCACCCCTAGCATCCACGCGGGTTTCCGGACGATGTCCACTTGAAATCCCAGTCAAATCAGTCACTTGCTGACTGGTCCTTTTTCTTCCCTGGATTTGAAACGTTGATCGGGCCCCTGCGCGCGGCCATACGCGCCCGTCGGGCTTGAGATTCTGTTTCGGCAAGATAATTAGAGTTTCGACAGCGCCTCGTAGCGCGTCTGGACGGTGGCGATCGCTTCGGCATGGGCGCGCTCGTCCGCCACGGCACAATCCTGCACGGTCGCCAATGCCGTTTCGAGTTCGCCACGACGTGCTGCCTGCGCGTCGGCCCGCGCGCTGGCTGCCGCCAAAGCAGCTCCTGCAGGAAACCGCCCATCAGCGCGACGCGGTGCGCGCCGAGCGGACGCAACTGGCCTCGCAACTCAAATTCGCCGAGCGGCGCATCGCGGCGCTCGAGGAGGAGCGCGCCCGACTCGACGCGGAGCTGGTCAGCGAACGCGCCGCGCGCCAGACCGCCGCCGGCGAGGCCAGTGCATTCAAGGCCGTCACGGCCAGCCAGCGCGCCCAGCTCGACGAACTGCTGCGCGCGACCCTGGCCGCGGCACCGCCCGCCGCCAAGGCCGCACGCGCGAGCCGATCGACCGCCAAGCCGGCCGGTAAGCCCGACCACAAGCCTAGCAGCAAGCCCGGTAGCAAGCGCCGCGATCCGTCATGATCCAGCGGACTGGATCGATACGGGCGCGGTGCCGCCGCGCCCCTTGCCGGCAACGGTCGACGCGGCGCTCGCCTACCTCGCCGAAGCGCTCGGGCATCCGGTCTACGCGCACTGGACCCTCACGCGCATCAAGCGCCGCTACGGATCGCTCGCGGACGCCAAGGCCGCGCAGCCGACGGTGCTTCGCCTGCTGCTGGCCCACGACGGGGCCGTCGAGTACTGGGAGCGCGGACGCCTGCGCACCGCGCCGGCGGACCAGGCACCGAGCCCGGAGACGGTCTTCGCCCGGCTGCTGCACACGCACCGACGCCGCTTCCGCTCCACCACCGCCTTGCCGGGGAGCAAGACTGCGGTGCTGACCGCCACAGAGGCAACGGAGGTGGCGGCTGCGCCATGGCTGGCCGCATTCGATCATGCCGACCCCGCACGGCTCGCGCGCGCAAATGCCAACGGTTTTTCCTGTAATCTCCGAGGCAGACTAAGAGCTTGCCCGCGCACCTCTACATCTTCACCGTGCGAGCGCAGCGCGTGCCCAAGCTGGAGTTGCGACCCAAGCCTACCAACGCTGCAGTTCGCTTCTTTATCCACCAGAACTCGCTCGCCACGCCTACCCTGATCGGCCCCTACAAACACTAGATATCGCGGCGCTTGTTCGACGGCAAAGGCTCGATGGACGCCGGCCAGCCAGGGCCCGTCTGGTGCATACTCCAAGGTTCTGAGTCTCAGGCAACAGGAATGACGGACGATCGAACTACGGGGAATGAGCGGGCGGAGCTGTCGGCTGAACGGGGCGTTGCGCAATATCAGCGGCTGGCTTCGTTGCTGAGGTATCGCATCGCAAAAGGCGAGTATCCGCTCGGCATGCTGTTGCCGCCGATCACGCAGCTCGCGGCTGACCTCGGCGTGGCCGTCGTCAGCGTCCGGCAGGCATATGAGCTGCTTTCTCAAGAAGGGCTGATTCGTAGTCAGCGGGGCATCGGGACGCATGTGGCGGCCCTGCCCGCCGCCACGGGCGACATCGAATTGGCAATCAACGATCCGTTCGCCGCACCTGAAGCGCTCGCCTTTGAGGTACTCGAAGTCCGGCGCCGCACCGGGGTGCCGCAGGAACTTCTCGGCACCGGCGACCTGTCGGACGGCGAGTATGTGTGCGTCCGCAAGCTGCACACCTATTCCGGCGAGCCATTCTGTTACGCGGAGATCTACGTGTTGGCCCCGGTCTTCGACGCCTTGCCCAAGGACACCGCCAGGAGGAAGAAGCTTCTCGCCGCGGTGCTAGATGAACTGGGCTCGCGCAGCAAACGTGTGCGACAACGCATGACCGTGATGCCGGCGGATTTTCCTCTATGCGATATGCTGAAGATCCCGTTCGCCTCGCCCGTGGCGAAGATGTCGCGGCGT
Organism: uncultured Cupriavidus sp.; assembly: GCA_963543405.1. Taxonomy (GTDB): domain Bacteria; phylum Pseudomonadota; class Gammaproteobacteria; order Burkholderiales; family Burkholderiaceae; genus Cupriavidus. Next base: position 46,383 of record CAUUBQ010000027.1, read on the forward strand.
CTTCTTGACGGCAAAGGCAACGTGCTATACGCCGGCGTCACTTGGTATCGGGGTGACCGCTATGTCTCCGAGATCGACATCCCCGCGTCCGCATTGAAGACGGTGCCGGCCATCACCGAACCACAACGCGGAACAGTTAGAAACACTAGCGAGCGCAAGTAAAGCTTAAGGCCTTTTCGTTCAGTCCTAGGGTAAACAAGGGGCAGAAAAATCCTTCGTCAGCCCCTAACATTCCAACATTAGAACTTTAGGATATTCAGTAACGTGCTCGCCGGGCCGCAGTTCGGCCAGGTCGCACCGCTGCGCGGGACGCTTCTATTTCTCTAGTGCGCTGCCGCCGCTGTTGCCGCGGACTGGGGTGCCTCGTCCGCCTCATCAGGGGGCGGCTTTCTTCCACCTATTTCACAGCTTCCAACAAATGGAGACAAGACTCATGACTGCAAGGATTCTCACGCAGCCCACCACGTCCACTGGCGCCAATCTGCCGCTACCCGCCCTGCCGCAGGACAAGCTGCTGACCGTCAACATCGAGCAGATCCCGCTGATCAAAGATGTCTTCCCGGGGATCCACATCAGGCCGCTGCGTATCGATCCGGAGCGCGGAGAGTGGGTCATCATGGCCATCGTCGAACCTGGCTGTTCGCTGCCAATTCACTACCACACTGGTACGGCCCAAGTGTGGACGATCCAGGGTTGCTGGAAGTACCGCGAGTACCCCGAACAGCCACAGACTGCAGGCTCCTATCTGTACGAGCCCGGCGGATCGGTGCACACCTTCTACACCCCGGAGGACAACACCGAGGACACGATCACCATAGCGTGGATCGAAGGCGCGCAAGTGAGCTTCAACGAGTACGGTACATTCCATTCGCTCAATGACGCGCTCTCGATCCAGCACGCGATCCACACTCTTGCCGCGGCTCGCGGCATCGGACCGGTGCCCTACGTCTGCGGCAACGGCGCCGACGTTATCGAGTGAAAAAAGGCGGCTGACAGGCGGGCCGCTCGCCGGCCTGCACGATGCCTTTCCCCTGATCCTTACCGGCCAGCGCGTACGAGACTGCTCCAGTCAATCAGTAAGGACCTGTCAATCCGCGGGGTTGAGCGAGTGCAACATGAGAATGATCAAAGCCCTGAGTTTGCCGATACTGCCGACGCTGGTTCTGCTCGCGTTGCTATCGATGCCATTGGCCACCAGCGCGTGGGAGCGCGGCAAGGTCGAGACATTCGCCACATTGCCCGCGGGCGAGGCACATCCCGAAGGCATCACTGTGGATCGCGAGGGGAACGTCTACGTCGTCACCGTTGCGGTGAACAAGCCGATCACGAGCGAGGGCACGCTGATTGTGTTCGACCCGCATGGAAAGCACTTGCGTACGGTCGGCATCAAGGGCTCGAGCAGGATGTTGCTCGACCTCGGGTTCCATCCTGCGACGGGCAAGTTGCTCATCGTCGACTACGTGGGCGCGAAGGTCCTCAGCGTTGACCCGCGGACAGGTGTCTCGTCCGTGTTCATGACAGTCACCGGAAAGAACCCGGGTCTAGATGGGATGACGTTCGACCCCGCCGGGAACGTCTACGTGACCGACGCCCACCAAGGCATCATCTGGAAAGTCGGGCCCGATGGCGGCGAAGCATCCCCGTGGGTTACCAGTGCGCTTCTGAAGCCCACACGGATACCCCCGACCATCGGCGCAAATGGCCTGGCGTTCAACAACGGGAAGACTGCATTGTTCGTCGCCAACACCGCGAATGACGTCGTTGTCAGGATCCCCGTGACCGGCCCGACACTGGAGCCCGGCACGCCTGAGGTCTTCGTCAACCGGATCGGCGGCGGACCCGACGGCCTGATCATCGACGAGCACGACAATCTCTGGATCGCCTGCAATCAGTCCAATGAGATTCAGGTGATCGAGCCAAACAAGGGCCAGGTGATTGCCAAGCTCGGCGACTTCGGTGGCATCGACCGCAAGGGAGCACCCATCGGCTTTCTCTGGTCGAACAGCCTCGTCTTCCACGGCGGCGACGTTCTTGTCACCAACCTCTCGCTCGACGTCGAGACGTCTATTGCGAAACTCAGTGACGAGCTTGGCCTCGCACATCTTGCGGGCAAGAATTTGCGCACCGTCGACGGGCCGTGGGCGCAGCGGGTGAGACTCCACACCATCTCGAAAATCAAGAAGCGGATTCCTGAGCAGGCCAGCTGGGAGCCAGACCGATGATCAATCTGTTGTTGCAAGCCAGATGTCGCGGCCAGTCGGCCGGCAACGGTGTCCCTCGTGCCAGCCGCCATGCATCGCCCCACCGAGATGAAAAGGTTATGGAAAGAGAACAGACAACCGGCCCTCTTACCGGCGTGAAGGTGATCGACATCACGTCGGTCTTCATGGGGCCTTCCGCCACGCAGATGCTGGCTGACCTTGGCGCGGACGTGATCAAGGTCGAGGCGCCGGGCGGAGACAGTACGCGCGGCATCGGGCCCTGTGGCGACGAAAAGCTGGGGCCGCTCTTCCTGGGCCTGAATCGCAACAAGCGCAGCATCGTGCTTGACTTGAAAGCGCGAGAAGGGCGCGAGGCCCTGCTCCGCCTGATTCGGGATGCCGATGTGTTGGCCTACAACGTGCGCCCACAGGCCATGCAGCGGCTGGGGCTGGACTATGAAACGCTGTCGGCCATCAATCCGCGCCTGCTCTATGTTGGCATGTTCGGCTTTTCGCAGCGCGGACGCTACGCGCCCCAGGCCGCCTTTGATGATCTGATCCAGGCCGCAACCGGCTTGCCCCTGGCGGTTTCGCTCGGCAGCGGCGACACCCCCCGATATCTGCCGATCACCATCGCGGATCGCTCGGTCGGACTCTATGCTTTCGGCGTGATCTGTGCAGCCCTGTATTCGCGCACGAGCACTGGCAAGGGTCAGCGCGTTGATGTGCCCATGTTCGAGACCATGGTTCCCTATGTAATGGGAGACCACCTTTATGGCGAGACCTTCGTTCCGGCAAAAGGCGACTTCGGCTATCCGCGCCTGCTCTCGCCAGAGCGGCGCCCGTACCGGACGAAGGACGGACATGTCTGCTGCCTGATCTACCACGATCATCACTGGCAGGCGTTCCTTCAGATCATTGGCAAGCCGGACTTGTACGATACCGATCCACGCCTCGCCAACATCAACACCCGCACCGCCAATATCACCGAGCTGTACGCCATGGTCAGCGACGAAATGGCCAAGCGCACCACCGAGGAATGGCGCACCTTGCTCAAAGAGGCCGATGTGCCGGTCTTCCCGATGCACACGTTCGAGTCGCTGCTGGACGATCCCCATTTGCAGGACATCGGTTTCTTCAGCGAATCCGACCATCCGGCCGTCGGGCGTATCCGGGAGATGGCGGTGCCCAGCGAATGGCATGGCACCCCACCGACAAGCCGCCGCCATGCGCCCGCCCTGGGTGAGCACAGCCGTGAGGTACTGCAAGAGGCCGGCTACGACGACGCCGCCATCGATACGCTATTCGCGTCGGGCATCTCCAAGGATGGGTCAAGAGCGCAACGTCCCGAAGGAGAAGCGCCCCATGAATGATGAACTGCTGTGCGAGGTCCGGGACGCAGTACTCTGCCTGACCATCAACCGGCCTGAGCGCCGCAATGCCATCACACCGGGGGTGCTGCAGGGACTTCGCGAGGGCATCCTGCGCGCCGATCGCGATACCGGCATCCGCGCTGTGGTCATTACCGGAACGGGCGAGCAGGCATTCTGCGCCGGCGCCGATCTTCAGGGTGGGAAATCCTTTGCCTTCGATTACGCCGAACCCTACCTGGGGATGGCAGACCTATTCCGCTGTGCCAGGCAGGCAACGGTGCCGCTGATCGCCCGTGTCAACGGCGCCTGCATGGCGGGCGGCATGGGGCTGATGGCGATGTGCGATCTGGCGATAGCTAGCGAAGGCGCCCGGTTCGGCCTGCCGGAGGTCAAGCTGGGCTTGTTCCCGGCCCAGGTCCTGAGCGTGCTGCAGCACTTGGTGCCACGTCGCACGCTCACCGAATTGTGCCTGTGCGGCGAGCCACTGTCCGCGAGGGACGCGCTTGCCGCAGGACTCATCAACGCTGTCGGCGACGATCTCGACGCCAGGCTGGACTTGCTGCTGACCCGCCTGCTGAACAATTCGCCCGCCGCCATCCGTCGGGGGCTGTACACGCTCAAGCATATGGAAACCATGTCGTTCGAGCAGTCCATGGCGTTCACCGAAAGCCAGATAGGGCTGTTTGCACTGACCGAGGACGCGCGCGAAGGTCAGCTGGCATTCCGCGAGAAACGCCAGCCTAAGTGGACTGGCAGATAGGGAGATGGGAATGGACGCAAAAAGGGTACGCATTGGCGGTGCTTCGGGCTTCTGGGGCGATAGCAGCGTCGGCGCGCCACAGCTTGTACGCCACGGCGAAATCGATTACCTGGTTTTCGACTACCTGGCCGAACTGACCATGTCGATTCTTGCCGCAGCCCGATTGCGCAAGCCGGAACTGGGTTACGCCACCGACTTCGTGACGGTGACAATGAAGGCGCTGATCGGAGAGATCGCGGCACGCGGCATCCGCGTGGTCAGCAATGCCGGTGGCATGAACCCGCACGGGTGTGCGCAGGCGATTGCCGCGCTGGCGTCGGAACAGGGCCTGACGCTGCGCATTGCCGTGGTGGAAGGCGATGACGTGATGCCTCTCCTTCCACAGCTGCGCGAAGCCGGAGTGGAGGGCATGCAGAAAGGCCAGCCATTGCCGGAGAAGGTGGTCAGCGCCAACGCGTACTTGGGGGCCTTGCCGATCAAACAGGCGCTGGACAACGGAGCCCAAATCGTCATTACCGGACGCTGCGTGGACAGTGCCGTGACACTCGGCGTGCTGATGCACGAATTCGATTGGCGGACAGACGACTATAATCGCCTGGCACAAGGCAGCCTAGCGGGTCACATCCTTGAGTGCGGATGCCAGGCAACCGGCGGATTGCATACTGACTGGGAGAGCGTTCCGGACTGGCACAACATCGGGTATCCGATCGTCGAGTGCAGTGCCGACGGCACCTTCCTTGTCGGCAAGCCGCCCGCCACCGGCGGATTGGTCAATACCGCCACGGTCGGCGAGCAGATACTGTATGAGATCGGCGACCCGACAGCCTACCTGCTGCCAGACGTCACCTGCGATTTCACGCAGGTAGCCCTGAGGCAGGTCGCACCCAACCTCGTGGAAGTAAGCGACGCACGCGGGCGCGCCCCGGGCCATTCCTATAAGGTTTGTGCCACCTACGTCGACGGCTTTCGCTGCAACGCGCAGCTTTCCATCGTCGGGGTCGACGCGGCCGGCAAGGCGCAACGTACGGCGGAAGCGATTCTCGCCCGCACGCGCGAGCTTTTCGGGGAGAACGGTTGGGGAGACTACAGTCGCACGCGGATTGAGGTGCTGGGAGCGGAGTCCTGCTTTGGGCCGCATGCTGTCGTCCGGCACACCCGCGAAGCGGTGATGCGACTGGCAGTGATGCATCCCGAAAAGGCGGCGCTGGAATTGTTCGCGCGGGAGATCGCTGCAGCAGGGACCAGTTGGGCGCCTGGCACGACTGGCTCAAGTGGTGGGCGTTCCAATCCCTCGCCGTCGATTCGCCAGTATGCGTTCCTGCTCGACAAGAGCGCCCTCAGCCCGATGGTGGTGGTGGACGGTGTACGCAGCGGCGTGACCATTCCTTTGGGTGAGCCGGCAGCACCGATCGCGCCTTCGACGCCTTTAGTCGCTGAACAGACAGGCACAAGCCCCGCAGAACATGACACCGTCGAAGTTCCATTGATACGGCTGGCCTATGGCCGCAGCGGCGACAAGGGGGATACCTCCAACATCGGGCTGATTGCCCGCAGGCCCGAGTATCTGCCCGTGCTGCGGGCCCAGGTGACAGTGAGCCGCGTGGCTGACTGGCTTAGGCACTTGGTTAAGGGCCCGGTGACCCGCTACGAGCTGCCCGGCTTCGAGGCCATGAACTTCGTATGCGACTCGGCACTGGATGGCGGTGGCATGGCGTCGCTGCGTAATGATCCTCTGGGTAAGGGTATGGCGCAGATTCTGCTCACCATGCCGGTGCGCGTCCCGCGGGAGCTGATGTCGTGACCTGGAACACCACCGCACCAGCCAACGGCGTCGTTACACTTGCCGACGACGGCACCGGCGGCGTGACGCGCTATCGACAGCTCGCAAGCGTCATTCGGCACAAAATCGTTTCTGGCGAGTACCCGGTCGGCGTGCAACTGCCCACCGTCGACGAGCTGGCGCAGACCTACGGGATCGCCAAGGTCACCGTGCGCCAGGCCTTCGCAGCGCTGACGGAAGAGGGCTTAGTCAGCAGCCAGCGCGGTCGTGGTACCCACGTCATCAAGCAGCCGTCAGCGCCCGGAGAAGGGTTGCGCTCGGCCATCAATGACGAGTCGGCCCACGGCGGAGAGTTGGAGATCCGCATCCTCGATATGCGCAAGGGCGTGGCGCTGCGGCCAGGTTTGGCCCGGCGCGGCACGCCGCTGGATAGTTATGTGATGGTGCGCAAGCTGCATGTGCATGGCGGCACGCCGTTCTGCCTGATCGACATGTACGTCGCGTCGTCAGTATTTGCCCGCTTTCCGCCTGGCGGCGAAAAGCATCACAAGCTCGTTCATTTGCTTCGCCAGGTCGAAGGCGATCGCCTAGGCATGATGCAGCAAACCATGACGGTCGAGCCAGCCGACTATATCCTGGCACGCGATCTTGCCTATGGCTTCGGAGCGCCCATCGCCACGATCGTCCGAGCGACGCTGGACATCGAGGGCAATGTGCTCATGGCAGGGCAGTTCTGGTATCGCGGCGACCGTTTCATTCTGGACGTGGAGATGCCAGCCAAGCTCACCGAGCACTACCCTGCGCTCGCCATTCCCGACAGCCGCCGCTGAGCACGACAGATTTCACCATTTCACCATTCGATAACGGAGACATCGGCATGACATCAGCCTTTGTACGGAGGGCCGCCGACGTGGCCTCGTACGCACCGGCCAACCACACGGGCACGGCGAATCAGCGCATCATCGGCAAAGAGACCGTCGGTGCGCGCCGGCTCGAGGTCTTGCTGGGCACGATTTCGCGAGGTAACGGTGCGTTGCCGCATGCACACCCAGGCCTGGAGCAGGCGTCGTTGATGCTAGCCGGTGAGGGTCTCGGCGAACTCCCAGGCAAGCAGCACGTCTTGCGCACAGGGGACTGGAGCTTCAATGCGGCCGGAGTCTTCCATCGCTTCGAGGTCATCAGCGACGAACCGGTACGGGTGATGGTGATCTACGCACCGCCGTATAGTGAAAATTCTAATGCGGCAGTACTCGCAAAAGGCCCGGACGATCCACGCCTTCAGGCTGGTGCCGCCGAGGTTCGCGACGTTCCTCGCAGCGCTGATGGGATCACGCTACCGCACTACCATGGCGCGCAAATCAGACCAGTCATCACACGGCAGACCGTCGACTCCCAGTTTCTCGACATCTATACGGTAGACCTGGATCCGGATGGCAGCGCAGAGCCACACCGGCTTGGCGAGACCGAGCAGGTCATTTTTGTGCGCAGCGGGCCAATCCACGGCTGTGTGAATGGAGAGAGCTTCGTCGCCGCAACTGGGGAGTGGGTCTATGTCCCCGATGGTGCGGAGCTCAGCCTCGAAGCGGAAGGCGTCATGCGAGAGCTGATAATCATTCGCGCACACGATCGGCTGTCCTGAAGCAACCCGGGCAAGGAAACTTCATTCAGATCCGAGATGCGGGAGGAGACAAGATGTTCCAGCGATTTCCCCGGCGACGCATGCTCACCATGCTGTCCGGACTCATGGCTGCCTGTGCGGCATCGCAGCTGTGCTGGGCCGCCGGCGGCCCGAATGAATACCCAAGTAAGCCTGTCCGTGTCGTGGTGCCATTTCCCGCAGGTAGTGGCACGGACAACACAGCGCGCTATATCGCCCAGACCATCACTGCACAAACCGGTCGTTCCGTCGTCGTAGAGAATCGTCCGGGTGCAAACGGGTTCATCGCGGCAACGGCGGTCGCGACAGCGCCCGGCGATGGCTACACGATGCTCATTACAACAAATACCACCCACGCGGCCAATGCGTCTCTGTTCAGAAAGCTGCCCTATGATCCGATCAACGACTTCGCGCCGGTGTCGCTGATCGCCAAGAGCGGATTGGTCCTGGTGGTGCCGTCAGACAGCCCGGTGCATAAGATATCAGACCTCACCACACTGGCCGAAAGCCGCCAAGGCAAGATGACCTTTTCAAGCGGAAGTTCCTCCACACGGGTAGCCAGTGAACTCTACAAGATGATGAGCGGTGTATCGGCACTGAATGTGCCCTACAAGGGCGTGCCCCAGGCCTTGACCGACTTGATGGGGCACCAGGTCGACTTCATGATTTCTGACATCAACCCAGCGCTGCCGCTGATCCAGAACGGCAAGCTGCGAGCAGTAGCCGTGACCACGTCAGGGCGCAATCCCCTGCTCGGCAATGTGCCCACCATGGCGGAAGGCGGCCTGCCGGGGTACGAGATGACTGCTTGGGTGGCTGCCTTCTTCCCCGCCAATACGCCAAAGCCCGTCGTCGCGCGCATGAGCCAACTGATTCGACAGGGGTTGACCGACCCCGCAGCGATCGAACACTTCAGCCGGACAGGCGGCCAGTCTTCCCCTTCAACGCCAGAAGAGCTGGCAGCATTCGTGCGCAGCGAGACAGCGAAATGGGCAAAGGTGATCAAGGCCGCCGGCATCGAGCCCGAGTAACGTCTTTCGTCAGGAAGACTGGCTGCTACCAGATAATGGGAAGACGGGCCCGTCTGTTGGCGCTCCCGACAACAGAGTCGCTTACGAAGCGCTATGCAATGGGTGTCACGCCGTCAGTGCCGGCTGCATGCGTTTGGCATTGGAGATCGGCAGACAAGGCGCTTTAAATGAAAGGAAATAGCGTGGGCAATTTCACAGTCACATCGCCGGAATTCGAAGATCAGAATCCGCTGCAGCTGGTGCACGAGTTCAATGGCTTCGACGGCGCGGGCCAGAACCGCTCTCCCGCGCTGCAATGGCAGGGCGCGCCGGAAGGCACTCAGAGCTTCGCGCTGACGCTGTACGATCCGGACGCGCCTACGGGCAGCGGCTTTTGGCATTGGATCGTGTTCGACATCGATTCATCAGTCACACAGCTCGCCGCCGGTGTAGGCTCCGCCGATGTCAATGACCGGAGCACAAGCGGCACTCAGGCTGCCAACGACTACGGGCTCGCTGGCTACGGCGGACCGCTCCCGCCAGTGGGCTTGCCCGCGCACCGCTACATCTTCACGGTTCATGCGCTGGGCGTACCGAAGCTGGAGCTGCCGGCCAAACCTACCAACGCCGTGGTGCGCTTCGTGATCCACCAGAATACCCTCGCGACTGCGACCCTGACCGGTGTATATAAACGCTCAGTACCCAACTTCCGGTTGACTGTTTGAAGGGCTCCCAGTTGCAAAAACGTACCCGTCAAATGGTCCGTGGTCGCGGATGGTGCCAAGGCAAACCAATATCAGCGTGCACGGCGGTTCGAGACTTCATGTCCAAGCCATCCGCCTGATTGTATTTGTCATCATGACGTTATGTCGTTGATACAAGGATGCGCTACCGGGCCTGCGATGGAGCCGGCGCCGAGGTCACGACGCGGCCTCACCAGCGTGCCAGCTGCGGATTTCCGGAGACAACCCCACGAATACAGGAATTGCGGCCATACCCTAAGTGTTCAGACGAACACACTCGAGGCGCTCTCTGGGGCGAACTCGCGCGAGGCCGAGCGTAGCTATCGATCCAAGTTTGTGTGGTTACGGAGGTCGAACTCCTGCCTCGCCTGCTCAATGTCGGCGACATGCGCAGCGGCCCAAGCTTTAAGCTCCCCCAAGGGCTTCTGCAACGACTGGCCGAGCGCAGTCAGCGCGTAGTCGACCCGAGGCGGGATCGTGCCATGCACGGTTCGCAGGACGAGTCCATCCCGCTCCAATCCTCTTAATGTCAACGTAAGCATCCGCTGCGAGATGCCAAGCTGGCGCTTCAAGTCGTTGTACCGCGTTTTGCCGGTGCTCAAGCGCATGAGGATGAGAACGCTCCACTTGTCGCCGATGCGGGCCAAGACAGCCCGCGCCTGTTCGCAGGTTCCGTGATACTCGGTGCTCCCGTCCGATATCCGAAGCAAGATGTCATCGTGATCAAGCACACTGCCGGCCGCGGCATTTGACTGCTGTCGAGTGGTTGCAGGTAACATCAGTGTGCCTCCTTGTCGCGGGTCCCAAAGCTCGGTATGTTGAGCGCAAGCCGTCCCGCAATCGCACTCATTGAATTTTGATGGTTCGACGCCGCGATGGTCAGCCCTACATTGGAGATTCCCGAATGACCATGAAGCTTCTTCACATTGAGTCCAGCATTCTCGGAGGCCTTTCCGTAAGTCGTACCCTGTCGGCAGCCATCGTCGAAAAGTTCAAGACCGCGCATTCGGCGGCCGATGTCACATACCGTGACCTCGCCACTACAATCGTTCCACATTTGTCCGGCGCATACTTGGCCGCGTCCGTGGATCCTGCATCGGCGAACAACGCTGAGCTTGTGCAAGATATTGAGTTGGGACGCACCATCCTCGAAGAATTCCTGTCGGCGGACATTGTCGTGATTGGTGTCGCGTTCTACAACTTCGGTATCGCCAGCCAATTGAAGGCCTGGATCGACCGCATTGCCATAGCGGGAAAGACCTTCCGCTATACGGCCGGAGGACCGGAAGGGCTGGTAGGGGATAAGCGTATCGTGCTGGCTGTCGCCCGCGGCGGGTTCTACGGAACAGGGTCGCCCAACGCAGCGCTTGAGCACGCGGAAGCCTATTTGCGAAGCGTATTTTCGTTCGTTGGCGTATCCCAACTTGAAGTCGTTGCCGCCGAAGGGGTGTCGGCCGGAGCCGAGCAGAGGCAGGTCGCTATTGAACAGGCACGGCGAAAGATCGAAGATTGGCTCGTGGCCTGAAGCCAACCGCTTCATGGATCGCAAGAAGATGGCGAAACAAGATAACAGTAGTTTCGCCATCTCCGGCGGAATGACTTGATCACGTGAGATTGCCATGCTCAGTAACCTCTTGCGAGCGATTCACGACTAGTGAGCAATCGATTGCACGCCGGCTGCTATGTCGGCGGCCGTTGCGGCGACGATCTGCCGATATGCCTGTACCACGCCATCGAGCTGGCCGGGTGCGGGCGCATCGGCTTCGGTACGACCGCTCAGGACCTTACCGTCCGGCAGTCGCCGCACGGTCCACGTGATGGTTGCCGCTGCATGCTTACCCACTTCGGCATCAAGGCTGACTACTTCTGTTGTCACGCGGAACGCTGGCTGCGTCGCCGGCTGGCCGTGCTGGTAGACATCCACCGCATCAAGGGTCGATTGAAGTCGCTGCGACAGTGCATCGCGAAGCTCGTCCGGCAATGGAGACGTCCAACGGGACGTGTCGAGCAACTTGACACCACCGCCAGAGCCGTCGAGAACAACTAATTGAGCACGATTCAGGCGCTCCGGCACACGCACTGGCGTGACCTCGATCCATAGTGGACTGCTGATCCGGCTGGCTCGCCCGGTCACGACCATTGGGGCGTTAGACGAATTAGCCGCCAGTGTGTAATAGCGCGGCTCAGGCGACGCGCAGCCGTTCATCAAGATAGTAGCCGCGATGGCCAGCGGAAACAGTATCGTCCGACGTGTCATTATTTCTCGTCCCTCTTTCCTTGCAGAAGCGCTTCGGGATGCCGCTCGAGATAGTCGGTGAGCGTGCGCAGTGAAGCGGCAGTTCGTGTGAGTTCCTGCATCATCCGCCGTGCGTCCTGCTGCAGTGATGCGTCGGGCGCCAGCGCGCCATTGGCCGTGGCGAGGGTGCGGCGCGCATCCTGCAGCGCCGCCAGCACCTGCGGTGCCACGTCGCCATTGACCTGTGCAACGAGCTTGTCTGCGTTGACCAGCATCTTGTTTATCGACACCATTGCCGTTCGCGCGTCCTGTCCGATCTGGTCGAACGGGACTTTGCCGATCTTGGTCACGATGTCACCAAGCTTGGCTTGCAGTTCGTCAAAGGTCCCAGGCGTGGTGGGGAGTTGCGGCGGCGACGCGTTCAGGTCGAGCTCATCGGGCAGAGGCGCCTTCGGAAAGAAGTCGAGTGCCACGTATAGCTGCCCGGTCAGCAGGTTTCCGGTGCGCAGTTGCGCACGCATGCCGCGCTGTACGAGGCTATGCACGATGGCGAGCTTGCGCGTATCGTCGGCCACATCCTTCTCGCGCAGACCCATGCGGGAAGGATAGAGTTCCACCACCACGGGCATGCGGAAGGCCTTCTTGTCGCGCTGGTATTCGATGCCGATCGAGCGCACCTGCCCGACGGTCACGCCTCGGAAATCGATGGGCGCCCCTGGAGACAGACCACGCACCGACTGATCAAAATTGAGGACTGCCAGCGCAGGGGCGAGCTCTTCCGGCTCCTTCATAGCTTCGGACTGGTCCGCGGCCAGCAGGAACTCGGTGTTCTCCGCAGCCGCGGTGTGCGTAGCCGAGTGCTCCGGCGCCTGGAAGGCCACGCCGCCAAGCATCACGGTGACCAGCGACTGCGTGGACAGCTTCAGCCCGTTCGCGTCGAGCTTGAGATCCACGCCGCTGGCGTGCCAGAAGCGCGTATCCGCGGACACGAGCTCGTCATAGGGCTTGTTGACGAAGGCCCGCAGCGTAATGTCGCGGCCGTTCGGTTCGAGCTTGTAGGCCACGACATGGCCGACCGGGACGCGACGATAGTAGACCGGCGAGCCAATGTCGAGCGAGCCGAGGTCTTGCGCGCGCAAAACAAACTGCCTGCCGGAGGCATCGGTGGTGACCACGGGCGGGACTTCGAGCCCGGTGAAGCTGTGCCTGGTCTCGGCAGATTTGCCCGCATCCACCCCGATATATGCGCCAGATAGCAGCGTCTCGAGCCCCGACACACCGCTGATGGCAAAGCGTGGCCGTACCACCCAGAAACGTGTATCGGCCACGGCGAAGCTTTTTGCATCCTTGGTCAAGGCAATCGTCGCGATCACATGAGAGCGGTCCGCTGTCAGCCGTGCCGTTGTGACCATGCCGATATCGACGTCCTTGTAGCGCACGGGGGTTTTTCCGGGCGTCAGCCCTTCTGCGGTGCGGAACGTGACCGTGATCTCGGGTCCGCGCGATGCAAGCGTGCTAATGAGTAGCGAAAGTCCGACCACCGCGGCCACGATGGGAATCAGCCAGACCAGCGAAGGCAGCCAGCGAGCGGGTGGCTTGTGGACCGGCTGCGGTATGGCTTGCGGCGTGGGAGGATTAATGTGTTGGGGCATGGTCGGCTTGCGGGGAATCGGGAGGATGAGGCGGCGCATCGAAGGCGTCCCACAGCAGACGGGGATCGAAGCTTAGGGATGCGAGCATGGTGAGTACGACGACCGAGGCAAAGGCGAGGGCACCGGCCCCTGGCGTGATGGTAGCCAGCGATCCGGCCCGCACCAGCGAGGCCAGCAGTGCCACAACGAAGATATCGAGCATGGACCACCGGCCGATGACTTCGACCACCGTATAGAGCCGGGTCTGCTCGCGGATGCGCCAGGTCGATCGGCGGCGCACCGTCAGCAACAGCAGCGTCAGGATCATCATCTTGAGCAGCGGCACGACAATGCTGGCGGTCAACACGACCAGAGACAGCATGTGCGAGCCCGACTGCCACAGGTAGATCACGCCCGACAGGATGGTGTCGTGCTGGGTGCCGAAGATCGACTGCGTCACCATGATCGGCAGCAGGTTGGCCGGGATATAGAGCAGGTAGGCGGAAAGCAGGAAGGCCCAGGCGCGCGTCATGCTCGCCGGCTTGCGATGATGCAATGTGGCGCCGCAGCGCGGGCAGGGTGCCCCTTCCAGCGTCCTCGGGCTGAGGCGGTCGCACGCATGACAAGCCAGTAGGCCATGGGAAGTCGCCGTCGGGTGGTGCGACCCGTGCGTGCTCATGACGCGGTTTCCGGCGGGGAGACCGACCCGCCGTCCGTGCCGCGCACATCGAGGTGGTGCCAGAGGTCGCGCGGAGGAAAGGACAGAATGGCGGCAAGCACCACCACCAGCGCGCCGAACGACCAGAGCGCGACGCCCGGCAGCACCTGCGCGACGGTCGATAGTTTCACTAGCGTGACGAGCACCCCGATCATAAACACTTCGATCATGCCCCATGGTCGGGTCAGCAGAATGGCGCGTGCGATGTGGTGGAACGCACGGGGCATGCGTCGCTGGGCCATCGGCACGAGCAGGAAGCCCATCATGAACAGCTCGGCCAGGGGTAGCAGGAGCGTCGTCGCGAACACGAGCAGGGCCACCAGCGTCATGTCGTCCGTGTAGAGCACCTGTATCGCGCCCCATAGGGTGGTTTCCATGCGCGTGCCCTTGAGGTCCATGGCGACGATTGGGTACATGTTCGAGATTAACAACAGGATCACCGCTGTCGCGACGAGCGGCAGCAGGCGGCGGTAGGCCCCCGTACTGTCGCGATACAGTTCCCCGCCGCAGCGCACGCAGATGGCCCGTTCGCCCGCCTCCAGTGCCGTGCGGACATGAAGTGCGTCGCAATGCGCGCAGGCGATCATCCGATGTGGGTCCTGGCACGGACGCGGCGGAGATAAGAAGAACTGATGCACGGACGGGGCTCATGGACCGGGAAGATAAAGTCCTGAAATTCTGCTTCATAACGACTACTTTGTCATCATGACGAACATTATTTTACAACGGTAGCGGGCCCGCATCGTGCCCGGCTCGCGCTGTGCCATAATCGCCCGTCACAAAAGATTCTCTTACCGAAGATGTCCGCCGACCTCAAATTCCAAGACCATCGCCCGCGCGTTGCCGCTGAACGGCGTGCGCGGATGCGCAGGCGTCTCATCGAAAGCGCGATGATCGTCTTCGCGCAGCGGGGCATCGGCTCCAGCGTGATCCCGGAAGTCATCGCGGCCGCCGGTGTCTCGCAGGGTTCCTTCTATAAACACTTTCGCACCAACGATGATTTGCTGGAGGCCGTCAGCGAAGCGCTCAGTCACGATATGGTAGAAATGATTGAGGGCGTGATGGGCGAGGTCGATGATCCGGCGCTGCGTGTCGCCACTGCTGGTCGGCTGTATCTGCACCTGGTGCGTGCCTATCCGGTGGTGGCGCGGTTTCTTTCCGGTGCGGGTTTCAGTCTCGTCGGCAGGAAGAGCGCGATATATGAACACCTGCCAACGGATATCAAGGAAGGCGTGAAGCGTGGCACATTCGACGAGGACGCCGCGAACGTAGGGCTGGACATGGCGACGGGTGCGGCGCTCATCGCCGTCCAGCGAATTGCTAAAGGCAAAACGCCCAAGGATTATCCCGAGCGCATCGTCCGCACGGTCTTGAAAGCGCTCGGCGTACCGGCAGCGAGCGCTGCAAAAATGATAGCGGCGCCCCTGCCGAAGCTGGTCGCGCCACCGGAATCCCTCCTCAGGACGGCGCAGCAGAAGCTCGCCGCCCTCGCCGAAGCCGACAGCTAGCGATCGCGCACCGCGCCTACGGTGCGGCGTTGAGCGTTTGGCCAAGCATATCCTCGAACAGTATGATGTCCGCGTTCAGCGGTGAGGTGGATATGGCGTTGGCCGTCGCGCTTTCGACGCCCAGGGCGCGCAATGCGACGGCTGCGGCGAGTTCCGAAAAATCATCGCGGCACTCGGTCTCCAGTATGCAGTGCATCGCGCTCATTGCGGCGCCCGTAACGATATTGAACGCCAGCGTGATGGGCATGCGCGTGAAACGATTGCGGCGCACCCCATCCTCGATGTCCCGGCGCACGAATTCCAGCATACTCGGCGCCGGGTAACCCGACCATCCGAAGCGTCCCAAGATGCCCGCCACACCCGGCTGGTGTACCGCCAGCATCGAGGCCAAGCGTATGCCCCGGGAGATGTGTTCGGCTGGATCATCGTGGCTGCGCACGATGGGGTCGGCCACTTTTACCCACTGCTCGGCCACCCTCCCTATTAGCTCGCGCATGATCGCATCGGACGACGGAAAGTACTTGTAAAACGTTCCGCGCGATACCTGCGCCGCGCGGATGATGTCGTCGATCGAAGGCAAGGTGGCGCGATTCTCCATCAACAACCGCAACCCACAGGTCAGCAAAAGCGAGCGCATGCGCTGCCGCCGCGTGGCTGCAACGCGATGGCGGTGATCAGTCGCCCTTGTCAGCGCTGTTCTAGCGGCTAACTCGTTTTCTATAGCGTTCATTGATCCGTCTCTCCTCAGTTCTCCCGAGGTTGGCATAGCTGCGCGCTCTTCTCGCCGCATGTGCCTAACCCGTTGATGTCGTCTCAATCACAAATACAAAATATACGAAACGTCATCATGACATATAACTCACTATGATGTATATTCCGGGCTTCGGAGAAGGGCGCATGCCCGAGAAGGCCTGCTGTCACTGACGCCCGGAACGAGTCCGTTGCATTGGCACGGCAGCGCGAACCGCTGATGACTCGCAGGCGAGTGACGGACCTACTGGAGCGTAGAAATTGAACAGGAATCATCGAGCGGCAGTGCTCACCATCATCGCGGCGGCGAGCCTGCTGGCGGCGTGTACAGA
The DNA here is from genome assembly GCA_963543405.1 of uncultured Cupriavidus sp. Classification (GTDB taxonomy): domain Bacteria; phylum Pseudomonadota; class Gammaproteobacteria; order Burkholderiales; family Burkholderiaceae; genus Cupriavidus. The sequence continues at coordinate 63,082 of CAUUBQ010000027.1, forward strand.
CAAACCTGCGTCCGAACAGTCGGACGCGAGGCCGGTGCGGACCGTGGTCGTGGGGCGTAGCAACGGCACAATCGGCGCAAACTATTCGGGGGAAATCCGCGCGCGTTACGAAAGCCAGCTGGGCTTCCGGACGGCGGGTAAGATCGTTGCCCGGATGGTGGAAGTGGGCAGTCATGTCAAGCGCGGACAGCCGTTGCTGCAGCTCGATCCCACGCAGGAAGCGTTGCAGGTGGCGGCCGCCGGAGCGGATGCGGACGCTGCGAGAAGCCGGGTAGCCCAGGCCCGGGTCGATGTGAAACGAACCGAACAACTGCTGGCTCAGAACTTTGCCTCGCAGGCCGAACTGGACCAGCAGCGCCTGGCGTTGAGCCAGGCCGAAGCCCAGCTTCGCTCGGCGCAGGCGCGCCAGCAACTGAACGCCAACATGCGCGGATTCACGACGCTCGTGGCCGACCGCGATGGCGTGGTCAGCGCCATCAACGCGGAAGCCGGTCAGGTCGTGACGGCCGGCCAGTCGATTGTCACCGTTGCGGCCGACGGCGAGCGCGAGGTGTCGATCAGCATTCCCGAGTCGCGCGTGGACGAATTGCGCAAGGCCCAGAAACTCGCGATCACGGTGTGGGCACATCCGGAAAAGTCCTGGAACGGCAAGCTGCGCGAGCTTGCGCCGGATGCTGACAGTGTCACGCGCACGTACTCCGCGCGTATCTCGATCCTGGAAGCAGACGCCGATCCCAGCCTTCTGCGTCTGGGTATGACCGCGTCGGTCATGGTTCCCGACGTGGACGGCAGTGGCGCGGTTCGCGTGCCGCTGACGGCCGTCGTCGACCACGAGCGTAGCCGGCAGGTGTGGGTCGTGGACCCCAAGACATCACGGGTGATTTCGCGTGAAGTGAAGCTTGGCGCTGCACAGAACGACAGCGTCATTGTGGTGGCAGGCCTGGCGGGCGGCGAGGCGGTGGTGACCGCCGGCGTGCACATGCTGCAGCCCGGCCAGCAGGTGAAGGTGGCGGAGGCGGTGGCCGTCGCCCTGGCGGGAGGTTCGAAGTGAAAGGCGTCAATCTGTCCGAATGGGCGCTCAAACACCCGCAGATGATCGCGTTCCTTTTGTTGCTGCTGTCCGTGGCCGGCGTTTTGGCCTATGGCAGCCTGGGGCAAAAGGAAGACCCCGAGTTCACGATCAAGACCATGGTGGTGCAGGCCTACTGGCCGGGAAGCTCCGCGCAGCAGATGGCCGACCAGGTTGCCGACAAGCTCGAGCGCAAGTTGCAGGAGGTGGCAGAGATCGACTATACGTCGACCTACGTGAGGCCGGGGGAGACGCAGATCAAGGTCAACCTGCGTGAGGAAGTACCGCGATCGGCCGTGCCGGATGTGTGGTATCAGGTCCGCAAGAAGATGGGCGACATCCGCCATACGCTGCCACAGGGCACGCAGGGGCCCTTCTTCAATGACGAGTTCGGGGACACGTTCGGCAATCTATATGCCATCACCGGCGACGGATTCAACTATGACGACCTGAGACGGATTGCCGATGCCGCGCGTAACGAGTTCCTTCGTGTCGACGACGTCAATAAGGTCGATCTCGTGGGCAAGCAGGAGCAGAAGATCTATGTGGAAGTGTCCACCGCCAAGCTTGCCTCTCTCGGGATCGATCCGGCCCTGATTGCTCAGACCCTCGCGCAGACTAACGTGGTCTCGTCGGGCGGTACGGTGCAAACCAGCGCCGAACGGGTGCGGCTGGACGTGAGTGGCGAGTTCGACTCCGTAGACGGCATTCGCGCCATCGGCATCCGTGCCGGCCAGCGTACCTTCCGGCTGGGCGATATCGCCGATGTCCGTCGCGGCTTTGTGGAGCCGGCCACCTCTCGGATGCGGTTCAATGGCAACGAGGCCATCGGCCTTGCGGTGAGCATGCGCAAGGGCGGCGACGTAATCCGGCTTGGCACGAAGCTTGATGAAACGGTTAAGCGCATCGAGGCCACCCTGCCGGTTGGGGTGCAGATTCATGCCGTCAGCGACCAGCCACGCATCGTCGAGCATTCCGTTTTTGAGTTCAAGAAGAGCCTCGCCGAGGCGGTGGTCATCGTGCTCGTGGTGAGTTTCCTGTCGCTGGGCCTGCGGACCGGACTGGTCGTTGCACTGAGCATCCCGCTCGTGCTGGCCATGACGTTCCTGGCAATGTACGTGATGGGGATCGACCTGCAACGCATCTCGCTCGGTGCGCTAATTATCGCGCTCGGGCTGCTGGTGGACGACGCCATCATCGCCGTCGAAATGATGGCGCTGAAGCTTGAGCAGGGCTGGGACAAGTTCCGCGCCGCCACCCACGCCTATACGGCCACTGCGTTCCCGATGCTCACCGGCACGCTGATCACAGCGGCGGGCTTTCTTCCGGTCGGCTTTGCCAAGTCCGGCACCGGCGAGTATGTGTACTCGCTGTTTCAGGTGGTGGGAATCTCGCTGCTGCTGTCGTGGATCGTGGCCGTGCTGTTCACGCCGTACATCGGTTTCAAGCTGTTGAAGGAGCATGCGCACGCCTCGCATGACGAGGATGCGGTCTACCAGCGCGGCTTCTATGTCACGTTCCGCCGCTTCATCGATTTTTGCTTGCGGCAACGCATATGGGTGCTCGGCATCACGCTCGCCGCGTTCGTGGGCGCGCTGGTGCTGTTCAAGGCGGTGCCCCAGCAGTTCTTTCCGGCGTCGGACCGTGCCGAGCTGATCGTGGACATGTGGATGCCGGAGGCCTCGACGTTCGAGGCGAGCCAGAGCGAGGTACTGAAGCTCGAGGCGATGATCAAGGGGGATCCGGACATCGCCGCGGTGACCAGCTTCGTGGGCAATGGCGCGCCGCGCTTCTACCTGCCGCTCGATGCACAGACCCCGAACCTGAACCTTGGCGAAATGCTGGTGATGACCAAGGGCGGCGAGGCACGTGAGCGCGTGAAGGAAAAGCTCGAGAAGCTGTTCGCAGAGAAGTTCCCCAACGTACGTGGCCGCGTCAATCGCCTGGAGAACGGTCCGCCCGTTGGTTATCCGGTGCAGTTCCGGGTGTATGGACAGGACAACGACAAGGTCCGCGCTATCGGCGACAAGGTGGCAGCCATCATGCGCGAGGAGCAGCATGTGCGCCAGGTGAACCAAGACTGGAGTGAGCGCGTCAAGCGCGTTCAAGTCGATGTCGATCAAGACAAGGCGCGTGCACTTGGCATTAGCTCAGGCCAGATCAAGCAGGCGCTCGAGGCGTCGATCTCTGGTACGCCGATCACACAGTTTCGGGAAGAAGACCAGGACATCGACATCGTGTCTCGCCTCGTCGCGGCCGAGCGCGCGGACCTGAACAACCTAAAGGACGCCAAGATCTATGTGCGCGACGGAAAGTTCGTGCAGGTTTCGCAGGTGGCCCGTCTCACCCTTGCTAGTGAGGATGGAGAGTTGTGGCGGCGCAATCGCGTGCCGACGATGACGGTCCGTGCTGACATCGCGGGGGCGCAGGCACCCGACGTCACCCGTGCATTGCTGCCTCGGATCGAGGCCCTTGAGAAGGACCTGCCGCTCGGTTATGGCATCGAGATCGGCGGTGCGTCGGAATCGAGCGCGAAGGCCCAACGCTCAGTGTTCGCGGTGATGCCGTGGACCATTATCGCAGTGCTCGTGCTGCTGATGATCCAACTGCAGGACATGAAGAAGATGGCGATTGTCCTGATGACCGCGCCGCTCGGCCTGATTGGTGTGAGCGTGGTTCTCGCCGCCTTCCGCATTCCGTTCGGTTTCGTTGCGATGCTGGGTGTCATCGCGCTGGCCGGCATGATCATCCGCAACTCGGTGATCCTGGTCGTGCAGATCGACGAGGACGTGCGCGCCGGCGTTCCGTTGTGGACGGCCATTGTCGAGGCGGCGGTGCGGCGGTTGCGTCCGATCGTGCTGACGGCACTGGCGGCCATCCTGGCGATGGTGCCGCTCACCCATTCGGTGTTCTGGGGCCCCATGGCGTGGGCAATCATGGGCGGCCTCGCCGTGGCCACGGTGCTGACGCTCGTGTTCCTGCCTGCCCTGTATGCGACGTGGTACCGGGCCAAGCGCCCCGCGACCGTCTGATCGCGAATCTGACGTTAAGAGTAATTGTGATGAAGAGATTAAAGATGGCCCTGCGGGCTGGGCAAGTGGCCCTGGGCTGCATGCTTTTCCTGAGCGCCGGGGAGTCGGGCGCAATCGACCTCGTGGGCGCCTACGAGCAGGCATTGGCGCATGATCCGACGACCCTTGCTGCGAACGATGCGCTTACGGCGGGGCAGGAGAAGGCCGTGCAGGGCAGGGCCCTACTGCTTCCTAACCTCAGGCTGCAAGGAGGCGTGGGCCGTACCGTCGTCCATTCTTCGGCCACTGACGATGGCGCCTCGCTGATCCCGCCCAATACTTCAGGAACCGTGCGCCAGGCGGGCGTCGTGCTGGTGCAGCCGATCTACGACCGCGGCGCGGTGGCGACGAAGAAGCAGTTGCGCGAACAGACGAACCTGGCGCAAACACAGTTCGGCCAGTCGCGCCAGGATCTCGCCCTGCGGGTAGCAGAAGCGTACTTCGGAGTCGTACTGGGCGAGGAGACGCTGCGCGTGGTACAGGCCGAGAAGGCGGCCTTGCGGCAGCAGCGCGACCGCGCCAAGGCGCGCTTCGACATCGGGCAAGGCAAGATTACCGATCTACATGAAGCCCAGGCGCGTCTGGACGGTGTGGAGAGCCGCGAAGTGACGGCGCAATCCGCACTGGAGCAGCGTCGCACGCGCTTCCAGGAGATCGTTGGCACGTCGCCCGATCAACTGAGCGGGCTCGCTGCCCGGTTCTCGCCCCGGCCGCCGGAGCCGGACAATCTTGCGGCGTGGCAGGCCAAGGGGGAAGAACAGAGCTTCCTCGTCAAGACCCGGCAGTCGGAACTCGACATTGCCGGCGTGGAGATCGACAAGTACCGGCTCGCGAGTCGCCCGACCGTCTCGCTCGTGGCGGGTTATAACACACAAGGGCAGACCGGTAATCTGGCGCCCTGGGTGGCAGCCAATACGCGCTCTGCGACCGTGGGATTGCAGGTCAACATTCCGCTGTACGCGGGCGGAAGCCTGGACTCGCGCGAGCGGGAGTCCGTTGCAAAGAAAAGCCAGGCCGAACAGGAGCTTGCTGCCGCCCGGCGTGATGTGCGCCTGAACGTGCAGGACGGGTTCCTGTCGGTGAAGACCGGCGTGTCGCGTATCGCCGCACTCGAGCAGTCGTTGACGTCGGCGCGTAGCGCGCTGGCGGCGACGACGCTTGGCCGGGACGTTGGCACCCGCACCGAGCCCGATGTGCTCGACGCGCAGCAGCGCGTGTTCGCCGCGGAACTGGACGTGGTTCAGGCTAGGCTGGACTACCTGCTGGGCCGCCTGCGGCTTGCCGCCGCGACGGGCGACTTGAACGAGGACACCTTTCGGTCGCTCAACGACTGGCTCGCCTCCTGACCGCGTCCTCCAATGCTGGGCGAACTACAACACTATTGGAGCGGCGGCTTCCTGGCCGCCAACGCATTCATCGGGTTGAACCTGGTGGGCGCGTTGCTGCTCGGCATGCTGGTCGGCTACGAGCGGTCTTACAACGGCCGTGCCGCCGGCATGCGCACCTACGGACTCGTCTGCATGGCATCCACGGCACTGACGGTATTCGTCGGGCAAGCGTCGCTCTGGTACGGCGGCGCCGCGCCGCACATTCAGGCGGACCCGACGCGGGTCGTCCAGGGCGTGGTCACCGGCATCGGCTTCCTCTGTGCGGGCGTCATTATGAAGGACGGCATGAGCATCCGCGGCCTCACCACCGCCGCCTCCATCTGGGCCGCGGCGGCCATCGGCGTGTTGCTCGGCGTGGGCTTCTATGCGGCGGCATTGCTGCTGGCGCTACTGTGCGTCGCATCGATGTCCTTGTTGCATAGGCTGGAGTCGCGGCTGCCGGGACGCATGACGCTTGATCTGTCGCTGACATTCCAGCCAGGGGAAGCGCCTGACTTCGATCTGCTGATCGAGCGGGCAAGGTCACGCGGCTACCGTGTGCTGAACGACACGCTCACTATCACCTATGCCGACCAACAAGCGCTGTGGCGCGTCAGCCTCGTCGCTCCGGACAAGGCACGCGCGCTGTCGCCGGCTGCACTGGCGGCGGAGATGGCGGCAACCGAGGGCGTATCGCGCTTCAGCATCGTGCCGGTGCGCAGTTGATTCCGTGACAAAAACGAACATGCTTTGGCGCGATTCGCCGGGGCTCGGCAGGAAACCGATATGTCTACAGAAGTGCGACTTCCCACGCCATTGCGCCGTCAGGCCCTGTTATGGGGCGCCGTCGCACTGGGTTTCGGCATTCTGCTTTGGTGCTTGCGACCCGTTCTCACGCCCTTCCTGCTGGGTGCGCTCATCGCATACATGTTGCAGCCGGGCGTCGAGTGGCTGGTGCGCCATCGCACACCGCGCTGGTTCGCGGCGCTCTTGATGATCCTTCTCTTTGCGACGTTGGCCGCGCTACTGGTGTTGTTGGTGGTTGCGGTGGCGCAAGCGGAAGGGCCGCACCTTACCGACCGGGTTCCCATCTTGCTCACGAGGCTGGACGCGTGGCTACAACCTAAGCTGGCACTGCTCGGTCTCGGTCAATCGTTCCACTTCGGCAATATGCGCGACGTACTGGCGAACGTCGAAGGCAGCGAAAAGACGCTGGTCCTCACTGTATGGCAGTACGTGCGCACCAGCGGCGGCATGATGACCACCTTGATCGGCAACGTCGTTCTGGTGCCGCTGGTGCTCTTCTATCTCCTCTATGACCGGCACCAAATGTTCCGCCGCATGGAGAGCCTGGTGCCCCGACGCTGGCTTGGCAAGACGCGCGAGTTCGTTATCGAGATGGACCGCATGCTGTCGCAATACCTGCGCGGCCAGTTGCTCGTGATGGGGGTGCTGGCCGCGTTCTATCCCATTGCGCTGTCGATCGCCGGCTTCCAGATTGCGCTGCCGCTCGGCATCCTGACCGGCTTGGCGGTGTTGATTCCCTACATTGGCTTCGCAACCGGTCTGGTCTTTGCGCTGCTTGCCGCGCTACTGCAATTCGACAACTCGTATGGATTCGCGGCGGTAGCCATCATCTATGGAAGCGGTCAGATCCTCGAGAGCCTCTTCCTTACGCCGCGTTTCGTCGGCGAACGCATCGGCCTGCATCCGCTCGCGGTAATTTTTGCTTTGCTTGCATTCGGCGAGCTGTTCGGTTTTTTCGGCGTGCTGCTTGCGTTGCCAGTCAGCGCGATCCTGGCGACGGCGCTGCGCGAATTGCGCCACCGCTATCTGGCGAGTGCGATCTATGAAAGTTGACCTTGTCCGAAGCTTCCGCAATTGAAGTAACCGTTCTTGCGACGGTGCGCTCAGCTTAGAAGCAACCGTGAATATCGTTCAGAGTTAAGTGCTCGCCCAGCCCATTTCCCGCGATCCGATGCGGGCTGGCTGGTCTTTCAGATATAGGGGGATGTTATGTGTTTGAAGGGGTTTACTGCCATTGTGGGGAAGCTGCATATTCATGCGATGCGTTCAGTCGCTTCTCGCGAAATGCTTGCTTCGCAGTCCGATGCGCAATGGTTCCACGTCTACCGTCGGACCTCGGCAGGTCTGGAACTAGAGCAAAGAGAGAAGGACTTCGACTCAGCTCTGTACTACTACTTGCGTTCCGCGGTACTCCATTGACCTAGCGCGCATGGCTTAGGCGGATGGTGGCTGGATACGCTGCGTCCCACGCAGTAGCCAGGCGCCCGACGTCACCAGTGCGTGCTGCCTCAAATTGAGGCCCTCTGGCTTTAAGGCCGCTCTGCGAAGCGGGAGGCGACCGAAGCGGGTTCAGACAAGCACCACGTTTTGAGCACACAAGGATCTCGTGCATTTAGTCAGAGACGATGTCAAAGTGCTGACCATGATTCCAATCCTTCAGCGCCATCGCGGCGTCCGCACTTCGGAATGTTTGCGACTTCATTGTCATGGGTGCGAGCCCATGGTCGCAGGTCAAGGCGGCCGTAGGCGGCGGTTTGCCCGCGAAGGTCATGCACGGGGCCTCGATGCCGGTCCCTGAGGAGACGCTTTTACGCTACCCCGGGGCGCTGCCGACTGCTGTAGGACAACACCGCGTCGCATGGGGAAAAGGGGCGCGCAATGGGGCGACACGAGGTCAGTCCCACATCCGCCGGTCCGATTCTTGCTGCTCTTGCGTGCGACTTTTCGCAGCAACTGTGAGAGAGATCATGGGCGCTATTTCCAGACGGCTTGCGACACCTTTCCTGTCGCTGTTGATCGGCGTTGCCGCATTTCTTTCAGGGATGGCCGTGGCGGCACTGCAGTCGCGCCTGCGACGAAATGATGCGGCGACCGCCGCGGCCGTCGCGCGATCGCCCGACAGGCCGGATGGACAGTGCATAGGTTGAGGGGGCAACGAGGCCTACGGCGCGGGGGAAGGCCGGTTCGTCAGAAATTCGGCCGCCTCGTCCAAGGCCTCCTGGGCGATCCTGCGCGCGTCGTCCGTGGCGCCCGCGCTGTGCAACAAGGCGAGCGCGGCATAGAGGGCGTGGACGTGCTCCATCGCTTCTTCCAACTCTCGCGCTTCTGTCATAAGGTGATTGATTTCACGTAGGCGGGGAAGATCAATGTTACATCGCAGGGCCCGCCTCCTGTGGCTTGGGCCACGGTCCTATGTTCGTCAGGCCACGATCCATTGCCAAATGCCAAGGCGCTTCCCCTGACGGATGCGGTTACAAGTTTCCAGACGACGACCGATAGCGCGCGTTTCGCGAGGCACCTATGTTCCAACTGGAAGGGCTCTGGAGCGAAGGATGACACAGAATTTGCTACGCGAGAGTGTACCGCCCGATCGTCGCCTAAAGGAACTTAGGGGACACTCTACGAGGCAGCAAGCTGCGGTCGCGGCGTGCGAACCGGCGTTTACTGCGAAAAGTCGCCAAGACGAGAACAGATGGCACCATGAAACTTGTGTTGGAGGCGGCGTCACGCGAGGTGATGGAGCTGAGGCTCACTTTGGTCAGCCTGAAACGGCTTGGGCTTTTGCGGTCATGTCGGCAGTTGGCCGATGGCTCGTACCTCGTCGACGTCGACGACGAGGTGGTACGCGAGTTTTTTGAGGTGGATGTCTTGCTCGATAAGGTAAAAATCAGCACCTTGCAGTAGTGCGGCGTGCAGCAGCATCTCCTTATACCGATCTAGCGGAAAACGCAGCGTGCCCCGGAGGTTGATATGTCCGAAATGCGTGGGCCCCATTCTCCGTAGCCAGTCATCATCAATCTTCTGCCCCTTCTGGCACCAGGCATCCACCGTCACTTGCATGCGCTGCGTGTTCCATGCAATCACGAGATTGGTAAGCAAGGTCAGCGAGCCCGAGATCGCGATCATTTCGTCACGCCGACGGCCCCGTTCCGGCGCAACCTTGCCGGTGTAGACCGCACGCTGGAGTTGATGGACTGACTCTCCGCGATTGAGCAGCGTATGCAACTCCCGCCGGAATTCTGGATTGCCAAAATAGTCGCATAGGAACAGCGTCCGCAGCAGCTTGCCGAGCTGATCAGCGGCACGATAGACGGCATCGCCTTGGGCCGCGCTGCCGAAGCGCTGGAGGGCGACCACAGCGCTGACGCGTCCGGACTTGATAGATGCCACTAGCCGCAGCAGGCCATCCCAGCCATCACGAATAGCCTTGAGAGAGATTTCATTTGCGACGACCGGATTGAGCTTGTCAGGGGCGACCAATCGCCGCGGCAAGTAGAGCTTGCGCTCGGCCAGATTGCGCAGACGCGGGCACAGATCGAATCCAAGCAGTTTCGCAACCGCCATGCCGACGCTCGTATATCCATGCGTGTCGACGGAAAGTCGAAGCAAGCCACCGTCGTCGCGCGTGTCATTGTGGCGCACGACGCCTTCGATCGCGACGCCAGCTTGCCGCTCGTTGAGCACGATCGGCTGGTTGTACACGATTCCGTGCTGGTCCAGCACATGCGTATAGATCCCGACCGCGTGGGTGCGCCGCCGAGGATCGGCGCGGGCATAGAACAGATGGGGTGTTGTCGAGGCTCATGGAGTCGCTCGAGGCTCGTTGGCCGTCTCCCCATAGTTCGGTGATCGTGTGAGTCCGCTGGAACTCAATTACCCGATCATTGGCACGTGCCAGTCGGCCTGGCATCTCCAACGCGCGCATCTGTGTCGAAATGTGCGCCGCGTCCAGCTGGGGAATCATCGCTGCGACGGCCTTGGCATCGATCTCGGTGCCGTGCGCGATCAGCGCGCCGTACAACGCCACGAGTTCGTTCGCGTCACGCGCTCTTCGGGCCAGGAGGACTGCGCTGAACCCGGTGCGGGCGTCCATCTCCATGATCAGATCCGCGAACTGGGCTGTACCGATGGCCTTGAAGAGCATGTCGCGTGTCTTGCGAGGCAGCCCATCCGTGGGCAGTGCCTCCAATGCCGACAGGTGCAGCGTACCGTCTGAGCCGATCGTGACCCGGCCGGCCTCGCGTGCCTCATCCAAGGCCGCAAGATTCACCTTGAGGCGCTCCGTCAGGCGGTTGATAAGCGCATCTGTCGTCGATGGCAAGGCCAGCGACGACAGATGCCGGTCGCGTTCGTTTTTCCATTGCGTCGATGGAATCAGCAGTTGATCCCGTTCCCGGAAAGATAGACTGTGATGAATCCACACGGAGCCACGTCGCAGGCCTTTGCGCAGGCCGGTGATTGCCGAGGCTTCCAACGCATGCAGTGCACGTTTGCGATCGTCATTCTCGATAAGGTCATGCCAACTGCCGCTGGCTGGCACCTCACTGCCGCGGGGTAGCTCACTCGCACCGCTATCGTGCAATTTGCCAATGAGCGCCAATCGGCGCAGGCTGGGTTCCGCTTCCCGGCCGGCAAAATCCAGTTCCCGCAGCGATGTGAGTAGCGCCCGGATCCGCTGATTGTCCTCAGTCAGTGTCTCGCGCACACTGGCCGCATGGCTCATGACGGGCTTGCCAGGTAAATCCCTCAGCAGCCTGCCGATCTCCGCGAGCCGCTCCTCGGCCGAGCGTTCGGCGTCGCCGACCAGCACCTTGATCGCTTGCAGGCGCTGGCGGTAGTCCGCGGCAGATCGGGCCTGCCTGGTCGTGGTCTTTTCGTAGGCCTGTCGGACCAGATCGGAGACCCGTCGCCCTGTCTGGTAAAGCAGGGAGTCCGTCAATTCCAGCAAGGTCACTCGAAGGAAGAAAACCAGTTCCAGCGTGCGCGTCGACGCCTTCAGTTCTCTGATCTTAACGGGGCGGCGCGCCTCGATGCGCTTGGCCCAGGCCCGCTGCTTCTCCATAGGCACCGCGTCTAGTTGCCAGGTATGCGCACCGAGTTCCTTCAGAAATCGAATTTCTCGAGCGTTTCGGCGATGGTTGTCGGGCTGTGACGTGCTGGTGGGGTCTTCAGCCACTCAAGAACGGTCACTCCCGACGTTCCGTGTCGGGTCGACAGAACTGCGTCCGCACGCGCAAGTTGAGATTCCGGGATGGCAGCCTCGATCATGGCTACCACAGCTCGCTCGATTTCCGCCCAGATCGAGCGGCCGAGATCGCGCAGCGCTCGCTCGGCCGGGATCAGGATCCGCCGCTCGTATAGCCAGGAGCGCGCGTGCTGTAGCAGGTCCTCGGGCGTCAGAGATTCCTTCGCATCCTGGCGCATCCACGCCCCAAGCCCTGCCCAATGGTCTGGCCCAATCCGTGTCAGCCCGAGATAGTCGCAGGCCCAGACCTGATGGTCATAGAGCGTCTTGTAGCGGTGATACATCGTCCGCAGCGACGCGATGGTTGGCGTCGGCACGCCAAGGCGCTCACCGATGTAACGCAGCAACTGACGCGGCAGGGTGCCGACATGGTCCAGCGTATGGCCGCTCGCCCGAAGAAAGACCAGCTGGATTGCCGCGCCGGCGCGCCAGTCTCGGCGAAACTGCTCATTCACCTCCACCATGTCGCTGTCGGTGAGCGCAAAGTATCGCTCCACGTCGAACTCCGACATCCTGGCGGGCAAGCGGTCGATTCCCACATAGCGAAATTCCATGCCTGGCATCTCCCTACCTCCTTGCGGCGGCGCGGTGCGCGGGCAGCTATGGTACCGCGGGAGCTCTCAGAGTCTGCCGACGGTCGCCGGAGTCGACCGGCAAGCCTTGCCAGTAAAGGCTTTCAGGAAGAGCGCCAGATTTAGCACGAAAAGCGCCAGATTTAGCACGAAAAGTACGATTACCCCAACCTCGGGCGCATAGGCGATACCGTCGGGATACTTCCCGACAGGGACGCGAGCCACGATCTTCAATGTGGACGAATCGATTGTCACGACTTCGTCCGTCGCGGTGGCCGACGCGTACACACGGTTGAGCTCTGGAACGGCCAATACTCCATGCACCTAGCCCGCATTGCCGATGGTTGCCAAGACGGTTTTTGTCTTGATGTCCATCACCACGATCTCATTGTCGCCGAGATGAGCGATGAATAGCCTTGAGCGGACTGGGTCGAGGCTGAGATAGTCCCAACGCGTCGCTCTACCTGGCAATGGAAAGTCGCCCACATGTTGCAGGGGTAAAGCGTGAGATGACATCGAGTTGGTACCAGGCTGGCAAATGGCCGGGCCAAGCAACATCGCCAAGGAGAGCGACCAAGTAAATAGCGTTTGGCAGCCCCCCGATTGCCATGATCGGGGGTAGCGCCGCGGGGACATCGCGTTGCTCATGGGCTATGGCCTATGCACGCTTGCCTGTGCGTCCAGCGCCTTCTTGATGCTTGCGGCGAGTTCTGCTGCTTTGCCCTTGCCCCAATAGTGTAGGAACATGTAGCGCGGCTGCTCGTTGGTCATGTGCTGGTGGATGGCAACGATATTGATGCCACCCGATCGCATCGCCTTAAGTACGGTCTGAAGTTCGTCCTCTCGCATTGCGAAGTCCCCGTCCACGACAGCTGACTCATCTGTGCCTGCGAACGCGGCCCACGTGTTGAGGCCCATCTCGTTGCCAAAAGTGACGCCGTGCATGATTGCTTTAGCGCCGATCACGATCTTGAACCTCCCGTTGCTCGACTGTCCCTTCTTGCCGAATACGGTCTCAAGGGGGGCGGGGGTGATCGCGTTCTCTCGTGGGATCGCACCCGAGAAGCCGCTGGCAACGGAAGGGTTAGCGGCACGGATCTCGGCCATCTTGTCGTATAACTTCCTTACGCCGGTAGCGAGGCGATCAGGATCACCCATGCCGCCGATGTGCATGAAGTACACGCGCGGTTGATCGAAGAAGAAATGGTTGTGAAGTGCCGTCACCTCGAGGCCCGCATCAAGCGCAGCACTCATCGCCGGATTAACTTCGTCCTCGAAGAGCACGGTGTCTCCCATGAGCATTGCCTGGCGCGCATGCGCCGGCGTAAAGGCGGCCCAGGAAGTCAACCCCATGAACGGTGGCATGGCAGCGCCATCCACCTGGATCTGGACGTCGGTACGAGGCTTGGATACCTTGAAAACATTCTCCGCCTCAGAGAAGGTGCCTTTCAGGCCAGTGATCTGTTCGATCCGCGCGGAATCCAGGGTCGCACGCCGTTCTGCAGGCGCTGCGGTCGCCATGGTGCAAGCACAAGCGAAACAAGAAAGGGCCAGAACAACTTGCTTTGTCATTCGCATTGTTCACTCCATTGTGACGATTGAAGGGCGTTAGATTGGCTACGCGCCGAACCCCTATCAGTTGTGCGGTTTGACATGCCTGAACGCGGCCAGCATCGCCAGGTCATAGCCGATCTTCAGTAAGCCGCAGGCCAGTAGCGGTGCTCCGATCCAGCCCGTGGTTATCAATCCTCCCGCAAGCACCGGACCTACCGCCGCCGCCAGACTCCTCGGTACAGCGGTCAGGCTTGCGGCGGCCGTCCGCTCGGCTGGTGTCACCACCGCCATCACAAATGCCGTCCGGGTCGGCACGTCCATTTGCGATAGCGCACTGCGTGCAAGCAATAGCAGCAATGTCAGTGCCAGCGACGGGGCAAAGGCCGCGGCGATCAAGAAGGCGCTTGAGGGGATGTGGGTGAACACCATGGTGTTCAGCAATCCGATCTTCCGTGCGAGCGGCACCGCCGCAAATTGAGAGGCCGTCGTCAGTAATCCGGCCCAGAAGAAGAACTGGCCGGCTGCACCCGGTGACAGTCCGAACCGCTGCATCAACCAAAGGGAAAGCAACGCATTGACGACCAGACCGCCAGCAAATGCATCGACGCTGAACAGCATCGCCAGACGAACCACGATATTGCGAGAAGGACCCAGGGGAGCGGACGGCTCTACCAACTGCGGACGGGGCTTCGGAAGTCGAGCATAGAGCGCCCATAATGCAGCGCCGGTCAACGCATAGATGACAAACATCAAGCGCATCGCCGTCAACGACGACACGCCAGCGTGAATGGATATCCATGCCGGGAGGGCCGCGGCCAGCGCGCCGATGGCTGCGGAGAACGCACCGACAAGGCTATAGCGAGCGAACAGCGCGGTACGGGTTTCGGGTGTTGCAGCCTCGGCGAGCCTGGCTTGCTCCAGTGGCAGGAACACGCTGACATCGCCAGAGCTTGGGTTCAGCGTACCCACAAAGGCAACGATTAGAAGCGGCCAGAGCGATGTCACGCCAGCAAATCCCAACCCGGTCGCCGCCATCAGCGCAGCGGCCAGAATCAGCAGGCGGCGCTGTGAATAACGATGCCCGACGAGCCCGACCAGGATGGTGCCGAGCGCAGAACCAATCAGCGTCACACTGCTGATCAGCCCGACAGAGAACTGGCCAAAGCCAAGCCCCAGCAGGTACGCCGGCAGGAGTACTGCCACATACCCGTCGCACAATCCGCGTAGCGCACGGCCTACGAGAAGCGGCTTCACGCTCGCGTCGATACCTGGTGGCAGGACAAGACTGGCGAGCTTCATACGGACGCTTGCGGGTGGCGACTTGCCAGCCTCGCCCTGAGCGGCATTAGTCCTCGTCATCGTCATCGTCGGCGTACTGTCTGCCATCCTCGCCAATCAATAACGTTGCCTTGTCAGCGCCGGATCCTAAAGTGACCTCGTATCGGGTCTTGCCAGCCATCACCTGCTTTTCGATATCACCGACGGCGCGGCCTCTGGCCTGCAGCTCAATCGTTGATCGGACTGGCGCGGGAACCTGAGCGATGGCGACTGTCTGATGACTGCGCGCGCCGAATGGGTGCCAGCCGCAGCTTGTAGTGGCCAGGGCCAGTGCACCAGCGAGTGCAGCCGCTTCGAACTTGCGAGAACGAGAGGACATCGCAGGCTCCCTCAATACCTCATTGATTCACCAGCTTCCCTTGTGCCACGAGGACTCCATCGCGGCGGTACTCACTCATTTGGCCGTACCGCCATACCTCGAAACATTCCTCGGCCTTTGCGCTGGGATAGGTCAGACACAGGTTGCTGCCGCGCACATGCCAACGCCCCTTCTGCTCCTGACCTTGCATGACAGATTCGACGGTACCGTCGGACGCGAATTTGTCGGCCCAGTGTGGACCGTCAGTGATCACCTTGCCGCTGATGGTGCGTTTGATTTCTGATGCCTTCAGGTGCCGGGATACGTCTTGCGCCGTTGCAGCGGAGGCCGAACTGGCGATGGCGATTCCGGCGCATAGCGCGGAAAGGACTCGATTCATTTGATGTTTCCAATGGAATTCAGACGGAAGTCTGTGGCGGCCATCGATGGGTCTCCGCCTGGCAGCTTTGACACCATGCGTACAACGCGTCGTACATCACCATGCCATGTTCAAGCATCTCGTGGTCATCCATGAAGACGTGAGACAACCCTAGTGAAATGGCGTAGAGCCCGCTTGACTGCGGCGTGAGATCGAGCCGCGAGGTATCCGCGCCGCGAACGATACTTGCTAGATGCTGAAGGGCCGGATTCTCACCAAGGTTGTACTTGTTCAGGAATGCGTCGAAGCTGCAGAGCTCGCCTACGTGCGTGAGCTCGACACCGGGTATGTCATAGGGGATCGCGCCGGCTTCGCTGGCGATGCGAACCACGTCGCCCGAGGGTACATACAGGAAGTCGGGGGCCTCGTCGATGAATCGGGCGATCAGCCATGGGCAGGCGATACGATCGATCTTTGGCCGTTCACGTGTGATCCATTTCATGGCGCTATCCGTATTGGTTTGCGAACCGTCGGGTGATTACCTGCGATCCATCCTTCAAGCCCACCAACCAGATACGTGGCGTCGAAGCCAATCGCCTCGAGAAGCGCCGCGCAGTCCCGGCCGACCTCGCGGCCGTGGACGCAATAGACGGTGACAGGACGGTTCACATCAAGCGTGGCGAACCAGTTGCCAAGTTCGTCGGGATTGCGCCAGATAGCCCCTGCAATCATTTTTTCACTCGCATCGAACGCTGGCTTGCGCCGGACGTCGATCAATTGCGGTGCGTCAAGGGATTTCAAGGCCGTCGCGAGTTCCAGAGGGCACGTGGCGTGTGGCATGGGAGTACCTGCTTCGGTTACGTCCGTACTGCTGTAGCGAAGCGGTTTGCGACCCGTTGCCAGTGGACGTTCTGCATGAAGGCGTCCACGTATGCGGCCGCCTTCGCGCCGTAATCCATGTGGTAGGAGTGCTCATACATATCGAGCGCCAGGACCGGTGTGCCCCCGGCCAGGGTATGCGCATGGTCCGACGCCCACTGATTGATCAGCCGGCCGTCGCGCGGCGCGTACGTCAGTAGTACCCAGCCCGATCCGCCACCGAGTGCCTTGCCCATCGCTATGAACTCGGCCTGCCAGCGTTCGATCGATCCGAAATCACGTTCAATGGCAGCTTTTAGGGCGCCGTCCAGCGGACCGCCATCACCGAGGCCGTCGAAGTACACCTCGTGCAAAATCATGGAATTCATCGCGATGAGTTCTTCGCGCTTCAGTCCATTGAGCGTGAACACGGGAGCGGTTGCCATCTCCAGCTCTGCGAGCTTGGCTGAAATGGCGTTCAGTCTCTTGACCGCCCCACCATAGTTGTTCTCGTAGTGGCTGACGATCAGCTTCTCGGAGAGGCCGGTCAGCTTGGCAGGGTCGCAACCCAGCGGCTTCATTTCGTAGGTCATCAGGGTCTCCTGTGGCACCTTAGTGATGCAACAACGGATAGGCGATCAGGCCGATGATGGCTGCCCCGGCGACGATCATGGGCTCGGACAGCTTCTTGAACTTCAGGAGCAACACGACGGTGACAAGGGCCAGCAACATCGTCGGGATATCAACAATCGACCGCTTCGCCAGTACGATCACCGCGCCGGTAATCGCACCGATGGCCGCCGCGGTGACACCGTCCACAAAGGCGAGGATCGCCGGTAGCTTTCCGTATTTCTTGAAATAGGGGGCTGGCAATACTGTGAACAGGTAGCACGGCAGGAAGGTGGCGGCCGCTGCGACACACGCGCCCGGCAGGCCTGCCACGAGGTAGCCGATAAAGCCGACAGTAATGACCACCGGGCCAGGAGTAATCATCGCCACCGCCACGGCGTCAACGAACTGCTTGTCGTTCAACCAGTGGTGCTCGGTCACCACGCCGCCGTACAGGAACGGCACGATGGCAAGGCCCGATCCGAATACGAAGGCTCCTGCTTTGGCAAAGAAGACGCCGATCTGCGAAAGAAGCGGCCAATCCAACGTGCTCATCATCCCGCTTGCTGCCGGTAAGGGCGTTGCTGCCAGCGCATTCAGCTTGCCTTGGCGGAGCCACTTCGGCGGGGCACGCCAGAACCAGACCAGAACGCCGGCGGCGAGGAACAGCCACGCCACTTCCGATTCAGTGATGACCGTGACGGCGACGAGCACCAGATAAATAAACCACAGCAATTTGTCCTTGCCGACACTCTTTTTGGTCAGCTTGTACGCACTGATTGCGATGATGCCAATCACTGCAGCGCCCACGCCATAGAACACCGACTGCATCCAGGTCAGGCCGCCAAAGCGCACGTACGCCCAGCCGAGTGCAAGCACCATCAAAAATGACGGCAGTACGAAGGCGACGCCGACGAGCGTCGCGCCAACGATGCGGTAGTGGACGTATCCCAGGTATATTGCCAACTGAGCGGCTAGCGGTCCCGGTGCCAGTTGCGCCAGGGCAAGACCTTCCTTGTAGTCGGCGTCGGTGATCCACTGCCGTGCATCGACCAGGTCGCGGTGCATATAGCCGGCCAGCGCCACGGGCCCGCCGAAGCCGAAGGTGCCGAGTCGCAGAAAGTACAGCACCAGTTGTCGCAGCGTATAAGTCGGGTCACTGTGTACCGGGCCGGCTGCCGTGGTGTCGGTTGGTTGGGGCGAGGTCATCTTGTCTGATGGTTAGCTATTTGTGGTTGGCAACGACTAGCGTTTGCGCGCGCTTGAGAAATGCGTGTAAAGCGAGTCGAGGACGTAGCCGACTTCATCCAGCAGTGCGTCGTCGTTGGGCAGGCGCTCTCGCGCACCAGCCAGCACGGCCTCAAAACCACTCGCTTCTGCAACGGGTGTACCGCCGATGTCCAGCACATGGATCATCTGGCCGAGGCGGGCAAGCCCTTTGTCCTCCTCTAGTCCGAAGCTGGCGAGCAGCACCTCAAACGAAACGCGGTCGCCAATGTGTGTGAACGTCGCGCCATCAAAGTCGAACCCGAGTGCGTCATCCGGGCACTGCCGAATATCTTCGAGCCAGAGGAACGTGGCGTGAGGATCGATAAAGCGCCGGATCAACCAGGCGCAGGCAACGCGGTCGACCCAGAGATGCTGGCGGGTCGCCCACTGACGCCCGTGATACTGGGTCGGGTCACGTCGCGGAATGTTGCCGGCTGTGCCGTGCGGCTCGCCGGGCGACAGCATAATGTCGATTGCCGCATTGAAGTCGCGCCACTGCGCTTCGGCCCGGGCGGACGCGTCGTTAGGAAAGAAATCGATCTTGCGGATGGCATCGATCCCACGGCCGTGCCGGCGTGCCACGCGCAGTAGCTCCGCCTCATCTGCATCGGACAAAGTTGAGCGGGCGCTGGAGAGCTCGGTCATCCATGCCGCATATTCGGTGGTCCGGTCAAACAACGCCCGATACTCCGCCTCCTGTTGTTCGTCGCTGGCCTGTACGGACAGCATCCAGACCTTGCCGTCCTCATTGGCGGCATCGGCGGCCAGCATTTGTAATGGCCCACGCAGGCCTGGCAGATTCGGGATCAAATATGCGCCGTCGCGCGGCGCGGTAGCGCCCAGCGTCTTGATGCCACGCCAAAAGCGCATGCGGGGCGTGGCAGCGGAGGTCGGCAGGCTAACGACGAGAAGTAGCCAGGCCGTCTCGGGGAGGGAGGAAGCAGGAGTCATGCAGCCAGCTTAGCGGGCTGTATGCGCTACTTCAATGCTGTAGCGATCTCTACAAAGTCAATGCCGAAGAGCCTTGGCCACACAATAAAAAGTGCTGCAAGGGGCTCATGCATTTCGAGGCGCGGCGAGGAATAGCGTCCTGTAGGACGACGGCCGATGCATGGCCAGTCCTGATGGCGTTACAAGAAATCAGCGGCCCGAGGCATACGCCAATGCCTTCTACATCCGGGCCAGTTGGTGTCGTTGTTGGTTGGACCTAGGAGTTGCGCTATGAAACGGCTCTCAATCGCACTGATTGTGGGGGGATATCTCGTCGCGTCCCCGGTGATGGGCGCCGCACCGCACGCGAGCGAAGGCATCCTGGTTGACGAACACGGCATGACGTTATACGTCTTCGCTAAAAGAGGGGTTCCCGATGCCAAATCCTGCGAAGGGGACTGTGAACGGAATTTTCCACCCGCACTCGCTGCTCCCGACGACAAGCCGGTTGGAGCGCTCACCTTGGTCCCTACGCACGATGGCAGAGCCCAATGGGCTTATCAAGGAAAGCCGTTGTATCGCGGCCTGATGGACAAGAAGGCGGGCGACCGCTCGGGAGATGGTCTCAATAAAGTTTGGCACAGCGTGCCAGTGAAATAGCGTTCCTTTTGGTTTGCCGTGGATGTTGCCGTTCGCTAGCTACGCAATTGGTGGCCGTGTCAAAACTCCCTTCCCTTTTTCGGATTGCAGCGCGCGGTGAAAGCTCGCAATCCTGATCAAGGTGTCATAGCGCCTGCTGATGTGAAACGCAATATCGCTTCTTCCAAAAAAAAGAGTCCCGATTTGGGACTCCAAGCTCTCCTGTTTGCACAAGGGAGTGTCGATTCTTGGGGCAGCTTAGAACTTGTGGCGTACACCCATGATCACGCCAGTCTGATCCCGGCCAGGCACGACATTCGTCGGGTTGCCGGTCCGTGCGTTGTAGCCATTCATGCCGAGCTGCGAATTGCCACGATTAAGTGCGTACCCGACGTTCATATACACATCAGTACGTTTGGAGAAGGCATAGTCGGCGGAAGCGACAAACATAATCGGGTCCGCGCTGGAGTTCTGCGTATCTGTATAGTAAGCAGCGCCCGTTAACGTCAGGGCGGGCGTCATGCTGTAACGCAAGCCCGCCCAATACAGATTAGATCGGTTGGCTGGCAGGGTTCCCACATTGCCGTTGTACCAGCGGTAGCCAACGAAGGCCTTCGCGGGGCCGAACGCATAGCTGGCCCCCAACATCGCGCGGCGGTCGGTGAGGTTTTCCGTCGGGACAGTGGAACCTTGGAATTCGTCATATGCGGCACCAACGGCAAACGCGCCGGCTTCATACATCAATGACACGCCGAGATTGCGGTCCACCTTGTAGTTGCCGGGCACCTCACCCCCGCCAGTTCGGCTGAAGCTATAGAGGGCGGTGGCTGTCAGACCATTGAACTTTCCGCGGTACTTGATGGCATTGTCGGCACGGCCGGCCAGCGTATCGTCGCTCTTGTACAGCGAATAGCGTGGCGCGTAACCCATCGGGTCAACCTGCAATCCCGTGTCATACATCGGTGTTGTCTGCCGGCCCAACGTCAGCGTGCCGTATTGGCTGGCAAGGCCCACAAACGCGCCACGATCAAACAGGCGGGTGTTGTTGTTCTGCGCGCCGGTATCGAAGGAAATTCCGCTTTCCAGATCGAAGATCGCTTTGAGGCCGCCGCCCAGATCCTCGACACCGCGAATGCCCCACCGCGAGGTCGACATGTTGCCCGACGTCATTCGCACTTGGCTCGATCCGCCAGAGGCAGATGGGACATTGCTCAAGTACTCGATCCCTGCATCAGCGACACCATACAGCGTAACGCTCGACTGTGCGTGGGCGGCACCTGCGGCAATGCCAAGCGACACCATGGTAAAGCAATGGGACAGTTTCAATGTAGGCTCCTCAGTTCATTGATTTGCGATCTGTAAATTGAGGCGCGAGTATAGAAATTTGGAGATTGCCGTCAGATTGCGGTGAAATTACGAGCAAGCCACTTGTCGCATCATCGCGACACGACCTCGTCCAGGGTCGCAGTGACCGATCATGACGTGTTCGGTATGGCGCCGTCCTTGGAAACTGGACGTATGGAGTCCGATCCGTAGCGGGGAGAAACTTCCGGCCAGTGGTAGCGAAAATCCAGTTCACATGGATTGCCCGAATTTTCTGAGCGACGCTTGCAATGAAGAACTACGGTGCGGACGGGGCGGAAGGGTGAGAGACAACTGGCGCGCGGCTTCACAGCGAGGAGGAATTGCCATAGCTCCGTTCGAGGAGCGGGCGTCAGGCGTAGAGGACCCCGGGGAAAGAGATGGACGGCACTAATGTGCTAACAGTAGCGCGGACGGTAACGCAGCCGCCGCAGTGGCGGCCGGCCTACTTCAGGCTTTACTTCTTGTCGGCGTGAGCTCCATCCGAAAAGACGTCGCGCTGGCCGATCCTGGCGCCATCCGTAAATGCGTCACGCTCGGCAATGCGAGCACCATCGGTGAAAGCGTCGCGCGGCCGATGAATCTGGCCGTCTGCTTTGTTGAGCGATGCGTGGATGTCCAGCGGGGCGGGGGAGGCGCTAGCAAGGCCTGTCAGACCGAGAATGGTTGAAGTGAAGGCGAGCTTGGCGAGGGAGTTCTTCATGGTTGGCAAAGGAGTTGAAATGTTGATTTGAACTGCACCGCCAGTCTAGTGTTCCGATATGCCCCAAGTGATTGCGCGGCAATTACATGTTGGTCATGAATTACTGCGGGCTCGCGGCAAAGGCTTCGCGCACTGCATTCCAAAAATATTTTCGAGGAAGTCGAGGGGATTTGAGGGTGAGCGCCGTATATAGAGTATCGAGGTGGATGAAGGCATGGAGCAAACAATGACCAATGTCGATGAGTGGCTCGCCGAGGCGTCAAAAGTGACGCGAGAGGCATCGCAGGCCGTGGATGTCGGCGCAATCCGCGACCGGATAGCCCAGGAGCCGGCCCAAACCGTAATCGTCTCCAGACACGATATCTGGCGAACGCTCTGCTGCGCCGCGCTGGCTGCGCTGTTTGCGTTCACCGTCATCGATCGTATTGGAACCGGACTGCTAAGCAAGGCTTCTCCCACGTGGGTCGCCACGCCACCGGCCGCCTCGCCTTTTGGTTTACTGATCGGTAAATGATGAAAGCGAGAACCCTCCGTCTGTCGCTTTCCACCTTGGTAGGCGCGCTATTGGGCATCGTCGTTGCTGCCGGGGGCGTCTATTTCACGCATGCGCGAGAGGACAAGCATCCCGACCTGCATGAGATGTTGCACGCTGCCGTTCCCCTGGATGCCAATGAGAAGGAAATCCTTGAGCTAAAGGAAGAGGCATTTGCCCAACGCCGGCGTGAGATCGAAATGCGCTTGCGGGCCGCCAATGGCAAGTTGGCTGACGCAATTGCCACGAATCCAAACTGGTCGCCCGAGGTGGAAGCCGCCACGCAGGAGGTCGAACGAGCCGCCGGAGACCTTCAGCGTGCCACGCTGGTTCATGTCTTTGAAATGCGTGCGGGACTCAAGCCCGAGCATCGGTCAGCCTATGACCGTGTTCTCGTCGATGCGCTCCGCCGCGGCTCACAGTGACACCCGAGGACGCAGAAAAGATTCTCGTCAGCCAGGCAGCCGCCGGCAACCAGCACGCGTTTGGTCAGCTCGTCGAGCGACATGGTGCTGCATTGGCACAGGCCGCGCGCAGCTTTGGCATTCCTGAAACCGATATCGATGACGTCGTGCAGGAAACGTTCGTATCCGCATGGCACGGCCTGGATGACTTCGACCGGGAGAGGTCGTTTCGTGCCTGGCTTTTCAGCATTGCGATGAACAAGATGCGTGACCTGTATCGCTTTCGGCGCGTCCGGCATTTCCTGTTTGGCGCCCAGGATCTCCAGGATCCCGAAGTTGCAGACACTGTCCCCGACGAGGATCCGGGTCCGGAGCGTCGAGTGGCGGCACGCCGCCGACTTGCCAGCGTTGTTGCCGTGCTTACCAAGCTTGATGCGCGCGGGCGCGAAGCGATTGTCCTCACATCCATTGTGGGCATGTCGTCGTCCGAGGCAGCGGCCTCGCTCGGCATCACCGTTAAGGCGCTAGAAGGACGAGTCACGAGGGCGAGAGCGAAGCTGGCTGCACTTCTATAGCCGGGTTCGAAAAAAAACATCTCGGTTCGCGAGGGAAAAACGCTCGGGCCGCGTATTAGACATAGCAGCACCCGTTTCAGTCTCACATTTCTTGTCCGATGAATCAGGCGAACTTTCCAACAATTTTTAGTGCGCGATACATCGGTGTCGTAGTGCTTCTCCTGGCAGGGGTGTCGAGTCGGGCCGCCGAAGCGCCTCCGTACACCGTCCTCTTGCAACAGTCCATGGCCATGGCGCCGGCCATGGCGGCACAGGCCGCGAATGTCCGGGCGGCAGGAGCCGATGCCGCTCAGGCACGCGCGTGGCTGAATCCCCGTATCGACACCGTCATTGAGAACTTGGGTGCGCCCGACAGCGGCGGCCAGAGCCAGCGGCAGAACACGTACTCGATCACCCAGCCTTTTGAAATCGGAGGGAAACGGGGTGCACGCATCGAGGTCGGCGAGCGGAACTTTGCCGCGGCGCAAGCGAGAGAACGGCAGGCACAAGTGACCTACGCTGCAGAACTCGCCGTGGCGTACGCCACCGCCGAAGCGATGCTGGGTCGCAAAACACTTGCCACTGAGAACCTGGCACGCGCGAATGAGGAGTTGTCAGCCGCACGCGCCCTCGTGAGTTCGGGGAAAGAGGCCAGTTTGCGTGGCGCGCAGGCGCAGGCTAGCGTGTCTGCAGCGCAAGCCGCCGAGGCCGCCGCAACCAATGACGCGACCCAGGCATTGGCTCGATTGTCGGCAATGTCTGGCGCAATCGAATCCTATACTGCCGTCACAAGTTCGTTGTTGACGACCCAGCCAACGATCCCTAATGCACCTACGGCACTCGAGGATTCTCCGTCCGTCCGGGCAGCCGAAGCCGATCGCAATGCATTGGACGCGCAGGTGAACGTCGAGAGGAAGCGTTGGATACCCGACGTGGGCATCAGCGCCGGTGTACGCCGCTATGGCTGGACCAATGCCAGTGGCTATGTAGTTGGCGTCACGGCGTCCATTCCGCTCTTCGACCAGAACCGCAATGGCATTAATGCCGCAGTCGAACGTGTTGCCGCCGCGCAAGCGCGGCTTGATAGCATCCGGCTCGAAGCCAACGCCGCACGCCAGTCTGCGGTCTCCCAAGTGGCCACTACTGAGAAGCAACTCGCTGCGGCCAGTGAGGGAGAACAGGCGGCTGCGGAAGCCTATCGCATGGGGCGTATCGGTTATGAATCGGGCAAGACGCCGCTGATGGAACTGCTGGTCGTTCGACGTGCGCTGGTCGACGCCCGGCAACTGACGATTGACGCGCGCCTGGCGCGCGTGCGCGCCCTGGCGGCGCTGGCTCAGGCGGACGGCCGCCTTGCATTTGAGGAATCGCGATGATGAAAAATGAGCGTCGGTCTATGAACTGGCCAATGGTTGCTGGGGTTGCTGTCGCTGCGGCGGTGGTGGGTTTCGGTGCGGCGCGCCTGTCGGGAACGGAAAAATCGTCTGCGACTACGCAGGCGGCGGAAGTGAAAAAGCCCGAGGCAGCTCCGGAAAAGACCGGAACGCAGGAGGTCAAGATTCCGACGGCCTATCTTGCAGCAGCGAATATCGCTGTGGAGCCGGTAGCCAGTGCGGCCGTGGGTACTGAAATCCTGGCGCCGGCCTCGGTCGCAGCAGTGCCCGGCAGCGAAGCGGTCATCGTGTCCCGTGCCGCTGGTGCCATTCAGCGCATCCAGCGCCGGCTTGGTGATGTGGTGCGCGCCGGCGATGTGCTGGCCGTGGTCGATAGCCCCGACGCTGCAGCCATGGCTGCCGAGCGCAAGGTCGCCCAGGCCAAGGCCGATTTGGCGCGCAAGACTTACGAGCGCGAGGCGGGTCTGTTCCAGCAGGGTGTTACACCACGCCAGGAAATGGAGGCCGCGAAGGCCGCGCTGGATGTGGCCCAGGCTGAAGCGCTGCGTGCCGCCACGGTGGCTCAGTCCGCGCATCTGGCCAGTGACGGTCGGTCGGTGGCGGTCGTCAGCCCGATCGCAGGCAAGGTCACTGCGCAGTCCGTTACGCTGGGTGCGTTCGTGGCGCCCCAGGCCGAACTGTTCCGTGTGGCCGGAACCGGAGCGGTGCAGGTCGAGGCGGCTGTGACAGCGGCCGACACCAGTCGAATCGTCGCAGGCAGTGACGCTACCATTCTGCCGGCCAATGGCGCCCCGGTGCCTGCGCGCGTCCAGGCGGTCACGCCGACCGTTTCAGGGAGTGCCCGCGCCGCAACAGTGGTGGTGGTGCCTGTCCAGCAAACCGACAAGCTCGTGGTGGGTGAAGGCGTTCAGGTGCGCCTGCGCACGGCAGTAAGCGATGCTGCAGCCCTTTCCGTGCCGGAAGACGCGGTCCAGAATCTCGACGGCCGCGACGTACTGTTCGTCCGCACAAAGGACGGCTTCCGTCCGCAATCGGTCCTTATCGGAACCCGTAGCGGGGGTTCGGCGCAGGTCCTGTCCGGCGTACAAGCGGGCGAACAGGTGGCTACACGCAACGCCTTTCTGGTCAAGGCTGAGATGAACAAGGGCGGCGGGGACGAGGAATGATCGAGAGCATTCTCAGCGGCTCTGTTCGCTATCGTTGGCTAGTGCTGTTCCTGACGACGATCGTCGCGATCATCGGCGCGTGGCAGCTCAACCTGTTGCCGATCGATGTCACGCCGGACATCACAAACAAGCAGGTCCAGATCAACACCGTTGTGCCTACCCTTAGCCCCGTGGAGGTTGAGAAGCGCGTCACCTATCCGATCGAGACTGCGATCGCGGGCCTGAATGGCGTCGAGAATACGCGCTCGATGTCGCGCAATGGCTTCAGCCAGGTGACTGTGATCTTCAAGGAGAGCGCGAACCTCTACTTCATGCGCCAACAGGTGACGGAACGGCTGGCACAGGCGCGCCCGAACTTGCCGGAAGGGGTCGAACCGCAGATGGGGCCGGTATCGACGGGACTAGGTGAGGTGTTCCACTACAGCGTCGAGTACCAGCATCCCGAGGGAAAGGGCGCCACGGTCAAGGATGGTGAACCGGGCTGGCAGAGCGATGGCAGCTTTTTGACCGAGCGCGGCGAGCGTCTGAACGATCGCGTCTCCAAGCTGGCTTATCTGCGTACGGTGCAGGACTGGATCATCCGACCCCAATTGCGTACGACGCCTGGCGTGGCCGACGTCGATTCGCTGGGCGGTTATGTCAAGCAGTTCGTCGTCGAGCCTGATGCGGCGAAGATGGCCGCCTATGGCATCTCCTATGGCGAGCTAGCGCAAGCGCTTGAAGACGCCAACCTGTCGGTCGGGGCGAACTTCATCCGTCGATCGGGTGAATCCTATCTTGTGCGTGCCGATGCACGGATCAAGTCCGCCGACGAGATCTCTCGCGCTGTCATTGCGCAGCGCCAGGGTGTGCCGATCACGGTGGGTCAGGTCGCCGCGGTCAACATCGGTGGCGAACTGCGCTCGGGTGCGGCCAGCCGCAACGGCTACGAAACAGTTGTGGGCAGTGCACTGATGCTGGTCGGAGCGAACAGCCGCACCGTGGCGCAGGCTGTGGGCGACAAGCTCGATCAGATCTCGAAGACGCTGCCGCCGGGTGTTGTCATTGTCCCGACGCTGAACCGTTCTCAGCTCGTGATCGCCACGATCGAAACGGTCGCAAAGAACTTGGTGGAAGGTGCCCTGCTGGTGGTGGCGATCCTGTTCGCGTTGCTGGGTAACTGGCGGGCTGCGGTCATCGCTGCGCTCGTGATTCCATTGTCACTGTTGATCAGCGCGATCGGCATGAACCAACTCAATATCTCCGGTAATCTGATGAGCCTGGGGGCGTTGGACTTTGGTCTGATCATCGACGGCGCGGTCATTATCGTGGAGAACTCGCTCAGACGTTTGGCAGAGCGGCAACATCATGAAGGACGCCTACTGACACTCAAAGAGCGGCTGGAAGAGGTCATGCTGTCGTCCCGCGAAATGGTGCGCCCAACTGTCTATGGGCAGCTTGTGATCTTCATGGTTTTTCTGCCCTGCCTGACATTCCAGGGCGTCGAAGGCAAGATGTTCTCGCCGATGGTGATCACGCTCATGCTGGCGCTCGCGTCCGCGTTCGTGCTGTCGCTCACGTTTGTGCCGGCTATGATTGCCGTGCTGCTTCGCAAGAAGATATCCGAGAAGGAAGTCCGCGTCATTGCAGCGACGAAGGAGCGCTATCGCCCGTGGCTGGAGCGGGCCGTAGCGCGACCCATGCCGTTCGTTGGCGCGGGACTCGTAACACTGGCGATTGCGGCGGTGGCCTTCACGTTCGTTGGCCGTGAGTTCATGCCCACGCTCGACGAGCAGAACTTGAACCTGTCGTCGGTGCGTATTCCGTCGACGTCGATCGACCAGTCGGTCGCCATCGATCTGCCGCTCGAACGTGCGGTCCTGACGCTACCGGAAGTTCAGACCGTGTACTCCAAGGCGGGTACGGCGAGCCTGGCTGCCGACCCCATGCCGCCCAACGCGTCGGACAACTACATCATTCTGAAACCAAAGAGCGAGTGGCCGGAAGGTGTCACCACCAAGGAACAGGTGATCGAGCGTATCCGGGAAAAAACGGCGCCGATGGTTGGTAACAACTACGACGTGACACAGCCGATCGAAATGCGTTTCAACGAGCTGATCGGGGGCGTGCGCAGTGACGTAGCAGTGAAGCTCTATGGAGAGAATCTGGACGAGCTGGCAGCGACAGCTCAGCGTATCGCGGGCGTGTTGAGGAAGACTCCCGGTGCTACCGACGTTCGTGTGCCATTGACCAGCGGCTTCCCGACCTTCGACATTGTGTTCGACCGCGCGGCGATCGCCCGGTATGGTCTGACAGTGAAGGAGGTCGCGGACACAGTGTCGTCGGCTATGGCAGGGCGTCCCTCCGGGCAGATTTTCGATGGCGACCGCCGCTTCGACATTGTGATCCGCCTCCCAGGCGCGCAGCGCGAAAACCTCGATGTCCTGAGTGCGCTGCCAGTCATGCTGCCGGCAGCCGAAGGGCAAGCCCGTGCTTCGGTACCACTACGCCAATTGGTGCAGTTCCGCTTCACGCAGGGTCTCAACGAGGTGAGCCGCGACAACGGAAAGCGCCGCGTGTACGTGGAGGCCAACGTCGGTGGCCGTGACCTCGGCAGCTTCGTGGATGATGCGGCGGCGCGCATTGCCAAGGAAGTCAAGCTGCCGCCTGGCATGTACATTGAATGGGGTGGGCAGTTCCAGAACCTGCAGGCCGCGACCAAGCGACTGGCCATTATTGTGCCACTGTGCTTCATCCTGATCGCCGCAACGTTGTATATGGCGATTGGCAGCACGGCGCTGACGGCTACCGTGCTGACGGCAGTGCCGCTGGCCCTTGCCGGTGGTGTCTTTGCCCTGCTCTTGCGTGGAATTCCGTTCTCGATTTCGGCGGCCGTTGGTTTCATCGCGGTGTCCGGCGTGGCTGTACTCAACGGTCTGGTGCTGATCTCCGCGATCCGCAAACGGTTGGAAGACGGCATGTCACCAAATGCGGCTGTGATCGAAGGCTCAATGGAGCGCGTGCGGCCAGTGCTGATGACGGCTCTGGTGGCCTCGCTGGGCTTTGTCCCGATGGCGATTGCAACGGGCACCGGGGCCGAGGTGCAGAAGCCCCTGGCAACGGTTGTCATCGGTGGCTTGGTTACGGCAACTGTCTTGACCCTGTTCGTGCTGCCCGCGGTGTGCGGCATGGTGTTGCGTCGCCAGCGGAAGGCCGGCGCGAAGGAACCTGAGTTGATTGAAGCGTAATCGGTTAATGGCGGTGAGTTGATCGCCGCCTGCCCACTCTCAAAGTTAAGGATTGCAAGTTCATGAATTTGTCCATTCCGCCGGGCGCTCTCCTGTCAGCCCCGAGTGCACTGGAAACCTTTTTGACCCGCCATCGTATTGGGATCTGGCGAGCGGTCGTGACGGTCGTTCTGGTTTCTTTGCTTGCTGGCCATTCGCAGTGGGACGACTCCTGGGTGTCGGGCTTGCTTCGGGCGATCGGCATGGTTGGCATCACCGTCGCCACTGTCGGTCGACTTTGGTGCGCACTTTATATCTCGGGGCGAAAAAGTAGCGAACTGGTTACAGAAGGGCCGTATTCGATGTGCCGGCACCCGCTGTATGTGTGTAACTTCGTGGGTATTGTCGGACTCGGTGCGCTGACTGAATCCATTGCTCTGACCATGTTTCTGGCACTGGCATTCGGCTTGATGTACCCAGCCGTGATCCGTTCAGAAGAGCGCGTGTTGTCGAAGAATTTCCCGGAGTTCGCTGACTACGCACTCCGTACGCCGGCATTCTTCCCCAAAATTGCGCTATTCCGCACTGACGAAACATGGGTGGCCCATGTCGGATCCTTTCAGCGCAATCTGGCCGACTCAGTCTGGTTTCTCGGTATGGCTATTGTTGTGGACGCAGTGGAACTGGCGCGACACGCAAATTGGTTGCCCAACTATGTTGTACTGCCCTGAGTCTCCATAGACTTCAAACCTTCTTGTATTGAGACGAATCGTGTCCCGCCGCCTAGTCCGCCTGGTTACATTCCTGCTCTTCCTGAGTTGGACCGTATCCCTATTGGCAACGCCCATCTGGGCGGCGCACGAGATTGAAGATGCGGTGGATGGAACGATGGGCGCCTCAGCGCTGTCGCCTGAAAGCGTGATGGCCGATTCCGATGCCACGGGGACGACTTCCGAGGGTCACGAAGAAGGTATCGCGCACGACACGGTGCATGCGCTGGCCGAGCTGGCTACTTTGCTTTCTGCCGGTCACATCCAGTCAGTCCCCTCTCTTTTGGTTTCCGTCTACCAACCCAGTGCTCCGACTCTCCTGAGATCCATACCAGGGGAGCTGCCATTCGAACCCCCTCGGCGATAAGCCCTCGTTCATTCGCCGGTTGATCGCAGGCAATCTTTGTTGCTGCGAACGCCGCTGTCTGAAACATTCCGATCACCGGTGCGCACAACGCGCCGCGCACGTCTTCCCATTCACAGCGATCTACTGAGCCGCGGGCGAGTATGCCCGCCCGGGCCTTCGCTTGCGCTCGGGCGTAGTGCCGGTGACCTTCGAACAAGGCTGGAGAGAGCATGCAGGTCTGTATCCATTGTGGTGCGCTGGAGGTTTCCCCTACGTGGGAGTGCGGGACCTGCGGTTGGCAGGCAACTAATGCTTCAGGTGTCGTCATTCTGGCGCCACACATGATTGCCGATCATGACGGATTTGACGAAGCG
The DNA here is from genome assembly GCA_963543405.1 of uncultured Cupriavidus sp. Taxonomy (GTDB): domain Bacteria; phylum Pseudomonadota; class Gammaproteobacteria; order Burkholderiales; family Burkholderiaceae; genus Cupriavidus. The sequence goes on from CAUUBQ010000027.1 coordinate 93,898, forward strand.
CTGTTCGAGACATATGACGCCATCGAACGCCATCATTTCTGGTTCGCGTACCGCCGAAAGCTGATCATCGGCGCCATGAAAGCGCATTTTCCCGCTACGCAATCGTTTCTCGATATCGGATGCGGAACCGCCGAGACACTGAATGCGGTTCAGAACAGCTTTCCCGACGTCGAGGTGTGCGGGGGCGAGCCGTCATTGTTAGCACTGCAAATGGCACGGCATAAGACCAGCGCGAATCTGTTGCAGATGGATGCGCGCGCCATGCCGTTCCGTGAAGCGTTCGATGGTGGGCGCATTCGATGTCATCGAACACATTGATGACGACGCGGGCGCGCTGGTGGGAATGTACGACGCGTGCAAGCCCGGCGGCGGCATTGTCCTGACGGTGCCACAACATCCATGGCTATGGAGCCAGCTTGATGAAGCGGCCAAGCACAAGCGTCGCTATACGCGCGCCTCGTTACTGGCAGTCGTTCGAGAGGCGGGTTTCCACACGGTCTATGTCAGTTCCTTCATGTCTTTGCTGTTGCCCGCAATGGTCGCGTCCCGGCTGACGCGGCATTCGCGACCGACGGACGGCGTCGATGCCGGATTTCGCATTGGAAAGATAGCGAACGCTGCGTTTGGCACGGTGTGTGAAGTAGAGAGGCACCTGCTTCGAGCAGGCATGCGCCTTCCTGTGGGCGGCTCCCTGGTGCTGGTCGCAAAGAAGTCGGGGTGAAGGCAGTGCCAACCGGTTCAGCCAGGTGTTGATGAAAATTTGTTGGAAGGAGCAAGGTCGCGTGAAGGTGCTGGTGATCGAAGACGAAGTGCGGACTGCGGAGTATCTCGTGAAGGGCCTGACCGAATCGGGCTTCAGCGTGGATGCGGTTCACGACGGTATGGAGGGCATCCACTGGTTCCAAGAGGGCAGCTATGACGTGGTGATCCTCGATGTCATGCTGCCTGGTGCCGACGGCTGGACTGTCGTTAAAGCCATCAGGGCGCACCGCGATACGCCAGTGTTGTTCCTTACGGCGCGAGACGAGGTCGCGGACCGGGTGAAGGCGTTCGAACTGGGCGCGGACGACTATCTGGTCAAGCCGTTTGCATTTGCGGAGCTTCTTGCCCGTCTTCGCCGGTGTCTGCGTCAAGTGCGCGAGCAGAATTCGGAGCGTATTCAGATTGCCGATCTCGACATCGACGTGCTCGGCAGACGTGTGTATCGAGGCGGTCGGTGGATCGATTTGACGAACCAGGAGTTCATGCTGCTGCATCTGCTCGTGCGGCGTGCCGGGGAAGTGCTGTCTCGCGCCATGATCGCCTCCCAGGTATGGGACGTGAACTTCGATACGAATACCAATGTGGTGGACGTGGCGATCCGTCGGCTGAGGGCGAAGATTGATGAGCCGTTCGACATCCGATTGATCCATACGATCAGAGGCATGGGGTACGTGCTGGACCCGGCGCGAGGTCAATAGCGTGATGTGGGATTACCAATACACGCGAGTTGACGCAGTTCCCATCACGCATGCAAAGCGTATCGCGGTTATTGCGGTCGCGTTTGTCGTCGCCCTGATCGCCGACGTGTGGAGGGCCGGTTCCATGGTCGACATGGTCGCGCATTCGCCTTACGTAGTTCCGCTTGTCGGCGACGCTTCGCAAACTTTGTCACAAGAATTGGGAGTTGGGCCCCGAGCCTGCGAGCCTCAACACCACGATTCAATGGATCACAACGAAGCGATGACGCTACCGCCAGCCTCTGCCTGGGGGGCGTTACCGCAGCAGCGACCAGCATCAGCGTGGATCTATCTACTGCCTCTCCGTCCAAATCGTCCTGATAAATTTGCGCGGCCACCGCGACTGACGTGACACGCCAGCTTGCTGGCACAAGGTGTATGGCCCGTTATAACGATTTTTTAACCATGTGGAGTTTTATGCGTATTCCCATTCCTAATGGCCCTGAATCAGCGCGTTGGCGTTGGTTAATGGCGCTCATCGCAGTGATCCTGCCTTCGCTACTAGTATGCGGTTCGGCATTCGCCCATGGCGTGGCGGAAGGAGACAAGGGCTATATCCAGGAAATCAGCGGCGTTCATCTACTGCCGTTCATTTACCTGGGGGCCAAACATATGGTCACAGGCTACGATCACATCCTGTTCCTTCTGGGCGTTGTGTTCTTTCTCTATCGGATGCGGCATATTGGGCTCTATGTCAGCCTCTTTGCCATCGGACATTCCACCACAATGCTGCTTGGGGTCTATTTCAACATAGGCATCAACAGCTACATCATCGACGCGATCATCGGGTTGTCGGTCGTCTACAAGTCGCTGGACAATCTCGGCGCTTTCCAGCGCTGGTTTGGCTTCCAGCCAAATACGAAGGTTGCCACACTGGTCTTTGGTTTTTTTCATGGGTTCGGGCTATCGACGAAGATCATCGAGTACGAGATCTCGCCGGATGGACTGGTCCCCAACTTGCTCGCGTTCAACGTTGGAGTCGAGATCGGCCAGTTGCTCGCGCTGTCAGCCATCCTGATTGCAATGGGATATTGGCGCAGGACTGAGAGCTTCCTGCGGCATGCTTATGCCGCCAACGTAGCAATGATGTCCGCTGGCTTCATCTTGATTGGCTACCAATTGACCGGTCTGATCGTTTCCTAAAGATATATCACCATGTACAACACCGACATTCCGACCCGTGCCGAGCTTCCGACGTCGGCTCAACTTCTGCGCTCCACTGTTATTGCAGTGGGAGCCGCTCTCGCAATCCTGGTGGCTATCGTCCTGCCTTCTGAGTACGCCATAGATCCGACTGGTGTCGGTCGCGCCCTTGGCCTGACCAAGATGGGGGAAATCAAAACCCAGTTGGCGGCAGAGGCGGCAGCCGATGCGCGGGCGGATGCTGCCGCACTGGAGGCCCGGACTCAAGCGCCCGCAGCGGAAAAGAAGGCGTCCGCCGAGGAGCACGGCCATTCCCACGCGGGGGATGAAACGCATGCGGCCGCGGCTGTAGCGAAAGGATCCGCAGAGGCGCATGGTCATTTGCATGACGATGGCGCCGCGCATGCGGTCGTAGCCGCCGACCCCACGGCCCAAGCGCCGGTCGCTGCTGCGTCAGGCAGGTCTGACAAGGTCAGCGTTGTGCTGCGTCCGGGCCAAGGAGCCGAAGTCAAGATGGCGATGGCGGCCGGCGCCAAGGCCGCTTACGATTGGTCCGCCAATGGTGCGGTGGTGAACTTCGACGCCCACGGTGATGGCAAGGGACGCTCCACTTCCTACAAGAAAGGCAAGGGCGCGGGGCAAGATTCTGGAGAGATTGTTGCCGCCTTCGATGGCTACCATGGCTGGTTCTGGCGCAATCGGACCGATAAGGAGGTCACGCTGACCTTGCGTACAAAGGGCGACTACAAGGAGATCAAGCGCATGGAGTAACGCCCGGCGGCATTCGATTGACACGTTGACAGATACCTCCGGGGTGACTCCCCGGGGTATTCAAGCTGAGGTGTCTGGAATGTAATGATCCAGCAATCTTTTTCCGGCGGGACGTCGATACACTTCCTGTCAACTTTCTGATCCCGGGACTCCATGATGCAGCAGACTTCGCTAGAGCAATCCCTGAGTTGGCTGGCTTCGAATGAACTGGCGGCTGCGCAGGCCGGAGCGGCGCGCCTTGGGGTGCCGCTGGACCAGTATCTCCGGTTGAGCCTTCAGGCGATGAATGCCAGCGTTCTGACGACGCGTCGGCATCCATCGCTCGCCGCCGAAGGCAAGAGTGCGACGCGCAAGATGACTGTACTTTTGACCTGCCTGCGAGCAGAAAACGGTGGTAGCCGCTCGGAATTCCGCGCTGCCGCCTGACGATCGCTTATCAAAGCCGCACGTGGCTTGACCGAGTTGAGGAATACCAAGCATCGGGCTCCAGGTGCGAGATTTCTACCTGGTTGGGTCGACGCAGCATCAGATCTGGCGCGACGCCAAGGACAGTAAGCGGTATCAAGGCATTTTGGAAAAACGCGCCCGGCCAGGGTGCCAATCAACATGAACCCAACAGACGCAGAGTAAGAATATGGCGATCAGCTCAGTGGGAATTGGTGCGGGTCTGGAGTTGTCGACGCTGCTCGACAATCTAGCTCAAGCAGAGGCAGCGCCATTGCAGGCGCTAGAATCGCGACAGGCGGCGTACCAAACACGGCTGACGGCATATGGCACGGTCAAGAGCATGCTCAGCAGCTTCCAGGCCACAGCCAAGGCGCTAATGAACAAGGATGCATTTGGCGCGGTCAAGGCCGCTGTGGGCAACAGCGACATCATGTCGGTGACTACCGGCGCCAATGCAGTCGCCAGTGACCTGACCGTCAACGTGACCCGACTGGCGAGGGCCCAATCGCTGGCCGGAAGCGGCTACGCCAAGCAGAATGCTCAGATCGGCTCGGGGACACTGACCTTCGAGTTCGGCACCACCAGCGGCTGGAACGAAACTAGCGGTACCTATATCAACCCAGGCTTCGTCGCCAATGCGCCTACTGCTGATGCACCCAACCCCAAGACGGTGACGATCGAGCCGGGTAAGGGATCATTGCAAGACATTCGCGACGCCATTAACAAGGCCGGGCTCGGCGTTAAGGCCAGCGTCATCAACGACGGCACCGCGACGCCTTACCGCCTCATCCTGACCTCGGACAAGACTGGCGAGACGATGAGCCATGCGCATTTCGGGCTCGTCGCCCGAATTGCAAGGCGTAGTAGGCTACGATCCGACCACACCGGGTTCGAACGCCATGATGGAAACCCTGCGCGCTACCAATGCGGTACTTACGGTCAATGGCATTGCCGTCACCAGCGCGAGTAACACCGTGGTAGATGCGGCGCAGGGCGTGACGATGACGCTCAAGAAGACCGGCACGACGTCGTTGTCAATGACACGGGATACCGAGAGCATCCAGAATGCCGTGGAGGCGATGGTGACCGCCTACAACAACCTCCAGTCGTCGATCAAGTCGATGACAGGGTTCGACACGAAGGCGCAAACCAAGGGCGCACTCAATGGCGAAACGTCGATCCGCAATATTCAGACGTCGCTGCGATCCGTGCTGAACACGCCGGAAGCCGACATGCCGGTTAAGGCGCCAACCATGCTGGCGGCGATTGGGGTATCGATGCAGAAGGACGGGACGATGGCGATAGACAGCAAAAAGCTTGACGCCGCGCTGAACAATAATCTGCGCGATGTGGCGCAACTCTTTGCCGGCGACGGCACGACCGGTGGCTTTGCTCGCCGACTTTCCGACGCAGTAGATCGTATGATCGGAGAAAGCGGACCAATTGGCGCCGTGACCGCCGGTATCGAACGCAGCATTCGGGATTTGGAGAGTCGCTACGAGGCGATCGAAGTACGCGTCAACGCGACGGTCGAGCGCTACCGCAGGCAGTTCACTGCGCTGGACCATCGCCGTGGCGCAGATGAACAACACGAAAAACTATCTCACGCAGCAATTTCAGTCTCTGAACGGCACGAAGCAATAGGGGAACGTTTCGACGGACTCTGGCTAAGGGACATAACGAGCGGGTATCAGGCAAGGCTGGGGCAGCTGCGGCGGAGTGTCCCTCAGTTGTATCCTGACGCACTGCCAGAGCGGGGCTTGCAAGCTCGGCGCATCCGCAAAGCGATCGCTCCCTAAATCCGCACGCGCAGTAGCTTGACCGAGTTGAGGAATACCAGAACATCGGGTCCCAAGTGGAGAATGGCTGCCTGGATCGGGCCGATCCAACCCATCAGCGCTGCTGTGATGCCGAGCACATGGACCACGCCAACGCCGACAAACAGGTTCTCTTTGATGGTACGGTAGGCACGATTTGCAATGGCCCTCGCTGTGACGATCTTGCCCAGGTCGTCCGTCATCAGCGCCACGTCGGCGGCCTCTAGCGCTGCCTGAGTCCCCCGGGCCCCCATGGCAATGCCGACGTCGGCGCGCGCCAGGGCGGGAGCATCGTTCACGCCATCGCCCACCATGGCAACACGATGACCCTCGGACTGCAGCAAAGCGATGGCGTTGACTTTGTCCTCCGGCAGCAGGCCCGCACGCACGTCGTCGATCTTCAACGCACTGGCCACGGTTCGCGCTGCGTCCTCGCTATCGCCAGTCAGCATGACGATGCGTTTCGCGCCGCTGGCACGCAAGTCAGCCAGCGCATCCATGGCGCTGGGGCGGATGGTGTCAGCAATCTCGATAATGCCAACGAGTTTTCCGTCGATACCGACATGCACGGCTGTCCCGCCCAGGTTGGGTAAGGTCGGTATGTCATGGATACCGGCATCGTTCAGTAGTGCGGCATTGCCCACCAGAACCTGCAAGCCATCTACTGTGGATTTGACGCCTTTTCCCTGAATCTGGTCGAAGGTCGTTGGCTCGGGAACATCAAGGCTCCTTGCTTGCGCAGCTTCTACGACTGCGCGAGCTAATGGATGGCCAGACCGACGGTCGGCCGCGGCGGCAAGTTGCAGAATACGCGCGTCATTGACGGTGCCGTCGACCGATCTCACCCCAACAACGGTTGGGGCATTGGCAGTCAACGTGCCGGTCTTGTCGAACACCAAGACGTCGGCCTTGGCGAGTTGCTCAAGATAGAGACCGCCTTTTACCAGGATGCCGTTTTGCGCAGCCCTTGCAATGGCCGCTATCATCACAAGCGGTGTAGCCAGGCCGAGTTCGGCAGGCGAAGTGAAGATCAGCAGTGTCACGATCATGCGAACGTCGCGGGTGAAAAGGTAGACGCCGACCAAAAACACCAGCACCAGCGGAATCAGCCAGCCCGCCACCTTATCGGCAAGTTTCTGGACAGGCGCCTGCTGCGCCTCGGCATTTTCGACCAACGAAATGATCCGTGAGAACGTTGTATCGGTGCCGACGCGCACACTACGCACATCCAGTGCGCCAGACTCGAGAATCGTGCCGGCGAAGACTTCGTCGCCGCTGCGCTTGTCACGTGGCAGGCTCTCGCCCGTGATCGATGCCTCATTAGTCGCACCCTGTCCGCCCTCGACGACTCCGTCGACCGGTATCTTGTCGCCCGTGCGCACGAGGACCACGTCTCCCTCCTTGACCTCTGAGATTGGAACGGTTCGCTCGGTGCCTTGACTGCGTACCAGCGCCACCTGAGGAACGGCGCCGATGAGCGCCTTGATTGATGCTCGGGCGCGATCGGTGTTCAGGTCAGCAATGAACTCGGCAATCAGGATGATCACCATCAATACAGCGCCCGCAATCGTTTCGCCACCGATCATGGCAATCATGGTGGCGATAGTGACAAATATTTCCGTGCCGATCTTGCGCTCCCGAATCAGTTCCATGACACCAGTCTTGACCAATGGATAGAGTCCAATGGCTACCGCAAACCAGAGCACTTCGATCGGGACAAGACCCTGCCAGAACAACAGGGCAACCAGACCGGTCAGGCCGATCCGCGCGGCCTCCATCCAGCGGTGCCGCGTCATCAGTTTTGGCGATTCAATGGAGTGATCGGTGCTGGGGAGGGCAACAGTGTTCATTGGAATCTCTCAGGTCAATGCGACATCGGACGGCTCTCGAAGCATTGCGGAGCCGAGCTCCGTTTGCTAGTATCCTCCCCTGGAGGATAGGAGAATTCTCGTGACTTTGCATGCATCTCACCCAAACATCATTAAGCGCCTCAAGCGCGCCGAAGGACACCTGCGCAGTATCGTCGCCATGCTCGAGGAGGGACGGCCATGTCTGGACATTACTCAGCAGCTTCAGGCTGTGGAGAGTGCCATCTCCCAGGCTAAGAAGACGTTGGTGCACGACCACATAGATCACTGCCTCGAAGACGCACTGCGCAATCGGGCCAGACCAACAGACGAAACGCTGAAGGAATTCAAGGCCATCAGCAAATACCTTTAACGGCCAAGGCGACGTTGGTTTTACCGACTGGGGAGTCAGCGTCGACGCGCATTGGTACGTCGGTTGGCTGGATCCCACACACGGAATTGGAGGCCGTGATGCTCGACGTATTGAAGAACAAAACGTACAGGCACCTGTTTACGGCGCAGGTGATTGCGCTGATCGGGACGGGGCTGGCCACGGTCGCGCTAGGGTTGCTAGCTTATGATCTGGCCGGCGCCAACGCTGGTAGCGTGCTGGGAACCGCTCTTGCCATCAAGATGGTGGCTTATGTCGGTATCGCCCCAGTCGTGGGAGCTTTCGCGAACCGGCTTCCCCGTCGCGCATTCCTTGTCGCGATGGACTTGGTGCGTGCGGCAGTCGCGATTTCGCTGCCGTTTGTCAGCGAAATCTGGCAGATCTATATTCTGATTTTCGTACTGCAGTCGGCATCGGCAGCCTTCACGCCGACATTTCAGGCGACGATCCCGGATGTGCTGCCCGAAGAGAAGGACTACACCCGCGCGCTGTCGCTCTCAAGGCTAGCCTACGATATGGAGAGCCTGGTGAGCCCGATGCTTGCTGCCGCGCTGCTTTCGGTCATCAGCTTCCATTGGCTCTTTGGCGGAACTGTGGTGGGATTTCTGGTGTCGGCCGCCTTGGTGGTTTCCGTGTCCTTGCCTCAGTCGCGAGCTGTTGAGCGCAGTGGCAGCATCTATGCCAAGACGTTTCGTGGCATCTCCATCTACCTGCGTACCCCTCGCTTACGTGGCCTGCTTGCTTTGAATCTAGCGGCGGCGGCAGCGAGTTCCATGGTGATTGTGAACACAGTGGTGTATGTGCAAAGCAAGCTGCAACGTCCGAGTTCGGACGTGCCCTTTGCGTTGGCGGCCTTTGGTTGTGGGTCCATGCTCGTTGCGCTCCTATTGCCCAGATTACTGGACAAGCGCCCCGACCGGCCGCCAATGCTCGCAGGTGCCTCCATCCTGGCCATTGGTCTCGTTTCCGGATTCGCAGTGGCTTCCTGGGGCGGCAGGTTCGAATGGCCCGCACTGCTGATCACGTGGTTCGGTATTGGTATCGGCTATTCGATGACACAGACGCCCAGCGGTCGGCTACTGAAGCGATCGGCAGCGTCTGCAGACCGGCCTGCGGTATTTGCTGCCCAGTTTTCACTGTCTCATGCCTGCTGGCTCATCACCTATCCATTGGCTGGACAACTGGGCGCAGCGCTCGGGATGGCGCCGACGTTTCTGGCAATGGCTGCGATCACTGCCCTCGGTGTCGTGATCGCGTGGAAGGTCTGGCCGTCATCCGATGAAGATGAAATAGCGCACGAGCATCCGGACGAGCCCCATTTGGCCGAACATTTGGCTGAAGGCGAGCGTTTGGGCACGCATACGCATCGGCACGCTTTCACGATCGATGATTTTCATCCGAGATGGCCAGAGGATCATTAGTTCCACGGCAGTCTTCAGGCGCCCATGTGGAGTTGTGTGCATGGGCACAGGGGCCCTTGGCAGGCATCGACGGTGCCGGAGTTCTTTTGCTTTGCTCGGTGGATTCCGATCCGTGATGGGCGGTCCAGTGTCGCGGATTTGCTGCGAGTGCGTAGAGGGTTGAACTTCGATGGGGAGAACGTCGGGGAAGATTCAGCGCTTGGTCATTGACGTCGGGCCGAACGAACGAACTTGCTTCGCGCGCTTGGGGATGATCGCAATCGTGGCCGGCGGCTTGCTGCTTTCCTGGCAGCCGGGCAGCCTTCAGATGTCGACTGGCGCGCTTGATGGTGCATAAGCATCCACACTATCCGGACGTGCATCATCGCCGTTTCCCTTAGAGCGCGCTACTGGGCGAGCGACCACAATCGTTACTGCGTGCGTCATGCAGTAAGCGACGTCGGCGGCAAGCTGTGCGTACTCGTCGTGCTGGGCAGCAGCCGGTGAGCATAGCGCGCAATGGGGAAATCTAAAGTACCACGCAAGTTGATACCCTCTAAACGAGTCGGTGCAATCTGGCGCAGATCGTCAGCCCGCATAGATTCGCCACCAATAGCCTCAATCGTCTCTAGCGCGTGCTGCATGTGCAGTGTGTTCCAAGCCATCACGGCATTTGACAACAGAGTCAACGAAGACGAAACCGCTGCCAAGGACACATCGTGAAGCGCCAGTTCAAGAGGAATTTTCCCGTAATGGATGGCCCGTTGGACCGTGTGTACCGCCTCTCCACGGTTCAAGGCATGCTGCATCTCCCGACGGAACGCGGTGTTGGTGAAATTGTCGACGAGGAAGATTGTACGGAATAGCCTTCCCAAATGTACGCCCGCCTAATACACGTATTGGCCTCTTGCAGCCGAGCCGAAGCGTGTCAAAGCCTGTACCGCCGTGCATTGCCCGGTCTGCACCGATGCGGCGACCCGGACCAATTCGTCCCAAGCAAGTTCGACCAATACAAGCCGAACATCCGCATCCGCCACCGCCGCCAGTTCTGAAGGAATTACATGGCCCCTTGGGACATGCAGCCGGCGATCACGCAAATGAGAAAGCCGCGGGCAGAGGTCGAAGCCGAGCAATCGCGACAGACTCATGGCGAAGTCGGTGTAGCCGTGGGTATCAACTGCGAGCTGCGTCACGTCTTCCCCGCCATTCTGGCGAATCACTCCCTCGATGGCGGCACCGGCTTGTCTCTCATTCAGGAGGATTGGCTGATCGTAGAAGATGCCCCATGTATCGCGGACGTGGGTGTACATTCCAATCGACGCGGTACGCCGACGGGGGTCAGCGCGAGCTTGCCAGACCGAACGGGTCGTTTCCAGGGACATCATGTCCGATGAAGCCAACTCAGCGCGCCCCCAATGCCGAGCGATGGGATGCTGATGCATGAAGGCAAGCACTGAATCAGTGGCTTTTCGCAGTTTCCGCTCGTCCGCGATACGATGCATCATCTGGCGGATAGCGCTTGATGACAGTTTCCGGCACCATGCGGGCAAGATCTGCTGCAGACATCGAGGTCCCGTGCGCGAGCACTGAGGCATAGATCATCAGCAACTCACTGCGAGAATACGGTTCTCGCCCCAGCAAAAGCCAACTGAAATGGGTGTGGCTGTCGATGTCCAGAAGGATCTCAGGCAATTGCCCGTTTGGAAGCCTGTCAAACAGCGCACGCCGCAAGGCCTCAACCGAAGCCTCGGGCTGCTTTGCCTTGAGAGGATCGACATGGATGGAATTGTCGATCTTCAACTCGCCTCGTCCGGCCGCATCGCGCAGCCGGGCGAGCCCCGCATCCAGGTGCGCGACCACAGGTTCCAAGAATGCTCTGGCATCCTGCGGCAGTTTGAGATGGCCATAGAAGTGGTTGCGCCGCGCTTGCCGATCCTGGCCGGATATCAGCATGGTTGCCTGGCTGCGGAAGGCGAAGCTGTGATCCAGGAAGACCGAGCCATTACGTAACGCGACACGCAGAGCAAACAGCGTTCCCCATTCGAAGGCGGCCAGCGCTCGCTTACGGTCCTGCCCCTCCAGTATCGGCTGCCAGGCTCGCCCGAAACTCACACTAACCCGGTTGGGTAGCCACTTAGCCCTTCGCGCATAGAGATTGCGCAAGATCTCCATTGCCTCTGTCGCTGCATGGGCGGAATGCGTGGCGAATGGCAATCGGATCAGCCTGGCCAGCATGGCTCTGGCAAGCCGATGCCGCGACAGCAGTTGCTCACGAATCATGCCGACACGGCTTCGCAGGTGCTGCTGGCTGGTTGCGGCGTCGGCCAACGCATCCAATTGTTGGCAGAGCGCTTCTCGCGGGAGCGCTTCATCAGCAACGAGCGCTTTGACGGCTGCAGCAAACTCTCGCAGTTTGATGTCTGGATCCGGACGGCCCGCCTCGATGAGGCATCCGGCGTCGTTCACGGATTTGCGAATCCAGTGGCGCAACATGGACGACACCTGGTCCGTGGCGGCACACAAGGCATAGCGCAAAAAGCAAGCGGACTCCAGGCGGCGGGATTGTTGCACCACGCATTTGCTGATCGAGGCCGGACGATTGGCACAACGTCTCGCGTAGTGCCGCACGACCGCCTCATTGCAGACCGCAGGCCAGCGATGTTGGATCCCCAGCTTGTACAGCCACTCGATCTTGTCAAACAGCTCCCCCATTTGATGCGTCGAGCTGCGCAACGGTACCGCCCACAGCCATTGCTGCAGACTTGCTTGATCGCCATCCGGGCGAGGTAGTAAGGCACCCCAAGCATCAAGTGACGCCTCGCCATAGGCGAGCACCAACGCGTCGGTCAATGACGCCTCGGAGATCTCCACTGCCTGGCTAATGAGACGTTTCAGCGCACGATCATGCGGAATCAGAACACGATGTTCGTACAGCCACCGCTTCAGCTCGTGCAGCATGTCACTGCGATTGGGTTGTCCTCCCAATCGCTCCTTGAGCCAGCGCGTCACGTAGCGACGCTGGTGCTCAGCCATTGGGCTGAAACCGAGGGCTTGATAGGCGAGCATCTGATGGTCCACCAGCGTGTCAGTGCGCCCGTCATACAAGGCGCTCAGCGTGCCCATATCCGGTGGCGTGACGCCGAGTTGGGCGCCAACGTAGGCCCAGAGAAATTTCGGAACCTGCTTGGAGGCGTCAAGGGTGCGCCCCGTCATACGGACAAAGCCGATATGGACGGCACAGGCCAGCCGATAAAGGTGGCTGCGCCGTGCGTCGATCATGGCGCGCTCTTTGGGGGAGAAGGTGAAGAACGTGGCTAGTTCGAACTCGCTAAGCTCGCGTGGCATCTGCCGCATGCCGAGATACGCTAGTTGCCAGTGATCCATCGCGCCTTCTCCCAAGCGGTAGACGGACCGCCGAGATTAGCGGCAAGAGGATTGCGACGCAATGAGACTTCGAATACGTGCCTCATGCGTAACTTTCGACAGCCAAAGTCGTGGGTCAGTAACCCATTGATTTACATGACTATCGTGTGGGCCGCTGCCCGGAAACCCGCGCGGATGCTAGGGGTGGCTACCCCGGTAACCTGCACGGGAATCAAGCCCCCCCGACCGGGTGCAACCAACGCTCGCCGCGCGGGCCGATTTCGATGCCGCCGAGGGTCACGCCCACCAGCCCGGCCGCACGCAGGCCCGTGGTATAGCCGAAATCGAGCACAAACCGCAGCCGCGTCGCCTCGTCCGCCCGTGCGATCACCTCCGAGCCATCCGCCAGCGTGCGGACCAGCGGCCAGCACGTGGCGCTGTGCGGAGGGCATGGGCGATGGAACGGGGCGCGAGTGCGCCAGGGAACCCCGCCATGCCGGTGAAGGCCGCGATGCGCAGGAAGGCCCGATAGGCCGTGGCACCCTTGGCGCTCAGGAACGACAGCGGTCCCCGCGCTCGAGATGGTGTGGCACCCTCACCTCGGACGGGCGGATCGGTAGTCGGCGCGCCGCGCGGTTGGCTTGTGGGCCGGGATCGAATAGAGATCGGTAAGTCGGCTCCGCGCTTTTAAGGCAACGGACCATTTAGGGCCGTAGCGCCATGGCACGCAACAGCGCGTCGATTTGGCCGAATGCGTCCTGTTGCTATTGCTCGGGGCTGCGATCACCGAGCGCATGCGTGTCTGCGACAAAGCGCCTTACGGAAGTAGCGTAGTCGGGGTGATCGTACTCTTGGTGCGAAATCTGACGGTCTGGCACCAAAAAGTCATACGTATCAATGCACTGTAAGAACTCTTGGTGCACAAAGTGCGGCAAGCCAAAAATCCTTACTACAAGCGCCTCGCAGGCTGGCTGCTGCCAGATTCCGCACCAAAAGTACGACTACCCCAAATTGGGTGGGCAACCCCACTGCCCCGGGTAATGCGCCCTCCATTTCCATCGCTATGCGTAGACTGCATGGCACGAAATGTCAACTCGCTGGCTGTTCATGCAAAGTCGATCGCCAGTTGCCCACTTATGCTGGGGTTGCATCCATGTTCAGTTCAAGCTTTAGCCCACGTCAGCATCCCCGTCCACGACACACGCCCGGACATTCCGCATCTGAATGCCCCCGAATCGTCGATCGATATGCAGACCCTGCATTGCAGGGGGATGAAGAGTCGATCGTCCGTCAGTCCCCGGCACAACCTGCACGCGCGCTCCATGCACTGAAGATGGGGCACGCACCCATTGGGCGCGGGATCAGGCTACACGTCGACCACCCATTGAACGATACGCGGCGCCGCGCGCGTCAGCGTGCTGAGTATCGCCTGGATCTGGCGCCCGAACAGCTTTCAATATTTTCAAGGAGACCTCGTGAACATCCTGAATGGCTATGACTACGAAGACCTGCAGCTTGGCATGACCGCAAGCTACGCCAAGACCATCACTGAAACCGATATCGAGTTGTTCGCGACGGCTTCCGGCGACAACAACGCCATCCATCTCGACGAAGATTTTGCGAAGACCACGCCGTTTGGCGGGCGCATTGCCCACGGAATGCTGACGGCCAGCGTGATCTCGGCGGCCTTGGCCAGTCGCCTGCCCGGGCCGGGATCGATCTATCTGAGCCAGAACCTGCGCTTCAGGGCCCCGGTAAAGCCTGGTGAAACCGTGCACGTGACGGTGACGGTCACGGATCTCCAACCGGAGAGACGGCGTGTCGCGCTCAGCACAGTCGGCATGGTCCAGGAC
>CAUUBQ010000028.1:0-105782 GCA_963543405.1 uncultured Cupriavidus sp.
AGGATGCGGCGCGTCAGGTGGTGGCCGATGAAGCCGTTGACGCCAAGAATCAGGATTCGCTTTTGCTGCATGGATCAGTAGGTACTCAGAAAACGAAAGATGGCCGCGCAACGTCGGCCATCAGGGATGATTGGGCCCGGCCTAGTGCTGCAGCAAAGGCGCGGGGGTTGGCACGTTGGTCACCACCACGCGACGCCAGTCGCGTGCCACGACATATAGCGGCAGCCTTGACGACAGGTCCAGATACGTTTCCGGCGACATCACCGCCATGGCGGCCTCGCCGTTGCGCCAGGTCTTCTCGAACTGCGCCATGGTGGGCACCCAGCGATCGGGTTCGACAGTGGTACCGAAAGTCAGCTCGTCCGCCTCGGCGACCATGGTCAGCGGATGACGTACGTAGAACGGCAGCGTATGGTCGAGCATGCGCACGCCATAGAGCTTCATGCCCGGCGTCAGCCGCTGCGAAACCTGCGGCACGAGGTCCGCACCCGACGCAGGACCGCCCACGGTTTCGTGCCCGAGCAGCGCCACGGTAAAGCCCAGGTACATGCCCAACGCGTACACGGCCACGCTGGCCAGCACACCACGGCGCAACAGCGCGCGTGCCGCCGCGATGCCAACCAGCATCACCACGAACGCCAGCGCCGCCCAGACAGCGTAGGCCCGCCAGAACGCGTTGGGGGTGTGATTGGCATTGAGCGTGGCCACCACGGGACTGGCCAGCAGGCCACAGCCCGCCACGATCGCCATGCCCAGCAGCTGCCGGCCCCAGGCGCGCACGTCGAGCCGGTCGAGTGCCACGCCGGCCAGGATACCCAGCGCGGGAATCACCGGCACGATGTAGCCCGGCAGCTTCGAGCGCGACAGGCTGAAGAATACGAAGATCGCAATGGCCCAGACCCCGGCCATCAGCGCCGGGCGGAACCGCGTCTCACCCGCCTCGGCCGGCGTGCGCATGGCCGACCAGAGACGCGGGAACAAGCCGACCCAGGGCAGGAAGCCACCCAGGATCAATGGCACGAAATAGACGATCGGACCACCGCGCGAGTGGATGTTCGAGGTGTAGCGTTGCCAGTGCTCGTGGATAAAGAAGAAGTTCAGGAACTCGGGATTACGCTCCGAGACCAGATAGAACCACGGCACGACAATCGCCAGGATGACTACCGCGCCGGCAGTCAGATGCAGGCGCCGCCACAGGCCCCAGTCACGCGTGACCAGCGTATACACCACCAGCACCAGGCCCGGCAGCGCAATACCGACCAGTCCCTTGGTCAGGATGGCGAAACCCATGGCCGCCCAGCACGCCATCATCCAGCCACGGCGTCCCGCCCGCGACAGGTCCGGATGTTGCGCGATCAACATGCAGGCCAGGATGCACGACATCACGCCGGCCAGGGTCATGTCCAGCGTATTGAAGTGCGCCGCCACGCTCCACATCGGCGCGGCCAGCAGTGCCAGTCCGGCAAACGCCGCCGCGCGCAGGCCGAACCAGCGCCACGTGGCGAGCATCGACATGACGATGCCAAGCAGGCCGGCCAGCGCCACGCTCAAGCGTGCCTGCCATTCGCCGAGGCCGAACAGCGCATAGCTCACGGCCGTCACCCACATATGAAATGGCGGCTTCTCAAAGTACTTGAGCGCGTTGTAGCGGATCGTCACCCAGTCGCCGGTGGCAAACATCTCGCGCGAGATTTCCGCGTAGCGCCCTTCGTCGGGCCCAACCAGATGGCGCACGCCCAGCGTGCCAAACCATACCAACAGCGCAAATGCGATGAACAGCGCGGCCCATCCCGCCGTGGCCGACCACGGTAATGAACGCAGGCGCGGCGAGCCAGCCGGGGAACGTGCGTTGTCAGCCGGCGCGGAGCTTGTGCGTTGCTGACTGGGAGGCTGATGCATGGAGGAATCCAGGGATTTCGGGACCTGACCTTATGTCAGTCAAACCGGGCACTCGTGTTGATCCCGATTAATTGAGGCGGCAGATTAGGCGAATTACCTTAACGTCAGATTAAGCGTGCGAGTGCACGCAGGCGATGCTACCCTTTGGAGTCACTTCATGTGCATCATTCGCCTCGTTTCAATCACTCTTTTCAAACTTCTGTTCCAGGCAGCACGAGATGAGAATCCTTATCGTTGAAGACGACTCCATGCTCGGCGACGGCCTGCAGCGTGGGCTAAAGCTGATGGGGCACGCCGTTGACTGGTTCCTTACCGGCGCCGAGGCCGACCGGGCCATCGCCGCGATGCACTACGATGCCGTGCTGCTGGACCTGGGCCTGCCCGATGACGATGGCGTCGCCCTGCTGGCACGCTGGCGGCAGCAAGGCCGCGCGACGCCGGTCGTGGTGCTGACCGCACGCGATGCCGTGCAGAGCCGCATCGCCGGGCTCGATGCCGGCGCCGACGACTACCTGATCAAACCGGTCGAACTCGACGAACTGGCCGCGCGCCTGCGCGCCGTGACGCGCCGCGCCGCGGGCATGCCCGAGCCCGTTTGGCGCCATGGCCCGCTCGAGTATCAACCTGCGGCACGCCTGGCAATCTGGAATGGCAAGACCGTCGACCTGACCAGCCGTGAGTCGATGCTGCTCGAATTGCTGTTGAGCCATCCCAACCGCGTGCTGACGCGCGAATTCCTGCGCGACAAACTCTATGACTGGGACAAGGGCTCGGAAAGCAATACGCTCGAAGTCCACATCCATCACCTGCGGCGCAAGATTCATCCCGGCATCGTGAGAACGCTGCGCGGTGCGGGCTATTCCCTGGGCACGCTCGACGCACTCGAAGCCGTGGCCGCCGACACTCGCGCCGGGGACGATGCATGACCCTGCAACGGCGGCTGATCCTGGCCGTACTGATCGCCGTGGCCTTTGCCTGGGTGCTTACCAGCGTGCTGGTCTACCTCAGTGCGCAGGAAGAGATCAACGAGTTATACGACACCGCCATGGTGCGCATGGCGCAGCAGATGCAAGCCATGCTGCCGCTGATCAACACCGGTGCCGTGCCGGCGCCGCCATCGAACGGACCCGCCCCCGGCGATACCGATCTTGGCGACCTGGGCGATGCCGGCCTCGGCGACCTTGCAATTGCCGCTTGGCACCGCAGCGGCCAACCACTCCATATCGACCCCGATGGGGACCGCTTGCCGCGGCTGCCGAGTATCCGGGGTTTTGCCGACCGGAAGATCGACGGCGTGCCCTGGCGCCTGTACTACCTTGACGATCCGGTGGCGGGCTGGCGCGTTTGCGTGGGCCAGAGCATGGCCGAGCGCCAGGAACTCGTGTTCTCGTACCTGCAGGCGCAGGTCTTGCCATGGGTGTTGGGCCTGCCGTTGCTCACCACGCTGCTGATCTGGGGCGTGCGCCGCGCGATGCGCCCGTTGCTGACCCTGTCTGACGTGATTTACGCCCGCACGCCGGGAGATCCCACCCCGATGTCGCTGCGTGAAGTACCGGCGGAACTGGTGCCGCTGGTCGGCGCGATGAACCAACTGCTCGACCGCGTGTCGACCCTGCTCGAACACGAGCGCCGCCTGACCGCCGATGCCGCGCACGAGATGCGTACCCCGCTGGCGGCACTGAAGGCGCAATGGGAAGTGGCCCGCCGTTCGTCGGATCCGGCGGAGCGCGCGCAGGCCGCCAACAATGTCGAGTCCGGCATCGACCGCATGAGCCACCTGGTCTCCCAGTTGCTGACCATGAGCCGCCTGGAGGACGAGGAGTCGCCGCCCACGCGTGGGCCGGTCGACTGGCGCGGCATTTCGCAGCAGGTGCTGACCGATTGCCTGCTGCTTTCCGAACGCCGGCACGTCGACATGGAAGTCCTCTGGCCGCCGGCGGGCCAGCCAACGCTCGACATCTGTGGCGACCCGAGCCTGCTCGGCACGATGCTGCGCAACCTGATGGACAACGCACTCCGCTACAGCCCCGCCGGCACCATCGTTACGCTGGCATTCGAGTCCGATCGCATTGTGGTGTCCGATCATGGGCCGGGTGTCACGCCCGACCAGCTGGCACGTCTGGGCAATCGTTTCTTCCGGGGCGCCGGGCAGCATGAGCAAGGCACCGGACTGGGCGTGTCCATTGCGCGGCGAGTCGCCGAATTGCATGGCCTCTCAGTCGAGCTTGCCAATCGACCCGCCGCGCAAGGCACTGGCCTGGTGGCAACGATCCGTCCCGTGGGCAAGTCCAATCTCAGGCAAACCGTCAGCACTGCGTGTGCATCATGATTGCAGCCGCTTGGGAAGTCTTCCTCGTATTCCTGCGCCTGGGCCTGACCTCGTTTGGCGGTCCGGTCGCCCACCTTGGCTACTTCCGCAATGCCTTTGTCGTGCAGCGCCGCTGGCTCAGCGAGCCGTCCTATGCCGACATCGTCGCCTTGTGCCAGTTCCTGCCCGGGCCGGCCAGCAGCCAGGTTGGCATGGTCGTGGGGCTCACGCGCGCTGGCTATGCAGGGGCGCTGGCGGCCTGGCTTGGCTTCACGATGCCGTCGGCGATTGCGTTGATCCTGTTCGCCCAGGGCCTGTCCCGCTATGGCAATCTGGTGCCATCGGGGGCCTTGCATGGGCTCAAGGTCGCGGCCGTTGCAGTGGTGGCGCAAGCAGTCTGGGCCATGGCCAGGTCGCTGTGCCCTGACGCACCACGCATTACGCTGATGTCGCTCGTTGCCGTGGCGGTCAGCGTGGTGCCATCGCCGTGGTGCCAGGTGGGCGCGATGATCGTGGCCGGCTATGCCGGTACCCGGCTGTTCCGGGCACAGGATGCGTTGCCGCATGAACCACTGGCGATACCGGTCGGCCATGGCGTCGCACTGTTCTGCCTGTTTGCCTTTGCAGCGTTGCTGGTTGGCCTGCCCGTTGCGGCACGCATGTCGGACGATCATCTGGTGGCGCTGTTCGATGCGTTCTATCGGGCCGGCGCGCTGGTCTTTGGCGGTGGGCACGTAGTCCTGCCACTGCTGCAGGCCGCCGTGGTGCCTACCGGCTGGGTCGACAACGATACGTTCCTCGCCGGCTATGGGGCCGCACAGGCCGTACCCGGGCCACTCTTCACGTTTGCCGCATTCCTGGGCGCGGCGGGCCGGCTGGCACCCAACGGCTGGGCCGGCGGAGCATGGTGCGTGCTGGCGATCTTCCTGCCATCGTTCCTGCTGGTGTTCGGCGCCCTGCCTTTCTGGGAGCGGCTACGACGCCATGGCGGCGTACGGGCGGCCCTGATGGGCGTCAACGCCGCCGTGGTGGGGTTGCTGCTTGCCGCGCTGTATCAGCCAGTCTGGACCAGCGCCGTACTGGCACCACCAGACTTTGCACTGGCGCTGCTGGCATTGATGGCGCTGACGACCTGGAAGCTGCCGCCCTGGGCCGTGGTAGCGGCCTGTGCGCTGGCTGGGTGGGGTATCCAAGCGGCAGGCCTAGCATGAATGGAAAAACGTCGTCCCGCGTGCTTGCCGTGGCGGCGTTCATCCTGACCATTCCGGCCTGCACCAACTGGTCGAGCGCCACCGTGCCGCCCGCCGTCACCACCATCAGCGTGGTGGAGCGCGACTGGCATACCGATGTCTGCATCGATACCCGCGATGCCGATATGCAACTGATGCGCGTGGCCAAAGGCTATGACGGTTCCAGATATCTCTGCTTCGGCTTTGGCGACCGGCATTACCTGCTGAGCCGCGAGCGCGGGCCGCTGACGCTGTTGTCGGCGCTGCTGCCCGGTAACGACGGCGTGATCCTGCTGACGATCCTGCGCGACACGCCGGCCGCCGCGTTTGGCGCCGACAATGTCGTGCAACTCGATGTCGATGCGCGCGGCATCGAGCGCCTGCGCGCATTCCTGAACCACGCGATCCAGATCGACGAACACGGCGCGCCGGTAAGCCTTGGAGACGGCCCCTACCCTGGCGGCCTTTATTTCGGCGCCACAGCCAGGTACTACGGCTTCTACACGTGCAACACCTGGACCGCCGATGCGTTGCGCGAAGCCGGCATACCGATCCAGGGGCCCGTGCTGTTCGCCGAGGGCGTCATGCGGCAGGTACGGGACATGGCTGCCTCACGCCACATTCCGCCCCTCCCCCCGCTTGCGCCGGCTCCACCAGTTCAGGCAGCCCCGGCTACTCCCTAGCAGGGCTGCGGACTGCAAACCGTCGTCGAACTACCAGAAGACGGGGTGACGACGGTCGTGCGCTGTGGTGGATTGGGATCGCTACTACTGACCGATACGCAGCCGGCCAGGATGATGGGCAACAACAGGAGAACGGCGATTCTTGACATGGCTGGCTCCCGCCGGGTGCGCATGCGCGCGACAGGGCAAGTATAGGCAGCGGCGCACCGCCCGCCAGCCTCCGTTCTCCCGCCATTGCCTCAGCCGCCCAGCATCAGTCCTTGAGCCGCGCGGCGCGGCGCTCCACGTCAGCCAGGTCGCCCTTGACGGCCATGGTCAGACGCTTGCCGTAGTCGGCGTCAGCCTTGTAGAAGTGACTGAGCATCACATGCTTGATCTCGGCGTTCTTCACGCCGCCAAGATCCGCCGCAAGGTTGCCAATCAGGTTGGTCTTGCCAGTCGTGGAAAGCGCACGATAGTAGTCGCCGGCCTGGCTGAAATTGTCGGTGCGCGCAATGGCTTCGGTTTGCGTCGTGCCGTTCAGCGGCGTGCGGGTGTACTTGTAGTGCGGATTGTCCGAATAGGCACCTGCCTGGCGCGACGGCTGGTAATTGACGTCCCCCTTCGTGCCGTTGGCATCGCCGTAGCCGTCGATCTGGTAATTGCGGACCGGCGCCACCGGACGGTTGACTGGCAGTTTTTGCTTGTTGGCGCCCAGGCGATAGGTCTGCGCATCGTAGTACGAGAACAACCGACCCTGCAGCATGCGATCCTCGGACGGCTCGATGCCCGGCACCAGGTTGGACGGTGCGAACGCCGACTGCTCGGTGTATTCGAAGAAGTTGTCCGGCACCTTGTTCAGCGTCATCGTGCCAACCTTCCTGGCCGGAATATTCGGCCATACCTTCGTGGCATCGAGCGGATCGTACTTGAACTTGCCCAGATCCTCGGGCTTCATCAACTGCACGTAGAGGTCCCACTTCGGATGCTGGCCCTCGTCGATCGCCATGTACAGGTCGGCCGTCAGGTTGCTGAAATTCATGCCCTGGATCTTCTCGGCTTCCGCGCGCGTCAGGTAGGCCTCACCCTGCTGCGGACGCCACTGGAACTTGGCGTAGGTGACATCGCCCGTGGCGTTGACCAGCTTGTAGGCATGCACGCTGTTGCCCTGCATCTTCCGGTAAGACGCCGGAATACCCAGGTCCGAGTACAGCTGCGTGAGCATATGGGTGCTTTCTGGCACATGGCTGAAGAAGTCGAAGAATCGGTTGGGATCCTGCAGGTTGGTGACCGGCGACGGCTTGAGCGAGTGGACCATGTCCGGGAACTTCATGGCATCGCGGATGAAAAAGATCGGCGTGTGATTGCCGACCAGATCCCAGTTGCCCTGGTCCGTGTAGAACTTGGTGGCGAAACCGCGCGGATCGCGCACGGTTTCGGGCGATCCACGACCGTGAATCACGGTGGAAAAGCGTACGGTCACCGGCGTGACCTTGCCCGGGGCCGACAGCAGGCTGGCCGTGGTCAGGTCCGAGAAATTGCCGGCAGACACGAACTGGCCTTGCGCTGCCGTTCCGCGCGCGTGCACCACACGCTCGGGAATGCGTTCGCGATGAAAACGCTGCAGTTTCTCGATCAGATGAACGTCCTGCAACAGCGTTGGGCCGTTAGGTCCCGCGGTCTGCGAATTCTGGTTGTCGCCAACCGGCGCACCGTTATCGCGCGTCAGGGTCTGCGCGGCGGCCGGCATGGCCAATGACGCAGCCAGGCCGAGCACGGCCAGTTGAATGGGGGAAATGCGAGGCACTGCCATTTGGGGGAACTCCTCGGTGTCGCCTGGGCCGGCGACGGTGAGGGGGCGCGCAACGATGTTAAGGGCAGCGCTTTCCGCGAACCATTTGCATTTCTTGATGGCAGCGATGTACTGCGTCAATCACAATCGGAAATCCTGCCGAAAGGTGTTCATCCTGTTGCAATTGAGATCGGGATCCAGGCCCGAAACAAGTCGAGAGCGCTCCTAGAATGAAACTGACCTGAACACGGAGTTGCCATGAAGCGCCAATCGACAGCAGTGACCGAAACAACGCCGGAAGGCCTGATTGCCCTGATCTATCACATTGCTCATGGCGCCAGCCAGGGCCAGCTCGATCCCGAGTTCGTGCGCAAGTTGTGCAAGCGTGTGGACAAGGAACTGGAGGCGATGGAGGCGGCCGAAAAACTTGCCGCACCTGACCGTGAACGGTTGCACCACGCGGTACAGAGCTTGCACGGGACCGCCGATGCCGAGGAAGGCGCGCTACTGACGCGCGCACTGGAACGCCTGCGCGCCGCCGATGCGCGAACCGGCGACGCCGGTTCCAGCCTCAGGCCCTGAGGCACCGAAGTCAACCATCCAATGCAGAGCGCCCCTCGTCCCGCCAAGCCGGGTGAGGGGCGCTTGTTATCCGGCAGGTGCGGGGGGAAAGGCCCCGTCTGCCGGTGTCTCCCTGCCTTAGAAGCGGTGACGGATACCGACCACGGCGCCGGTCTGGTTGGCGCCGGCGACTGCCGTATTGGCGCCGTTCAGGCCCAGGGCCGAGGTGCCCTTGTTACGCACGTAGCCCAGGTTCAGGTAGGCGTCGGTGCGCTTCGAGAACGAGTAGTCGGCCGACAGCACGAACATCCACGGGTCGTTGTTGCTGTTGTGGGTATCGGTGTAGTACGCGGCGCCCGTCAGTGCCAGGGCCGGCGTCACGCGATACAGGCCACCCACCCAGTACACGTTGTTGCGCGACGATGCAGCGGTAGCGCTCGACGTGCCGTCATCACGCATCCAGCGGTAGCCGGCGAACACCTTGGCCACGCCGAAATCGTACGACGTACCGACGGCCAGGCGCTTGACGGCGCGGTCATCGGTGGCAACCGTGTTGCCCTGGTACTGGTCGTAAGCGGTGCCGATCGAGAACGGGCCGGTGGTGTAGGCCAGGCCTGCACCGAAATTACGGCCGATCTTGTAGTTGCCCGGCACTTCGGTGCTGCCTGCAACGGTCGAATCGCGACCCGTGCTGTAGAACGTCGTGGCGGTCAGGCCACCGAACTTGCCGGTGTACTTGACGGCATTGTCGGCACGGCCGTTGAAGCCCGAGTCCACGCTGTTCAGCGAATACTTCGGACCCACGCCCATCGGGTCGTAGGCGCCGAACAGGTCGTACAGCGAGTTCTGTTGACGGCCCAGCGTCACGGCGCCGAACGTGCCTTGCAGGCCCACGAATGCCTGGCGGCCGAACAGGCGGCTGCCCTGGCCGGACAGGCCGGTATCGATATCGAAGCCCGATTCCAGCGTGAAGATGGCCTTCAGGCCGGCGCCGAGGTCTTCGGTACCGCGCAGGCCCCAGCGGGAGCCCGACATGTTGCCGGAGCTGACACGGGCAACCGTGCCGCCGTTGCCACCCGGCGTATGGGTGGCGAATTCGACACCTGCATCGGCGATGCCGTACAGCGTCACGTTGGAGGCGGATTGTGCCGACGCAACGCCGGAGATGGCGCAGGTACCCGCAGCCGCCAAGGCAAATAGAGCTTTCTTCACGTGTGTTTCTCGTTTTGTTAAGACATTGAGATGCTTCCCCGTCCCGCGCCAGATTCATGGTGCGCGGTGGCGCTTACGACTCGCGCGACCGCTGACACTATCAATTTCCGAAACGGTGACCGATGGGGGCAGGCGAATTGTTTCAGTGAATTATGAAATCCGTGTGTCGGTCTGGTCGCAAAGGCAGGCATACATGCCCTACTTTGGTAGGGGCGTTGTTTTTTTGTGGTGCAAAATTCGGGTTTTCCCGACCTCGGTTTTGGTACGATTCACCCTTTTCTGTGAACGGCATTTGACAGTTCCGTGACGGTGCGCACCGGGACTGCCATGCCTGCGTCAATGCGCCTGGATTCATACAAGACCCATATCGCCCCACGGCTTGCCCTGCTCAGGCAGCATCTGCGCCGCCCGACCCGACGCACCGTCATGTTGGGGGCGGCGGCCGTGCCAGCGGTGTTCGTGCTCTATGTACTGCTGCTGATCCCGTTCACGCCCGGCATCAGCGATATCCGCAAGGCCAAGTCCGAGCAGCCGGCCCAGGTACTGTCGGCCGACGGCAAGGAACTGGCGGTCTACCGCTGGGCCAACCGGGACTGGGTCAAGCTGGCCGATATTTCGCCGAACGTCATCAATGCGCTGATCGCCACCGAGGATCACCGCTTCTACCAGCACCATGGGCTGGACTGGCGCCGCACCGCATCGGCCGCGCTGCATACGTTCTCCGGCGATCGCCAGGGCGGCTCGACCATTACGCAACAGCTCGCGCGCAACCGGTATCCCGACGATATCGGCCGTGCGCCAACCATGACGCGCAAGCTCAAGGAAGCGATCACCGCGCTGAAGATCGAGGCCCTCTACTCGAAAGACGAGATCCTCGAGACGTACCTGAATACGGTGCCGTTCCTGTACAACGCGTTCGGCATCGAGATGGCCGCACGTACGTACTTCGACAAGTCGGCCGGCAAGCTCGACGTGCTGGAAGCCGCCACGCTGATCGGCATGCTCAAGGGCAACAGCTACTACAACCCGGTGCTGAACCCCCAGCGCGCGCTGGACCGGCGCAATACCGTGCTGGCCCAGATGGTCAAGCGTGGCAAGCTCGATGCGGTTCGCTTCGAGACGCTGAAGAAGCGGCCGCTGCGGATCGACTTCGAGCGCCAGGTCGAGGAACCCGGCCCCGCCGCCCACTTCGCGCAGCAACTGCGCAAATGGCTGATCGCATGGGCGGACCGTAACGACTACAACCTCTACACCGACGGCCTGGTGATCCATACGACGATCGACTCGCGCCTGCAGGCCATGGCTAACCAGGCACTGGTGCGCCAGGGCAACCAGCTGCAGTCGATTGCCAACGCCGCCTGGGCGCCGCGCGCGGGTTGGGCCGAGAGCCGTACGCTGGTGCAGGCATTCGTGCGTGAAACGCCCGAGTACCGCGCCGCCGTAGCCGGTGGCCAGACCGAGGACGATGCACTGAATCACCTGATGCGCGACAACGCGTTCATGCAGGCGCTGCGCCAGAGCAAGACGCGTGTGCAGGCCGGTTTCATGGCGCTGGACCCCGCCACCGGTGAAATCCGCGCGTGGGTCGGCAGCCGCGACTTCAGCGTGGATGCGTTCGACCACGTGGCGCAGGCACGCCGCCAGCCTGGTTCCACGTTCAAGCCATTTGTATATGGCGCAGCCTTCGCGCGTGGCCAGAGTCCCGACGAGACTTTCATCGACCAGCCCGTGGAGATGCAGCTTGCCGGCGGCGAAGTCTGGCGGCCCACCGACGAATCGCCATCCACCGGGCGCGCGCTGAGCCTGCGCGATGGCCTGGTGTACTCGAAGAACACCATCACCGCGCAGCTGGTGCAGACCGTCGGGGTCGATCGCGTGGCCCGCCTGGCCCGCGCGATGGGCGTGCGCGACAGCAAGCTCGACGAGGTGCCATCGCTGGCCTTGGGCACCAGCCCCGTAACGCTCAAGGAGATGGTCACGGCCTATGGCACGATTGCCAATGGCGGCCAGTACCTGGCGCCGGTGATGCTCACCAGCATCGCCGATCGCGACGGCAATGTGCTGGCGCGGTTCCGCCCGCCCTCGCCCGAGCGCGCGTTGTCGGCTTCGGCCAACGACACGCTGCTAGACGTGATGCGCGACGTGGTCGACCGCGGCACCGGCACGGCCATCCGCACCCGTTTCGGCATCCGCGCCGATGTAGCCGGCAAGACCGGCACCACGCAGGACAACGCCGACGGCTGGTTCATCCTGATGCATCCGCAACTGGTGGCTGGCGCCTGGGTTGGCTTCAACGACAGCCGCGTGACGCTGCGCAGCGACTACTGGGGCCAGGGTGCCCACAGCGCGTTGCCGATCGTGGGCGACTTCTACCAGCGCGCGCTGCGTGCACGCATCATCGATCCGCGCACGCGCTTTGCGGAAGTCGACGAGAAGAGCTGGTACTCGGGACTTACCGATACAGTGCGCGGCTGGTACCAGAAACTGTTTACGTCGAGCAAGAAGGACGAGACAGTACCGGCGCCGCGCCCGGCCCCGCGCCGGCCCGTGCTACCGTCCACGGAAGCCGACGCGATGCCACCGGCATCCTCGCCGGCGGCGACGGCGGACAGCGGCCTGGCACTCGATCCGGGTGAAGTGGTGGAGGCCGTCCCGCACGACAATCCGGCACCATCGATCGCAGCATCGGCACCGGAAACCGCTCCGGCCAGCGCAGCTTCAGCACCCGCGGCGCTGTAAATTCGCGCTGTAATGCTCCCCTCTCCCACGACGTGGGAGAGGGGTTGGGGGAGAGGGCAATGCGGTTCTGCTTGCCGCTAATCGCATTTTGATGCGCCAGCCCTCTCCCCCGCCCCTCTCCCGCGTGCGGGAGAGGGGAGAAAACGGTCAGCATTTTCTTTGCTTGGTTACTTTGCCAGCCGTAGCCGTCCGCGATGCAGCGCGCGCAGCGAGGCATCCGATAATGTCAAGGGCGGTTCGGAGGATGGCCTTGCCAGCAGGTATCCCTGGGCGAAATCGATACCGAGGTCGCGGCAGACCACGAGGTCGTCCTCACGTTCGATACCTTCTGCAATCAGCCGCGTGCCAGCGGTTCGCGCCAGGCGGCAAAGCGCCTGCAGCGCTTCGCGCTGGAAATCGGACGCGGCCACGCCATCGATGATCACGCGTGCAATCTTGACGTAGTCGGGCTGCAGCGCGATCCACTGACCGAGGCTGGCATGGCCAGTGCCATAGTCGTCGAGCGCGAACTGCGCCCCGCGGCTGCGAATCGAGAACACCGCCTTGGCCAACGATTCGAGCGGTCCCAGCGGGGCCTGCTCGGTCAGCTCCAGCACGATACGGTCCGATGGCAAACCCTGCGACTGCAGGAAGGTGCGCACATCGTCGCGGCTATCCTCGATATCGCGCAATGTATCCGCGCTGTAGTTCAGGAACAGCTTGCCCGGCAGGTTTGCCTGCATGAAGGCACCGATCGAGATGCGCGCGGCCAGACGTTCCAGCTGCACATGCATGCCGGCGCGCGCGGCCTCCGCGAACAGCGCGACAGGACTCTCCAGCGGAGTCCCCGCAGGGCCGCGAATCAGTGCCTCGTATCCGAAAACATCGCCCGTAATGAGCGAGCCGATCGGCTGGAAGACCGGCCGCAGCAGTTGTTGTTCGAGGCAATCGGCAATAGATGGCGTCAAGGGTCGCGACAAGGCTTGCACTCAAACTGGCTATGGATCGTGTACGGATCATGCAGTGGGCAGATGCCACTCCCACTGCTGAAGTAACGGCACGATCGCGCGCCACTTGAGCCATGCCATCTACTGCTTTGGGAGGGTACCCCCTAAACCAGTCCGATATCCCGGGCGCGGCTGCCCGGGAAAACCTGCGCCAGGCGGCCGTCATCGAGCCCATAGAGGCGCCGGAACAAACCGCCGAGCACGGCCCGATAATCGTTCAGCACCGGATAGTCGCGATTCTGGTTCAGGGTTGACTGGGCAACCGGCACCTGTTCACCGACCACGCGCCCCCCGCGCACGTTGCCGCCCGCCACCCAATACACGGTGCCGTGGCCGTGATCGGTGCCGCGCGTACCGTTCTCACGGAACGTACGGCCAAATTCGGAGATGGCCACTACGGTCGTATTGCGCCATGCGGGTCCCATTTCCTCCGCGAATCCGGCAATGCCACGACCCAGGTTGTCGAGCAGATTGGCCAGTTGGCCCTGCGCGCCGCCCTGGTTGACATGGGTGTCCCATCCGCCGACGTCGATAAAGCCGATATTGAACCGGTCGCGCATCAACCCCGCCATGCGGCGTGCTTCCTGTTCGAAGCCACGCGCACTGAGTGCACGCCGACTGGCGGCCTGCATTTCCTGCATGCGCCCCGACATCGACTCGCCACCGGCGGCCCGCATCGCCGCTTCATGCTGGCGCATCGACTCGGCCTGCTCGGCCACGGTCTGCCGGATATCGAAGCCTTCCGCGATCAGTGACTCGAATCGCGTGCCCTTGTACATCTGGGCCAGCACGCGGGTCTGTCGCTCATCGAATGGCGTACGGCCCGTGCCCTTGAGCGAAACGTTTGGCACGTTCGACACCCCGGACAGCACCATCGGCAAGCCATCCGTAAACGCCACCGGCGCGGCCTGCCCACCCATGGCCTGCGTCAACCGGTTCAGGAAGCCGCTGCCCTTGGGCATCGCGGCCACGCTATCGGCGCGCCCAGGCTCGATGCCGGCCTCGATCCCATCCTGGGTTTCGAAATGGCTGCGCGACATATCGCTGGTGCCTGCAAACGGAATGAACGCCAGTTGCTGGCGTTGCCACAGCGGCAACATGGTCGCACCCAGCGCGGGATGCAACGCCCATCCGTCGACCGACAACGGCAATGCCGCCGAGGGGTCCGGTGCGGCGCCCTGCGCGACCGGCCGTCGGATGGCGATGTTCGGGCGGGATGTGTAATAGAAATCGCTGTCGGCCGGCACCAGCACGTTGGTGGCATCGTAGCCGCCGCGCAGGAACACCAGCAGGAATCGCGCATCCGCCTGTGCCGGCAGCGCGAACACGCGCGACGACAGCGTCGGCAGTGACAGCGCCAGCCCCGCGCCGGCCAGGGTCTTCAGTAAATGACGCCGGTCCATGCCATGCCTCCTATCGTTGCATCCATTCGGGCGAACTCAGCAGCACGGTATTCCACTCCTGCTGCGACCCGGCCTGTGCCAGGGCCTGTCGCGTCGCCGGGCCCAGCGTGGCTTCCATCGTGCTATAGAACATGCGCCCGTTTGGCATTGGAAAGCCACGCTGCGCGCCGGGCTGGCCATCCTCGCCGGCGAACAGTCCTGCCGGACCGCTACCTATTGCGCGTGCAATCTCGAAACGCTTGACCATCTGCCCCGAACTGGCCCACGCGCTTTCCATCGATGGATAACCGTCCGGCGCCACGTGCCCGTATAGCGGCTCGCCCAACTGATTGAGCCAGTTGATCACGGGGCGCAGGTTCGATACCGGTCGTCCGTCGTAGGCCAGTCGCATCGACGACACCACGAAGACCATCGGATCCTTGAACTTGCGCGCATCATTGGCGGGTACCGTATCGAACGATGGCGACAGGAACATCGTGGTCAGCACAGCGCCGATATCGCCATCGGTACGCGTGAACGTGGCGCTCATCTGGTCAATCAACTTTGCAGGCGGATTGTCGGCAACGAAATACGTGGCAAGCCGGGTCGAGATAAAGCGCGCCGTGGCCGGCTCACGCGCCAGGATGGACACCGCCTCTTCCACTTCGGCAAAACCGCGCGGCTCGATGGCGTGGCCCAGCAAACGCTTGGGCCCGAAGTCATGCCGATTGGGATTGAACTCGAACAGGCCATTGCTGCGATACAGTGCGGCGCGTCCCGGACCAATCCTTGGCGGCTCGCCGCGCGCGTTGATACCCAGGCCCGTCAGCACGCGCGCCAGCTCCTGCACGTCCTGCTGCGTATAACGCGAGCCGCTGGCCCCGCCGGAAACGCCCAGCGTATGCAGCTCCATCAGTTCGCGCGCGTAGTTCTCGTTGACGCGATTGGCCGCGCTCTGCGCGTTGTCGAGATACTCGAGCATGGCCGGCGACGTAACCGTAGCCATCAGCAGGTCGCGGAACTTGCCCAGCGCGCGCGGGCGGATCGCGTGTTCCTCGTAGTCGGCCAACGCGTAGCGGACCCGCCCCTTGCCCGCGTAGACGGTGAAGTGGTTCATCCAGAACCAGGTCATCTGCTCGCGCAGTTGCGCCGGCGAATACAACGCGCGCAACAGATGGCGGCGGCCGGTATCGAGCACCAGTTCGCGACCCTGGCGGTTCAGCATCTCACGGGCCTGCTGCTTCGCGGCATCGTCGCCCAATGTATCGATACGCTGACGCTCCTCGCGCAGCGCCTGCATGCGTTGCAGCGCATCCCCCTGACTGACCGGCAATGCGGCAATGGCCTGCGCCAGCCGTGGCGGATCGGCCAGCGGCAGCTTCAGTTGCTCTTCCAGGTAACGCTGGCGTCCAATCGCCTGCAGCCGCTGCACGCTCGCCTGGTCGGCACCGAAACTCACGGTATTGAGCCAGCGCAGATCGGCTGACGACAGAACGCCTTGCACCGCAACATCGCGGGACGGGGTCTGTGCACACGCGGCCAGCAGTACCGGAATCGCCAGCAAGGCGATCAACCCCTGGCTCAAGCTTCGATGCCATTGCCTGCGAAACCAACGGTCTTTCATGGACACCTCGCATTGCATGCCGGAATGCCGGTTTGACGCTTGGCGCCATCGATGGTTGACCTGCAGGCCACAAAGTCTGTTACGAAAACTTTCCGGACACCTTTCCGGACGCATGCCACTTTCGCCCTTCCGCCATTTTGCATACAATCCACGGATGCAAAACCGGATTAACCCCGGCAATATCAACGGAGAAGACATGACCAGCCTCGCCCTTACCTCCCACACGTCGCAACACACCGCCGCTCTGGAGCCGATCGAGAATTACCTGGAGGGCCACCGCACCGGCCGGGCCGACTTCATCCGCAAGGCATTCCATGCCGACGCCCGGATCATCTCGTTTCGCGACGGGGCGCTCTACTCGCTGACCGTTGATGAATTCTCGCAGCGCTTCCAGGGCTCGCCGCAGCCTGACGAGGCCCAACGCAAGCGCCATATCGCCAGTTTCGACGTAGTTGGCAACGCCGCCACGGCCAAGATCGTGCTGGACTACCCGGAAGTCACGTTCACCGACTATATGAACCTGCTGCAGATCGACGGCGTGTGGAAGATCGCCAACAAGACCTTCAGCGCAGCACCGAAACCCCTCGCAAAGTAACTCGCAAGTAAGTCACGGCAACGCCAGCCTGTCATCGCCGCGTCACACTGGTTCGTGACAATGCGCGGCAATGACAGGCGCGGAAGCCCTTGCACTGCCCCAGGAATGCGGCAGTGCAGCGAAAGTATTCCTTGACGCCTGATTTTTCGGCGCTTCAATGAAAACGTTTTCATCGACGCGCCGATCGAGGTTTTCCATCCGGAGAGGAATGCATGCCACCATCCCGCCGCATTGCACTGTCGCCCCGCCTGGCATCCGCGGAGCCAGGCCAGGGCGTGACACTGGCTGATGTGGCACTGGCGGCCAAGGTTTCACTGGCCACGGCTTCACGCGTATTCAGTCATCCGCAACTGGTGCGCGAGGCCACGGCACAACGCGTGCACGAAGCCGCGCGGCGGCTCTCGTTCCGCCCCAACCTGCTGGGTTCGAAGTTGCGCGCGCAGCAAACCCGCATCATTGGCGTGATGCTGCCCACGCTCGATAACGCGGTATTTGCGGAATGCTGGCGCGGCATCGAAGAGGCCGCCATGGCTGCCGGGTATTCGCTGATGCTGGTGACCAGCAACTACGATCCCGCCCGCGAACGTGAACGCATTGAGTACCTGCTACGCCACCGGGTTGATGGCATGGTGCTGACAGTCGCCGACGCTGCCGACAGTGTCGTGCTCGACCAGCTCGACCGTGAATCGGTACCGTACGTACTGGCCTACAACCAGATCTCGATGGAAGGCGCCGGACGGGGGCGGCATTCGGTATCGGTCGACAATCGCGCCAGCGCCTGTGAAGGTGTCAATGCACTGGTTGCAGCCGGGCACCGACGGATTGCCGTGATCTCGGGTGCGTTCATGGCATCGGATCGTGCACGCCAACGTTTTGCGGGCTATGAAGATGCCATGCGCGCGCATGGCTTGCCAGTGCTCGACCCGGTCAACCTGCCGTCCCATACGGCCAGCAATACCGCGCAGATCCGCGCGCTGATGGCCGACGACAAAGCACCCACCGCATTCTTCTGTACCAATGACCTGCTTGCCATCGGCGTGATATCCGATCTCAAGCGCCTGGGCCTGCGCGTGCCACGCGATGTCTCGGTGCTGGGCTACGACGGCATTGCATTGGGCACGCTGGTGGAACCGCCACTGGCCACCGTGGTGCAACCGAACGCCGATATCGGCACCCACGCCATCACGCAGTTGCTGGTGCGGCTTGCCAATGGCGCCGCCAGTGTCGATGGCAACGCGATGCTGTTGCCGCATGCGTTGCGCATCGATGGCACCGTGAGCCCGCCCGCATGAATACCTGCCCGTCCGTTCGCTAACGCAAGCGAATCCTCAGTTTGACCGTTTGATTCTTACCGACCTCAACCAGGGAGCCTTACATGTCGACGCAATCCTATTGGCGCCGTCCGCTGCGCTGGCTGGCCATCACCGCAACCGCCGCCGCTTTCTCGGCCACGTTCAGCCAGGGCGTGGCCGCACAGACCGCCATCTGCTACAACTGCCCGCCCGAATGGGCAGACTGGGCCGCGCAGATTCGTGCCATCAAGGAAAAGACCGGCATCACCGTACCGCACGACAACAAGAACTCTGGCCAGTCGCTGGCACAACTGGTGGCAGAGAAGGCCAGCCCGGTGGCCGACGTAACCTACCTGGGCGTGACGTTTGGCATCCAGGCCAAGGCCGATGGCGTGACGCAGCCGTACAAGCCCGCTCACTGGAACGACATTCCGGACGGGCTCAAGGATGCGCAAGGCAACTGGTTCGCGATTCACTCGGGCACGCTGGGCTTCATGGTCAATGTCGACGCGCTGCGGGGCAAGCCCGTGCCGCAATCGTGGGCCGACCTGCTCAAGCCCGAGTACAAGGGCCTGATCGGCTATCTCGATCCGGCCAGCGCATTCGTGGGCTATGTGGGTGCCGTGGCAGTGAACCAGGCCATGGGTGGCACCCTCGACAACTTCGGGCCGGCCTTCAAGTACTTCCGCGACCTGCAGAAGAACCAGCCGATCGTGCCGAAGCAGACCGCCTATGCGCGCGTGCTGTCCGGTGAGATCCCGATCCTGCTCGACTACGACTTCAACGCCTATCGCGCGAAATACAAGGACCGCGCCAACGTGGCCTTCGTGATCCCGAAGGAAGGCACGCTCGTGGTGCCGTACGTGATGAGCCTGGTGAACAACGCACCGCACGCCAACGAAGGCCGCAAGGTGCTGGACTTCGTGCTGTCGGACCAGGGCCAGGCACTGTGGGCCAATGCCTACCTGCGTCCGGTGCGCAACGTGCCGATGCCTGCCGAAGTGCAGGCGCGTTTCCTGCCTGCTGCCGACTATGCGCGCGCCAAGCCGGTGGACTTCGGCAAGATGGCCACGGTGCAGAAAGGCTTCAGCGACCAGTACCTGAAGGAAGTGCGTTAAGCACATCAAGCACGCTGTCATGACCAGACGATCTCCCGCCCTGTTCCTGTTCGCCCTGCCCGCGCTCGTGGTGTTCCTGGCGTTCTTCTGCCTGCCGATGGCGCGGCTGATCGAGGTCAGCCTGACCGGCAAGGACGGCGCGGGGGTCTACTGGACCGTGCTCACCAGCTCGCGCTACCTGCATAGCCTGATGGTGACGGTGATGCTGTCCGCGCTGGTCACGCTGGCGACGCTGGTCATTGCCGGCATCGCGGGCACCTTCCTGCAGCGCCACCAGGTACCGGGCAAGCCGGTGCTGGTGGCAATGCTGACCTTCCCGCTGGCGTTTCCGGGCGTGGTGATCGGCTTCATGGTCATCATGCTCGGTGGCCGCAACGGGCTGCTGGCCAGTATCGGCGATGTGCTGGCCGGCGAGCGCTGGACCTTTGCCTATGGCCTGGCTGGCCTGTTTGTCGGCTATCTCTATTTTTCGATTCCACGCGTGATCCTGACCGTGATGGCCGCCGTGGAAAAACTCGACACCTCGTTGGAAGAAGCGGCGCGCTCGCTCGGCGCCAGCCCGTGGCGTGTGGTACGTGACGTGATGCTGCCCGCGCTGATGCCGGCCATGCTGTCCAGCGGGGCCATCTGCTTTGCCACCAGCATGGGCGCCTTTGGCACCGCGTTCACGCTGGCCACGCAACTCGATGTGCTGCCGCTGACCATCTACAACGAATTCACCAACTACGCCAACTTCGGCATGGCCGCCGCGCTGTCGATCCTGCTTGGCGCGGTCACATGGGCCCTGCTGGCGCTGGCGCGCTGGTACTCCGGCGACGCCGTCGCCGCCTCGGCCTGAGGACTTCCGCATGCGCGCATCCAAACCCCGCCGCACCGGCTACTGGCTGCAACTGACGCTGACCCTGCTGGTCTGCGCGTTCATGACCATACCCGTGGTGCTGTCAGTGCTGGCCGGCCTGACCAACAATATCTTCGTCGGCCTGTCCAGCGGACTGACCACGCGCTGGCTCGAGGAAGTCTGGTCGCTGTATCGCAATACCATCTTCCTGTCGCTGGGCATCGCGCTGGCCTGCCTGGCCTGCACGCTCGTGATCGGAGTGCCCGCCGCGTACTACATGGCGCTGCGCCGTAACCGCGTGACGCGCCTGATCGAGGAATTGCTGATGCTGCCGGTGGCGCTGCCCGGACTGGCCACGGCGCTGGGACTGATCCTGCTCTATGGCAGCCTGCAGGGCCTGCGCACCAGTTGGGTGTTCATCCTGATTGGCCACGTACTGTTCACGCTGCCGTTCATGGTGCGCTCTGTGCTGGCGATACTCTCCGCGATCGACATCCGCACACTCGAGGATGCCGCCGCCAGCCTGGGCGCCACGCGCATGCAGCGTTTCTTCACGGTGGTATTGCCCAACTGCCGCCAGGGCATCCTGGCCGGCGCACTGATGGTGGTCACGCTGTCGGTTGGCGAATTCAACCTGACGTGGATGCTGCATACGCCCACCACCCAGACGCTGCCCGTGGGCCTGGCCGACAGCTATGCGTCGATGCGACTCGAAATCGGCTCGGCCTACACCATCGTCTTCTTCGTCATGATCATTCCGCTGCTGGTGTTCATGCAGGTCATGACCGCGCTGGGCGCGCGTGCCCGCCGCCATGCGCCGCAAGCCGACCTCACGCACGATGCCCTCTTGGCGAACGTGCCCCAGACTGCCGAGACCCGCCATGCATGAACCCACCACGATCCGCCTGCGCGGCTGCGCCAAGACCTTCGACGACGGTACCGTCGCGCTGCAGCCCCTGGACCTCGCTATCGGCGCCGCCGAAACCGTGGTACTGCTGGGCCCATCGGGCTGCGGCAAGACCACCACGCTGCGCATCATCGCCGGCCTCGAACAACCCGATGCGGGTGGCGAAGTCTGGTTCGGCGATACGCCCGTCACACACCTGCCGATCGAACAGCGCGGCGTGGGGATGGTGTTCCAGAACTATGCGCTGTTCCCCAACATGACAGTGGCCGAGAACATCGCCTATGGCCTGCGCGTGCGCCGCATCGCGGGGGCCACGCGTCAGCGCCGCGTCGACGAGATGCTGGCAATGATGCATCTGGAATCATTCGCGGACCGGCGCATCGACCAGTTGTCTGGCGGACAACGCCAGCGCGTGGCCCTGGCCCGCGCCATCGCGGTGCAGCCCCGCGTGCTGCTGCTCGACGAACCGCTGACCGCGCTCGATGCCAAGTTACGCGATGCGCTGCGCGCGGACATCAACCAGTTGCTGCGCAGCCTGCATATCACCGCCGTTTATGTCACGCATGACCAGGCCGAAGCGATGGCGCTCGGCGACCGCATCATCGTGATGGACAAGGGCCGTATTGCGCAGGCCGGCACGCCGCAGGACATCTATCGCGCGCCGGCCAATGCCTTCGTGGCCGACTTTATCGGCACCATGAACCATTTGCCGGGCACGGCGGAAGCCGGTCGCTGGCGCGTACCCGGCGGGACGGTGCCGATGGGGCCGCCCGCCGATGCGCCGATGCCGGCATCGGTACGACTGATGTTCCGCCCCGAGGACGTCTCGCTGGTACACGCCGACCATGCCCATGTGGAAGGCACGGTCGTTACCGCGCTGTTCCTTGGCAACCATACGCGGTTGCTGGTCGACGTGGGTAGCGCCGCGCCGCTGATCGTCGACACCGCGCGCCGCGATGCCTGGCAGGCCGGCACGCGTGTGGGTCTGCGCATCGACACCGATCATCTGATTACACTCGCGCAAGCCGCATGAACTCCGCAAGCTCCGCACCGTACCTGGTGGCGCAACTGACCGATCTCCACATCAAGGCTGGCGGCCGGCTGTCGTACCGCATGGTCGATACCGCCGCCGCGCTGCATACGGCGATCGACACGCTGCTGGCCGCCCCGCAGTTGCCCGACGTGGTGGTGGTGACCGGCGACCTGGTCGACTTCGGCGACGAACAGGAATACCGCTTCCTGCGCGACATCCTGCAACGCCTGCCAATGCCCGTGAAACTGCTGCCCGGTAATCACGACCACCGTGCATCGCTACGCCGCGTGTTTCACGATCACGACTACCTGTTTGCATTCGGCGGCCCTGGCAACCCCGACGCACCGGTGCACTACGCCATCGATGCCGGGCCGCTATGTCTGGTGGGCTTCGATTGCACCGTACCCGGCAAGCCGGGCGGCCGCGTCGAAGCCGATGGGCTGGCCTGGCTCGACGCCACGCTGGCCGCTGCGGCGGGCCAACCCACGCTGCTCATGCTGCACCACCCCCCCTTTCATACCGGCATTGGCCATATGGACGTACAGGGCCTGGAAAACGCGGCGGCACTTGAAGCCGTGGTGACGCGGCATCCGCACGTCGAGCGCGTGATCTGTGGACATCTGCACCGTCACATCACGCGCCGTTTCGGTGGCACCATCGCCATGACCGCGCCAGGCCCCGCGCACCAGGTAGCACTCGACCTCGATCCCCAGGCAGTGTCGCGCTTCCGCATGGAACCTCCCGGCTACTTGCTGCACTGGTGGCATCCGCAACACGGCCTGGTGACACATCTGGCCGCGAGCGGCGACCATGGCGCCTTGCATCCGTTCTTCGACGCCAATGGCAAGCTGATCGACTGAAGCGTCGTGCAGTCGGGGATGCAGGTGCCGAATCGGGTACCATCTCGGGCTTCATGATGTTTTCCGGACCGTTGTTCCGCACATCGGAACAACGCCGACATAGCTTGCAATGGATCTGCTCCTGCTCAGCAACTCGACCTCGGATGAGGGCTACCTCGTCCACGCCGCCGCCGCCATCGCCGAACTGGCCGATGGACGCACCGATGCACTGTTCGTCCCGTATGCGGGCGTGACGCGCAATTGGGATGATTACGCCGCGCAGGTGCGCGAAGCGTTCGCAACAATCGGCATCACGGTGCGGTCATTGCACCAGCAGGACGATGCACTGGCAGCCGTCAATGCGGCGTCCCTGATCGTGGTGGGCGGTGGCAATACGTTCCGGCTGCTGCAGGTGCTGCGCCAGCAAGGCCTGCTGGCGCCAATGGCGGCCCGCGTGCGCAGTGGCGCCGCGCGTTACATCGGCTGGAGCGCCGGCTCCAACCTGGCCACGCCAACGATCCGCACCACCAATGACATGCCGGTGGTCGACCCGGGCGGTTTCGACGCGCTGGACCTGGTGCCGTTCCAGATCAACCCGCACTACTACAACCTTGAGATCGAAGGGTTCCGCGGTGAAACGCGTGACCAGCGGCTGGCGGAGTTCAGGACGCTGGCGCCCACCACCCCGGTGCTGGGCCTGCCCGAAGGCGACTGGATCCGCGTGTCGGACGGCACCTGCAGCCTGCATGGCGCGCACGCCGCCCGATGGTTTCTTGGTGAACGGACCTGGGACGTGACCGCTGGCCCACTGGCCGTTCCGCACTGAGGCCTGGGGCCTGGACAAAAAAAATACCCGCAGCCGGGAGGAAGCGGGTATGACAAGTGGTATGGACAAGTCGCGGAAATCGTCCACGGGAAAATGCTGGCATCGCATCACTACGCTGCCAATAATCTTTCCGGACTACTCCGCAAGCCCTACTCCGTTCGCAGGCTTGCGTGACCATGGACAAGCCGCACGGAATCCAGTCCAATCGAGTCCAATGCCGTCCCCTGCACTTCGTGCGTTCCGTCATGCTGCGTGCCCGACTTTTGTTGATCGATGACCACACCCTGTTTCGTACCGGGTTGAAACTGCTGCTGGCGGACAGCCCCAGCGTGGCATCGATCATCGAGGCCGGGTCGGTCATGGAAGCGGTGGAAGCACACGCCGAACAGGCGGTGGATATCCTGCTGCTCGATATCCAGATGCCCGGGTTGAACGGCATCGAAGGCATCAAGGTATTGCGCCGGCATTTCGCGGCGGCCCGCATCCTGATTGTCTCGGGCACGTCGCAAATCGAAGCGATCCCGGCCGAGGCGCGGCGCGAGATTGCCGGCTTCCTGCCAAAGTCGACAGATGCTCGCGAGATCGAGGAAGCCATCGCCAGTTGCCTGGCCGGCGGCACGCACTTCCCGGCGGATGGAGGTGCTTCAGCTGGCAGTGCCGGCGCCGCACCCGCATACCAGCCGAGCCAGTTGACGCCGCGCCAGCTGGAGGTGCTCAGCCAGCTTAGCCTGGGCCGCTCCAACAAGGTGATCGCCTATCATCTCGGCCTGTCCGAGAACACAGTGCGCGTGCACGTGGCGGCGATCCTGGACCACCTGGGTGTGGTCAGCCGCGTCGAGGCCATTCTCGAAGCACAGCGCCGCGGCCTGGTGCAAGCCCAACGCTGACGCCACGCGACCATGGCGCCGCCCCGCCTGATTTTTCGCCTGCTGCCACGGTACGATGAGCCGCGCCTGTTGTCGGCGCAAATGGAGCTGATCGACCAGAGCTTCGGCATGGCCATGCTGGGCTGCGCGCTGGCCGCGATCATCCTGGGTACCGGCCTGTCGCTGACCGATGGCCACCCTGGCGCACTGCCATGGGCCGTGGGTATGGCAGTGCTCTGCGCCATTGCACACTTTGCCCGCCTGGCAGTACCCGACCGGCTGACCGAGGCGCGCTCGGGCCACTATGCGCGCGGCATGACCGCGATGCTGGTGCTGATCGGCAGTCTATGGGGGCTGGCCGGCTGGCATTACCTCGATATCCGTTCCCCGGCAGTGGTGATATGCGTGCTGTCGCTGATTGCCGGCATGAGCGCGGCCGCCCTGGCCGTGTTCTCGGCCTGCCTGCCCGTGGCCATCGGTTTCTTTATTCCCGCCATCGTGCCGGTGTGGGCCGTGTTCCTGGCCACGCGTGACATCGCCTACCTGCCGATGTTTCTCGGCACCCCGCTCTATCTGTTTGTATTGATCGTCTTTGCGCGCAACTACGCACGCATGGCGCGTCATTCGATTGCATTGCGCTTTGAGAACGTGGAGCTGATTGCCCAGTTGCGCGACCAGACCGCGCGCGCCGGCCACGCCCAGCGCGAGGCCGAGGAAGCCAATCGCGCCAAGTCGGTATTCCTGGCATCGGCCAGCCACGACCTGCGCCAGCCGTTGCATGCGCTGGGCCTGTTCCTGGTTTCGCTGGCGCGCACGCCGCTCGATGCGCGCCAGCGCCAGTTGCTCGACCATATCGAGGCATCGTCAGGCGCCGCACGCGAAATGCTGAACACGCTGCTCGATTTCTCGAAACTCGAAGCAGGCGTGGTGGTCCCACGGCCCCGGCCGTTCCGGCTCCAGCCGCTACTGCACAAGCTTGAGAACGAATTCGCGCCCCAGGCCAATGCGCGCGGACTGGTCTACCGCACGCGCGATACCACCGCCACACTGTTTGGCGACCCGACCCTGGTCGAACTGATCCTGCGCAACCTGATTGCCAACGCCATCCGCTACACGCGCTCTGGCGGCCTGCTGGTGGCTTGCCGGCAGCGGCGCTTCCATGTGTCGATCGAAGTCTGGGATACCGGCATCGGCATCCCGGCTGCACAGCAGCGCGCGATCTTTCGCGAGTTCCATCAACTGGGCAACCCCGAGCGCGACCAGCGCAAGGGGCTGGGCCTTGGGCTGGCCATTGTCGAAGGCCTGGCGCGCACCATGCAGACTGCTGTCACCTTGGGGTCTACGCCGGAGCGCGGGTCGGTGTTCCGTCTGCGACTGCCGCTGGCATGGAACTCACCTGACGAAACCGTCCACCCTGCCGTGGCCATGCGGCTCGACGGCTTGCGCGTGCTCGTGATCGACGACGACGCGGCCATTCGCGAAGCCATGGCTGGCCTGCTGGCGGTCTGGAACTGCCCGAGCCGCACGGCCGAAACCGAAGAAGATGCGCTGGGACTGATCGACGGTTTCGAGCCAGACCTGATCCTGGCCGACTACCGCCTGCGCGGCCATCGCACCGGCCACGAGGCCATTGCGGCCATTCGCGAGCGCACTGGCCGCAGCACATTGCCGGCCATCCTGATAACCGGCGATACCGCCGCAGACCGCCTGCGTAATGTCCACGCCGGCGGCACCACGCTCCTGCACAAGCCAGTAGTTCCCGGCGAACTGCACGCTGCCATCAGTGCCCTGCTACACGACGGCTCCTGCGGCAAGGCTGAATGGAACGCCACCAGACAATAAGCCTGACCACCACTCATGCGTGAAACGTATGAATGGATCATTCCTATTAATTGGACTTAGGTCTAAGCCCCGCCCACACTGCAAAACAAAGCGGGCCTGATTTCCCTGGCCGACGCGCGCGTCATCAAATCACCATGACATAAGCGAGGAGCCCTCCATGACCGCATCACGATCCGACCTGCCAAGGCACGATCTGCTGATCGACGGCAAACGCCTGCCACCCGGTACAGGCGAATACTCCACCGATATCAATCCGGCTACGGAAGAGCCGATTGCACTGGTAGCGCAAGGCAGTGCGGCGGATGTGGACACGGCGGTCAAGGCCGCGCGCGCCGCCTTGAAAGGCTGGGCCGGCATGCGTGCGGCAGACCGCGGGCGCATCCTGTACCGTTTTGCCGACCTGCTCGAAGCCAACGCCGAGGAGCTGGTGGCACTTGAAAGCAGGGATGCCGGCAAGCCGCTGGCATCAGTGCGCCGCCAGGACATGCCCGCGGTCATCGACACGGTGCGCTACTACGCGGGCTGGTGCGACAAGATCCACGGCAGCGTC
Organism: uncultured Cupriavidus sp.; assembly: GCA_963543405.1. Taxonomy (GTDB): domain Bacteria; phylum Pseudomonadota; class Gammaproteobacteria; order Burkholderiales; family Burkholderiaceae; genus Cupriavidus. The sequence continues at coordinate 27,101 of CAUUBQ010000028.1, forward strand.
ATTCCAGCCCGGCCCGATGCACTGACCTACACCGTGCGTGAACCCGTGGGTGTGGTGGCGGCCATCGTGCCGTGGAATTTTCCGTTGATGATCGGTATGTGGAAAATTGCGCCGGCACTGGCATGTGGCTGCACGCTGATTGTGAAACCGGCGGAAATCACGCCGCTGACAGCATTGCGCGTGGCCGAGCTGGCCATGGAGGCGGGAGTGCCGCCGGGCGTCTTCAATGTGGTCACCGGCAAGGGTAGCGTGGTGGGTAACGCCATGGTGGCGCACCCGGGCATCGACAAGGTAACGTTCACCGGATCACCCGGTGTCGGACGCGGCATCATGGAAGGCGCGGCCGGCAATTTCAAGCGCGTCACGCTGGAGCTCGGTGGCAAATCGGCCAACGTGATCTTTGCCGATGCCAATGTCGATGCGGCAACGCGTGCCGCGGCCTCGGGCATCTTCTTCAACGCGGGCCAGGTGTGTTCGGCAGGTTCACGCATCCTGGCGCAGCGCCAGGTCTATGACGAAGTCGTGGAGCGTCTGGCGGCGCGCGCCAAGGCGATTCGCGTGGGAGATCCGGCCGCACCCGATACCACGATGGGTCCGGTAGTGTCCGCCGCACAACTGAAAACGGTGCTCGATTATGTCGACATCGGCAAGAAGGAAGGCGCCAGCGCGGTGACCGGCGGGCTACGCATCGGCGAACGCGGCTTCTTTGTAGAGCCCACGGTGTTTGCCAATGTCGAGCACGAGATGCGGATCTCGCAGGAAGAAATCTTTGGTCCGGTCGCCAGCGTGATTCCGTTCGACGATGAAGCCGATGCGGTGCGCATTGCCAACGGTACCGCGTTCAGCCTGGCCGCCGGCGTGTGGAGCGCCGACATTGCCCGCGTGCACAAGGTAGCCGGCGAATTGCGTGCGGGTACGGTGTGGATCAACACCTATGGTTATACCGACGTGCGGCTGCCCTGGGGTGGCTCGGGAGATTCCGGTCTGGGACGCGAACATGGCGATGCCGCGATCGACAACTTCACGGAGCCGAAGGCAATCTGGCTGTCACTGAGATAACCGCTTCGCGTGAGCAAAGCGCTCGCGCAGGCTCGCAAACCCCGCCGCGCGATGGCGGGGTTTTTGTTTGGCGCGTCGCGCGCGTCAGCCGATCATGCGCATTGGCAGTAGCGCATAAACCAGCGTCAGGACGCCGACAATGGCTGGCGATACGTACTTCAGCGCCACGCTCTGCGACTGCACGCCCAGATAGGCGTACATGCAGATCAGTATCATGGCGCAGCCAAAAACGAGGCCGTCATAGACTTGCATGGATGTCTCCCCAGAGTTCGTTCTTCGACTACTTCTGTGATGACGGGCGAGCTTGGTGGGGCGCCCGAGGTACTGCCCACTGCAATCTATTGACGCTGATAGTCGCGCCATCAACGACGCGCGGCAATCATGGTAATCCCTTCGTTTATGCGTTTGAATTGGGTAGCTCCCCTCTCCCGCACTGCGGGAGAGGGGTTGGGGGTGAGGGCAAGCGGCTCAAACAACGATGTCGCGTCTTGAATGCCCTGCCCTCTCCCCCGCCCCTCTCCCGCACTGCGGGAGAGGGGAGAAAACCGCAGGTAATTCGAGATTATCGTTGCCCGAAACTCGCGTCCCTGAACAGATGCTCCAGCCCGCGCGGTTGCGAGCGCCAATACTGTTTCGGCGCATCGACCTGAGCGCCGAGTTTGGCGGCCGCATGCCACGGCCAGCGCGGGTCATAGAGCATTGCGCGTGCAATCGAGATCACGTCGGCCTCGTGGTTGTCGATGATCGCTTCCGCCTGTTCCGCTTCGGTGATCAGGCCCACGGCCAGCGTCGGCAGGCCCACTTCGGCCTTTACGCGCTGGGCGTATGGCACCTGGTAGCCGGGGCCGAGCTTGATGGCCTGTTGCGGCGACACACCACCGGTACTCACATGCACCGCCGCGCAGCCGCGCGCCTTCAACGCATGTGACAAGGCCAGCGTGCCTTCGATATCCCAGCCATTGGGTACCCAGTCAGTCGCCGATACGCGCATCCACACCGGACGTTCCGCGGGAAACGCCTCACGCACGGCATCGAACACTTCCAGCGGGAAGCGCATGCGGTTTTCCAGGCTGCCGCCATACTCGTCGGTGCGATGATTGGCCAGTGGGGACAGGAACTGGTGCAACAGGTAGCCATGCGCGCCATGCACCTCGATACCTTCGATGCCAAGACGCGCCGCGCGTCTGGCTGCCGCCACGAAGTCCTCGCGGATCTTGTTCATGCCGGCCTTGTCCAGCGCGTGCGGCGGGACCTCTTCCGCGCCATGCGGCACCGCGGACGGGGCCACAGTCTGCCAGCCAGTGGGCTCATCGGGCCGGATCTGCGAGCCGCCCTCCCATGGCGCGCGGCTCGATGCCTTGCGGCCGGCATGCGCCAACTGCATGGTCACGGCAATCGGCGAATACTTGCGCACCGCGTCGAGCACGCGGCCCAGCGCGGCCTCATTGGCATCGCTATAGAGTCCCAGGTCCGCGGGTGTGATGCGGCCTTCGGGGGAAACGGCGGTCGCTTCGATGATCAGCAGGCCTGCACCCGAAAGTGCCATATGGCCCAGGTGAATCATGTGCCAGTCGGTGGCCGAGCCTTCTTCCGCCGAGTATTGGCACATCGGCGCAATGGCGATACGGTTGGCAATCTCAAGATTGCCGATCCGGTACGGATCGAAGAGATGTGGCATGGGGATATTCCTTGTGGGAGCGTCTTGCCCGGCGATTGTAGTCGCCGCTGCAAATCCATGCAGACCCTGCCCGCGATATGGAATATCCCGCTGCGCGCGGCACTTCAGGACACTTCGACCACGTCGTCAAGTTTCCATTGCTTGTCGAACCACGGCTGCAGCGGCCCATAGAGCCGGAAGATCGTGAACCAGCTCTTGCCAGGGATGGTCTGGATCCAGTTCGCGGCCTTGCCGGCGGGCGGCTTGGGTCCGAAATAGACATCGACCGTGCCGTCGGCATTCTTTTGCAGAGACTTCTCGCTGGACAGGCTCGGGAACTGCTGGTCGGTCTGCAACATCGAGCGCGTCTGCGTGTCGTAGACCACCACCGACCAGAAGTCCTTGGCCGGCACATTGGCCGGCACGCGCAGCCGGTAGTTCTTGCCACCGTCGAACGGCTTGCCCGCGGCATCCAGGTTGCTGGCGGCGTATTGCGAGCCGATCCCCGGCATGGCCACGGCCATCGCGGGCGTGTCGATGGTGGCAGCGTAGAAGAACAGCGTACGCGCATCGAAATTGCGCCCGCCATTCCTGAGCCATTCATAGCTGCCGCCAACAAACGGCGTGGTCCAGCGCCGGTCGGGGAAGATCAGCGTTTCCTTGTCGCGATTGCGGAAGTCGATCGCACGCGCCGTGGCATTGCCCACTGCTACCGAATCGGTGAGGATCTTCTTCATGCGTGCGTCAGGCGCAAAGGGCTTACCCTTCTCCATGCCGATCGCCATGAACAGGCCAGTCATGTCCGGTCCATACACACCCGCCGGCTCTTCCTGGATGATCTGGTTCACTTCCTCGAAAAACTTGAAGTTGTTGGCGTGCACGGTGTTCATGACCTTGCCCGACATATTGATGAACTTCGTCTCGGGCGGCCGCGCCGCATCGGCCAGCTTGTAGATCCTGAGCGTGGCCTTGAGGCTGGCCACGCCGGGGCGCGGGTCGCCATGCTGCATGAACGCGCGGCCGAACAGCAGGTTGCCGTAGGTCGGCGGCTTCACGATAAAGTAGCCGCTCGATGGCAGCGCGCCGGTATAGCCCGGCGGCACGAACAGGTACTTGCCGCCCTTGCCCTTGTCAGGACCGGCATTACCGAGATCGGTGACAAACCTGAACCAGAAATCGTCGACCACGCCAAGGATGTTCGGCGCAGTCTCCACCACTACCGGGCCATCCTTGAGGTCGAGCCAGTTCCAGAAGTAGACCGTCTCGGTATTGGCCGTCAGGTACAACGACTTCGAGTCCATCAGTTGCTCGAAGATACCCACGGTGCTGCCCACCGCGCCCACATCGCGCAAACCGGCACGGATCGCCACCAGCGATGCGCCCGGTATCCCATTCAGGAATGCCTCCACGCCCCGCGCAAAATCGATGTTGTCGAACACCTTGTCGGCGGTTTCAGCCGAAGGCACTCCATCGAAGAATTCGAGCTTGCCGATGCGCGTATCGACCGAGGCTGGCGTGGTGATTTCCGCGGGGATTGGCGTGGTCATCTTGTAGGACGACGGCGCCGAAGCCTGATTGGCACAGGCAGCAAGCCCTGCGGAAAAAACAAACAGACTTGTCAGTCTTATGGCGGCAGAAATCGTCACGGGAAACGCTCCTCAGGGTCGGACATTGGCCCTGAACATAGCGCAGCCGCTTCACATAGTCGATTTCAAAGTCTTTGGGAGTGAGTTAAGAAGATTCGATGACTTAAAACTTCGGAATCCGCAAAGTCTTGCTGATCATCAAGGAGCCGCTCAGCACGAACAGTAGTGCCATCGGATGGAACGTCCCGGGGCCGATCTCCATGGCGCCGGCAGGCAGTGCATCGCCAATCAGTCCGTGCGAGGCGCACCACGCCAGGATGCCGGTCAGTACCACGCTGGTTGGGATTGGCGTGCCCTCGAAGTACTTGACCTTGCCGGCGTCGCTGCCTTCGGCAAGCGCTTCGGCGGTGACGTTGAAGCGCGCCAGGCGACTGACGCCGCAGCAGACAAAGTAGATCAGTGCGGCCAGGTCCCAGCCGCCGCGCATGCCGGCCGCAAACGCCAGCGTGGCGGGGCCGACGCCGAACGAGATGATGTCCGACAGCGAATCGAGCTCGCGTCCAAGCGCCGAGTGGGCGTGGCGCCAGCGCGCGATGCGTCCGTCAAGTACATCAAAGATGAACGCGGCGGGCGCCAGCGCTGCTGCGATATAGAAATGCCTTAACGACGGGTCCGCCACGAAGTACATGGCGTAGAACACCGAGCCCATGCCGCACGCCGCATTGGCCAGCGTGAAGAAATCCGCCAGTTGCAGGTCACGCAGCATGGAAAAATGCCGGGGGCGCTGCTGAGGTGTGGACATGCGTGGGCTCCCGTGGCCAAGGGCTCCTTCGGCAGGAGCCCCAGTCAATCAAAGCACCGTGTTGACGTGGTGAACCGCGGGCGGCGCGGCGAAGCTGTCGCTGACCAGCTTGCGCCATTCCTGGAATTCATCGGATTCACGGAAATGGACCATATGGTCTTCCACGGTTTCCCAGGCCACCACCAGCGTGTACTGCGACGGCTGCTCGATCGAGCGTTGCAGGTTCACGCCATGGCACCCGCGTGAACGCAGGAACAGCGGCTTGGCCTTGGCCACGCCGGCTTCGAACTGGGCTTCCATGCCGGGCTTGATCGTGATCTGTGCAATTTCGTGAATCATGATAGGTCTCAATGTCTCGGGATATCGGTGCCTGTCTGACAGCATGGCACACCGCCGCGGCACAACTGCGTGCCGCATCGCGTCTACCTTAGCAGATTTGCGCGATGGCCCTTCAGTTCACCTTGTGGCGTGCCAGGCTTTGCACCAGGTACACCACCACCAGCGCATTGGCCACCGCCAGGCCGATGTGGATCCAGGTGGGATGTCGGACCGCCTCGTAAAGCTCAACGGGAATATAGATGCCGCCCGACCATACGCCCAGCCAGTTGCCCCATGCGCGCCCGTGCCACAGGCCATACGCTTCGGCGAAGCGCATCAGCGCGTACACCGCCGCGGAACCACCGATCGCCCATAGTCGGGCATCGCTCGGATGGGCAAGCAGCGAGAGGAATACCTTGGGATAGTGGCTGGCCGGATTCAGGTGAAAGCGACCGACAATGGCTTCGGCCAGCGCCTGAGCATCGTTATGCAGCAGCGCGACGAGACCGAGCCCGGCAAGGATGACAAGCGCGCCCTTGGCGGCTTCGAACAGGGCAATGCTCTTGAGCCCCAGTGGAGAACCGGCTTGAGCCATGGCGACGTCGTTGAAGTCAGCGAAGCCGCCATTGTGCAGCATTAGCGTGCCTGACGCTCCACCATCGGGCCATTGGCATCGACGGCACCGCCAGCCTCCAACGGTCCGTTGACCGTCAGCGGGCCCTCGACATACAGGTCGCCGTGCACCACCATCGATCCGTGCACGGTCAGCGGACCATGGAAGACCTTGAGCAGCGAACGTTCCGGCGGCGGCGGATAACCACGCCCCGGGGAAGCAATCCATGCCGCCGTCAGCGGGCCGTTGGCAAAGACGTTGCCGTCCACGCTCAGTGTGCCATTGACGGTAACCGGCCCTTTCACCCGCGCGGAGCCACCCACGGCGATGGAGCCTGTGGTGGACGGTTGGGCAATGGATTGGAGTGGTTGCATCATGGCCATGACGACTGCCATGAACATCACGGGAATCATTCGCATGACGGTCCTCCCCCAAACGAAACCGGCGAGACGATTCCAGTGTAGTGTGTTTGATAAGGGCCGGCGGCTCAAGCCGAGACAAGTCGCAATTTGAACCTCATGCCCTCTCCCGCAGGCGGGAGAGGGGAGCACACCAAGGGTATAACAATCGTCTTGTGGCTCAGTTCTTGGCCACAGCCTCCGGCAACGGACCCCAGCCACCACCGAGGCTGCGCACCAGCGACACGGTCGCCGCCGCACGTAGACCCGCTACCGCATTCGCATCGCGCTGCGATTGGAGCACGGTACGATCGGCGTCGATCACGGTCAGGTAGTCGACCGCGCCGGCGTCATAGCGGCTGCGCGAAATGCGCTGTGCCCGCCTGGCACCGGACAGCGCGCTGTCCAGCGCCGTGCCCTGCTGGCTGAGCCAACGCACATCGGCCAGGCTGTCTTCGACCTCGCGGAATGCCACCAGGACGGTCTGCTGGTAGCGCGCCACGCTTTCCTCATGCGCCGCGCGCGCACCGGCCAGGTTCGAACTGTTGCGGCCGCCGTCGAATACGGTCTGTGCCACCGTGGTGCCGACCAGGGGCCCGAGCATCCACGTGCGTGACGACCACTTGAACAGGTTCGACAAGTCAGCTGATTCGAAACCAAACAGCGCGGTCAGCGAGATGCGCGGGAAGAAGGCCGCCTTGGCAATCCCGATCCGTGCATTGGCCGCGGCCATCTGGCGTTCGGCCGCGGCAATATCGGGACGCCGCTCCAGCAGTTCCGACGGCAAGCCCGCCGGTACGGCCACCGGAGCCGTATCGAACGGCTTCGCCGCCAATGCGAATTGCGACGGTGCCACGCCGGTCAGGACCGCCAGCGCATGCTCCTGGTTGGCGCGACGACGCTCGATGCCGGCCAGATCGGCGCGCGCATTGCCAAGTTCGGCTTCGGCACGCGCCGGGTCAAGGTCAGTGGTCTCGCCGGCGTCGTAACGCTTGCGCAGCAGCGACAGCGCATCTTCGCGCAGCTTGATCGTGGCATTCAGCAGCTCCCGATCGCTATCCAGCGTACGCAGCGCGAAGTACGCCTGCGCGGTGTCCGCCTGCAGAGCAAGCTGGACCGAGCGATACAGATCCGCAGCACCTTGCTCCTCGGCACGCGCCGCATTCACGCTGCTGGCCACGCGGCCAAACAGGTCAAGCTCGTAGCTGGCAAACGCGCGCGCCTTGAACACCGTCTGCGCCGGTACCCGCGTACCATCGGGCAGCCCTTGCGAGGCCGCCGACGATTGCGTGCGCGTCGGGTCAAACCCGACACTCAGTTGCGGATACAGGTCGGCTTCGGTCGCCCCGGTGAACGCACGCGCCTGCTTCAGGCGAGCCGCTGCGGCAGCCAGGTCCTGGTTATGCGTGTTGGCGGCTTCGATCAGCCGATCCAGGTTGGCATCGCCAAACACCTGCCACCACTCGCCGCGCTGCTGGCCTTCGGCCGGCGTCGCGGTCTTCCATTGAGCGCTCTCGGCTGCAGCCGCTTCGGCTTCCTTGAACGTCGAGGCGGTGGGTGTCTCGGGCACCTTGTATGTCGGTGCCAGCGAGCAGCCCGCCAGCACCAGCGCGGCGGCCAGCATGCCTAGCCTGGGCAGGTACTGCTTCATCATGTTGTTGACGTTTTCCATGTCATTCACCATTACTCTGCGGACGGCACGGCTTGCGAGGCCGATGCATCCATCGCCACCGCCTCGCGGCGTTGCTTGCGGGTAGCCAGCAGGCGCAGCGCCACATAGAACACCGGCGTCAGGAACAGGCCGAAGAACGTTACGCCGAGCATCCCGGAGAATACGGCCACGCCCATTGCATGACGCATTTCCGAACCGGCGCCGGTGGATACCACCAGCGGTACCACGCCCATGATGAACGCGAACGACGTCATCAGGATCGGGCGCAGACGCAGACGGCTGGCTTCGATCGCGGCCTGCACCACGGTACGGCCATGGTGTTCCAGCTCCCGGGCGAATTCCACGATCAGGATCGCGTTCTTCGCTGACAGGCCCACCAGCACGATAAAGCCGATCTGCGTGAAGATATTGTTGTCACCACGCGTGAGCCAGACCCCGGTCATGGCGGCCAGCAAGCTCATCGGCACGATCAGGATCACGGCCAGCGGCAGCGTCAGGCTTTCGTACTGCGCGGCCAGCACCAGGAACACCAGCAGCACGCACAGCGGGAAAATCCACACACCCGCGTTACCGGCCAGGATGTCCTGGTAGGTCAGCTCGGTCCACTCGAAGCCGATGCCCTTGGGCAGCGTTTCCGCGGCAATACGCTCGGCAGCAGCCTGTGCCTGGCCCGACGAGAAACCAGGTGCCGGGCCGCCGTTCATGTCGGCAGCGGTAAAGCCGTTGTAACGCGTTACGCTATCCGGACCGAAGCTCTGCTTGACCTTGACCAGCGACGACAGCGGCACCATTTCACCGGAACTGCTGCGCGCCTTCAGCTGCAGGATGTCTTCTGCATGCTGGCGGAACTGCGCATCCGCCTGCACCTTGACCTGGTATGTGCGGCCGAACTTGTTGAAGTCGTTCACATAGGCCGAGCCAAGATACGTCTGCAGCGTTTCGAACACATCGGTCACGGGCACGCCGAGCTGCTTGGCCTTGGTACGGTCCAATTGCACGTCGAGCTGCGGCACATTCACCTGGTAGTTGCTGAAAATACCAGCCAGTTCGGGCGTGGCACGTGCCTTGTTCATGAACGCACTGGTCGCGCTGAACAATTCGTCATAGCCCAATGCAGCGCGGTCCTCGATCATCAGCTTGAAACCGCCGATGGTGCCCAGGCCCTGTACCGGCGGCGGCGGGAACACGGCAATGAACGCATCCTGGATCGACCCATACTGCTTGTTCAGGTCGGCGGCAATGGCGTTACCGGACAGCTCCTTGCTCTTGCGCTTGTCGAACGGATCCAGCGTCACGAACACGATGCCGGCGCTCGGGCTGTTGGTAAAGCCGTTGATCGACAGGCCCGGGAAGGCCACGGCCGATTCCACGCCCGGGTGCTTGAGTGCGATGTCCGACATGCGGCGGATCACGTCCTCGGTACGGTCCAGCGTGGCGCCGTCAGGCAGCTTGGCAAAGCTCACCAGGTACTGCTTGTCCTGTGCCGGCACAAAGCCCTTCGGCACCATCTGGAACACACCCCAAGTGGCCACCAGCATCACGGCATACACGCCGAACACCGAACCCTTGCGGCGGATCACACCCTTCACGCCACGGCCATAGCTATCCGAGCTGCGGCCAAAGAACCGGTTGAAGCGGGCGAAGAACTTGCCGAACACCTTGTCCATGCCGCGCGTCAGCCAGTCCTTGGGCGCGTCATGCCCCTTGAGCAGCAGTGCGGACAGAGCCGGCGACAGCGTCAGCGAATTGAACGCGGAGATGATGGTCGAGATCGAGATCGTCAGCGCGAACTGCTTGTAGAACTGCCCGGTCAGGCCCGTCATGAAGGCCAGCGGCACGAACACGGCGATCAGCGTCAGCGCGATGGCGATGATCGGGCCGCTCACCTCGCGCATGGCCTTGTAGGTAGCTTCCTTCGGTGACAGTCCCTCCTCGATGTTGCGCTCGACGTTCTCCACCACCACGATCGCATCGTCCACCACGATACCGATCGCCAGCACCAGGCCGAACAGGCTCAGCGCGTTGATCGAGAAGCCGAACGCATGCATCAGCCCGAACGTACCGACGATCGACACCGGCACCGCCAGCAGCGGGATGATCGAAGCACGCCACGTTTGCAGGAACAGGATCACCACCAGCACCACCAGCGCGATGGCTTCGAACAGCGTGTGGACCACGGCCTCGATCGAGTGGCGCACGAACTGCGTCGGGTCGTAGACGATGCTGTAGTCGACGCCTTCCGGCATGTTGGCCTTCAGTTCGGCCATGGTCTTGCGCACGTCGTTCGAGATCTGGATCGCATTCGATCCCGGCGACTGGAAGATCGGCAGTGCCACCGCGGACTTGTTGTCCAGCAGCGAGCGCAGCGCGTACTCCGACGCACCCAGTTCGATACGCGCAATATCCTTCAGGTACGTGACCACACCGTCGGGCGAGGTCTTGACGATGATGTCGCCAAACTCCTCGACGGTCTGCAGACGGCCCTGCGCATTGACCGACAGTTGCAGGTCGGTGCCTGGCAGCGACGGCGACTGGCCGATCACGCCGGCCGCCACCTGCACGTTCTGCTCGCGGATCGCGCGCACCACGTCGGACGCAGCCAGTTGGCGCTCGGCAATCTTCTCGGGGTTCAGCCACACGCGCATCGAGTAGTCACCCGAGCCGAACATCTGCACCTGGCCCACGCCCTGGATACGCGCCAGGCGATCCTTCACGTTGATCAGCGCATAGTTGCGCAGATACGTCATGTCATAGCGATCGTTCGGCGAGACCAGGTGGACCACCATGGTCAGGTCGGGCGAGCTCTTGACCGTGGTGATGCCCAGCCGGCGCACGTCCTCGGGCAGGCGCGGCTCGGCCTGCGAAACGCGGTTCTGCACCAGTTGCTGGGCCTTGTCCGGGTCGGTGCCCAGCTTGAACGTCACCGTCAGCGTCAGCGTGCCGTCGCTGTTGGCCTGCGAGTTCATGTAGAGCATGTCCTCGACGCCGTTGATCTGCTCCTCGAGCGGCGTGGCCACGGTCTCGGCGATCACCTTCGGGTTGGCGCCCGGGAACTGGGCGCGCACCACCACCGACGGCGGCACCACTTCCGGGTACTCCGAGATCGGTAACTTGAACATCGAGATGGCGCCGATCAGGAAGATCAGCACCGACAGCACGCCCGCGAAGATTGGGCGATCGATAAAGAATTTCGAGAGATTCATCTTGGTCTCGGCGAAAGCAGCCCCCCCTGGCCGTCCGCCGAAGCGGGCGCCATATGCAACTACAGGGGGAAAATTTCAGGTCGGTACTTTGAGCGCGCCGAAGCGCCTCAGCTCACCTTGGGCTTGTCGGCTTTCACATCGTCCGCGGCCTGCTTGCGGTCCGGGGTGGTGCCGCGCGGTTCGAGTTCGCTGCGATACGCCATCGACACCGGCTTCGGCGCCACCGTGACGCCAGGGCGCACACGCATCAGGCCATTCACAACGATGTTCTCGCCCGGATGCAGACCCTTGCGAATCACGCGCAAGCCTTCGAACGTCGGTCCGACTTCCACTTCGCGATACTCGAGCTTGTTGGCCTTGTCGACGACCAGCACGAACTTCTTGCCCTGGTCGGTACCGATGGCGCGATCGTTGATCAGCACGGCCGGATGCGGCGAGCCGCCACCAAGCTTGACCTTCGCGTACAGCCCCGGCAGCAGGCGGCCATCCTCGTTGTCGAAGACGGCACGCACGCGAATGGTGCCGCTGCGCGTATCGAGCCGGTTGTCGACCGAATGGATCTTGCCCTTGTGCGGATTGCCGTCCTCGTTGGCCAGGCCCAGGAACACCGGCAGGTCGTTCTTGCCGCCGCCAGCACCCGGCGCGGTGTAGCGCAGGTAGCTCTGTTCGTCGACATCGAAGCTCGCATACACCGGCGACACCGACACCACCGTGGTCAGCGGCGGCGATGCGGCACCTGCCGCCACCAGGTTGCCCACCGTGATCTCGGCACGCGATACCTTGCCCGCCACCGGCGCCACGATGCGCGTATAGCTCAGGTTCAGGCGGGCAACTTCGAGTGCCGCCTGTGCACCGCGTACATCGGCCGACAATTCGCTGGCAGCATTGATGCGCTCGTCGAATTCGCGACGCGAGATCGCGTTGTCGTCAAGCAGGCGCTGTGCACGGGCCTTTTCGGTCTGTGCATGCGAAGCGCGCACCTGTGCCGCAGCCAACGCCGCGTCGGCGCGCGCCACTTCGGCGGCGTACGGACGCGGATCGATCGTGAACAGCGGATCGCCCTTCTTCACAATCGAGCCTTCGCGGAAATGCACCGTTTCGATCGTACCGGAAACGCGTGGCCGGATTTCCACACGGTCCACGGCTTCGATGCGGCCCGAGAATTCATCCCATTCGGTGATGGTCTGGCCCACGACCGATGCCACTTCCACGGCCGGTGCCGGCGGTGGGGTGTTGGCCTGTGCTTCCCCGCCGTGCCAGGGTCGCAGTACCGAGGTTGCCACGCCCGCCCCAAGGATTGCCACGATGGCAAAGGCGATCAGCGTGCGTCGAGACTTGTTATTCATCTTTCTTCACTCCGTGTTTTCGTCGGGTTTCTTCAACTGGAAAAGCTAAAAATTCGGGCCGAACGCCTCCCGCCTGCCTGGAAAGGCAGGAAAACGGGAACAGCAAGGGGTCCTCCGCCCGGTTGGACGAAAGCAATGCACTGCTGGGGTGCCAGCCTCAAAGGGCGCTGGCGGGAGAATCCGGCACCGTCACTGCATTTACGGTACCGGCCGGCGTTCGGACCGGATTACGAGGCGTCGTCAGCCTTGGCGAAACATTCGCGCAAGAACCGCGCACCTTCTAATACCCATGCCTGACAGTCTTCATGGGAATGTTCGACCCCGTCGCCACAGGCGCCGGGCATGATCAACGCTCGCGCCGGAATCCCGGCCTTGGCGAGTTTGGCGGCGAAGGCTTCACCCTCGGCGCGCAGCGCATCCATTTCGGCCACCTGCACCAGCGTCGCCGGCAGGCCGCCAAGGCGCGAGGCAAGTGCCGGTGCCGCATACGGATGCACGGAAGCAGCCGGCGTTGGCAAATAGTCGCGATAGTTGCACGCGAGCTTGCGCAACATTTCCATCGGCACCTGGCCACCTGCCGAGGCGTGCTGCAGGCACGGATCGGTCACGGGCCGGATCAGCCATTGGCCGGCCGGCTGCGGCAGGCCTCGGTCACGCAGCATCTGCGCCGTGGCAATCGCCAGGTTACCGCCAGCCTCTTCGCCTACCAGCGCGAAGTGCAGCTTGTCGACCTTGAGCTTTTTCGCCTGTTTCAGTACCCACGAGACCGTGTTGACCGCATCTTCGGGCGCTGCCGGGAACGGGTTTTCCGGCGCCAGCGCGTAGCCTGGCGTCACCACCACGGCCGGGACCGACTCCGCCAGGTCCCGCGCCAGTTCCTTGGCCGCTTCCACGCCGCCATCGACAAAACCACCCGCATGCAGATACACGAGCCATGGCAACAATGGCGCACCAGCGCTCACTGGCCAATAACCTGCGGGGTAACACACGCAGACCTTGATCTCGCGATCGCCACTGGGCACGTCGTACTGCACCACATACGCCTCGCCCTGTTCTGCGGCCGGTTGCACGGCGGAACTACGGGGGGCAGTGGTCTTGGTCATGGTCGTCAGGCGGCCGCCAATGGCCGTCGATACTGTATTGCGATGCAGCGAATTATGGTGATTGACAACGATGGGATAAAGCGAGCTATTGCCAATGCACTGTTTCTGAGTTGGAATAATCAACGAAGTGAAACCACACCGCTTGAAATGGATACCCGAAATGTGATTCACTCCGGTCCTTCGGCATCTGCGCACTTGGGGAAACAGCGCAAACGCCGGCGCCCCACCCTCCACCCGTCCCCGCTCCGGCCGCCACTGGCGGACCGCCGGCAGCAAATCCAGGCCGCGCACTTGACATGCAGCGGACCCAATCTCGCCAGACATCCTTCGGAACGCAGACCGGTTTTACTCCTTTCGAAAGCAACATCATGGATCGTCTTGTCTCAATGCAGGCATTCACTCGGGTGGTGGATGTCGGCAGTTTTGCGCGCGCGGCGGAGTCGCTCGACCTGCCAAAGGCTACGCTCACCCGCCTGATACAGAACCTGGAAACCCATCTGGGCGTCAAGCTGCTGCACCGGACCACGCGCCGTATCAGCGTGACAACCGATGGCGCGGCCTACTACGAACGCTGCGTACGCATCCTGGCGGACGTGGAAGAAGCCGAGCAGTCGCTGACGCGCCACAACAACTCGCCACGTGGCACGCTGGCCGTCGACACCACGAGCGGACTCGCGCAATTGGTGTTGATGCCTCAACTGCACGAGTTCTTCAATGCCTACCCGGAACTCAAGCTTGAGTTGACCATCAACGGCAAGCCGATCGACCTGCTCAAGGAAGGCGTCGACGTGGTGCTGCGTGTGGGCACGCTCGATGAAGCGATGGTGGCGCGCCGCATCGGCCAGGTAAAACTGGCCTTCTATGCGTCGCCGATCTACCTGCGACGCTTCGGCACGCCAGCCGACCTGACCGAACTGGCCCAGCACAAGGGGGTCAACTTCCTGTCGAACCGCACCGGACGTGAAATGCCGTGGACGCTGACGCGTGGCGGCGAGCGCTCGGAAGTACTGCTGCCTTCGGTGATTTCCACCAACGATGCCGACGTCTATCTGGGCTGCACGCTCGAAGGACACGGCATCGCGCGCATCTCGCGCGCAATGGCCGAGCCGTATATCAACAGCGGACGGCTGGTGGAAGTCATGACGGACTGGCACACCGATGAATTGCCGATCTCGGCGATGTATCCGCAGAACCGGCATCTATCGGCCAAGGTACGTGTGTTCGTGAACTGGGCCGCGGAGATTTTTGCGCGGCATCCGCACTTCGGCGCAGCGCCACAGCAGTTGGCGGCTTGAGGTTTCAGGAACCCCACTGGCAGGCTCCCTCTCCCGTGCAACGGGAGAGGGCGGGGGGAGAGGGCCGGCAGTTCAAGCTGGGACAAGCCGCAATTTGAACCTCAACGCCCTCTCCCCCGGCCCCTCTCCCGCGCGCGGGAGAGGGGAGCCAACCACCAGCATTTGCAAGGCCTCAATTCTTCCCGATCTCCTGCAGCAGTCGGGTCATCAAATACAGCCGCGGCACGATCGAGTCGAGTTCCACGTACTCGTCGCGCGCGTGGTAGCCGAAGCCTGACAGGCCGAAGCTTTCCAGCACCACGGCCTTGCCGGAACGTCCTGCAAACCCCGCGTCGGTGCCACCACCGGTGCCGGGAATCAGGATCAGCGAGCGGCCGTCCATCTCCGCATAGATCTTCTGGGCTCGCGCGGCCAGTTCTTTCGAGCGTGCATCGGCCACATAGGCAGGCCGCCCTTCTTCCATGACGACCGTGGTCTGCGTATCGGGAATCAGGTGCGCAGTGCCAACCTTCTCCTGTAAAGCAGCCTGCAACTTCTGCGCGGCACCGCCGGCGGTTACCCGCACATCGCCAATCGCGCTTGCGGTTTCGGGAATCTGGTTCAGTGGTCCCGTGGTCTTTGCCTGCGTCCAGTTCAGTTGCGAGCCCGGCACGGTCTGCGCGAGGTCACGGGTCTGCTGCATCTGGTAGGCCAGTTCCAGCAACGCATTGCGCCCGAGTTCCGGGGCGGCACCGGCATGCGACGAGCGGCCCTTGACCTGCATCGTGGCGGTCGCGGTGCCTGCCGCGGCCAGCAGCAGCGATTCCGATTTCGCTACTGCCTTGGCCACATTGGGCTCGCACGACAGCACCACATCGTGTTGCGCGGCCAGCGTGGCAATGGTCTCCCCCGAGCCGCCCGAGCCAATTTCCTCGTCGGGGTTGAGCAGCACCGTGATCTGCGCATAGTCCTTCCAGCCTTGCGCCTTGAGGATTTCCAGCGAATGCAGGATCACAGCGAGGCCGCCCTTGTCATCGGCAATGCCGGGACCATAGAGCCGGTTGCCATCCTCCCGGATCGGCTGCGAAGACAGGATGCCGGCCGGATACACGGTGTCCATATGGCCAATCAACATGATCCTGCGCTTGCCAGTGCCGGTCAGCGTGGCCTTGACCATCGGCGCGGCGCTGGTGCTCATCGGCAACCGCTCTACCTTGGCCCCGACAGCCTGCAGACGCTGCGCGGTGTAGTCCGCCATGCGCGTCAAACCCTGGATATTGGCGCTGCCCGACTCGATCGACACCATGTCCTTGAGCGATTGCACCACTGCGGGCTGCGCGGCGCGCGCGGCATCGAACAGCGCGCCGTCCGGACTGGCAGCCATGGCGCCATGGGCAACGAGGGTTGCCGCAGCGGCAAGCGCAAGGCGGCGAAAGGTACGCGGCATAGGGTCTCCTGATCTTGTTGGTGGGCTCCAATGTAGCGCTTGCGCTATCTCGCGGGGAGGTCCAATATCGCCATTCCGAATGCCAATCCCGCCACCATGTCCGTCCAGCATGCATCGCTTCACGTCAGGTTGCTGTGGCTGCCCAGCGCCATGCCGGGCACGCTGTTCAGCGCGCTCGATGTGCTGCGCACCGCCGCGGGCGTGGCGCAACTGCAACGACCTGGCGCCCCTGCACAACTGACGTGGGAAATCATTGGCAGCAACGGACGCGCCTTACCCGAACCGTTGCCCGGCCTGTCACCATCGCCCGCGCGCCGCGGCACGGCACGCGATGCGCAGGTGTTGATGCTGGTGCCGGGCCTGATGGCCTCCAGTGCCCCCCATCTTGGCGAACTGGCCGGCGCGGATACCGCCACGCAACGGTTGCTGACGCGTCATATGGAGGGCGGCGGCTGGCTTGCGTCGATATACACGGGCATCGTGTATCCACTCATGCTCGGACGACTCGACGGCGCGCGCTGCGGTGCGCCGTGGATGTTCCACAGTTGGTTCGCACAACGCTTTCCGGCATGTGACCTGTCATCGGACGAGCCCATGGGGCTTCATGAACGCGTCTTCCATTGCGTGGCACCGGCGTTGCAGACCGAATTCATGTTGCGCGTACTGGGTCACCTGCATGATCCGGATCTGGCGCAAACCGTGGCACGCCTGCTGCTATATCAGCAGGAACGCCAGCAGTGGGTGCCGGAACTGGTTTCGCAGCGCTGGCTCGGCAAGACCGCCGACAGCCCCGTATACCGCGCGGTTGGCTGGTTGCAGGCACACGTCGGCGAACCGTATCGGCTTGGTGCCGTGGCGCAGGCCGCGGCAGTCAGCGAACGCACGCTGTTGAGGCATTTCCGGCAGGTCACGGGCCGCACGCCGCTGGAATACCTGCATATGCTGCGCGTGGAACGCGCACGCATGCTGCTGGAAGTCACCTTGCACGGCACGCAGGCCATTGCGGAAGCGTGCGGCTATGTCGACGCGGCCGCGTTCCGGCGGCTGTTCCAGCGCAGCCTCCAGATGTCGATGTCGGAATACCGTGCGCGCTTTGCGTTGCGCACGCGGCGCCGCTACTGGCGTATGGAAGACCAGGCGGCGCGCGTGGCAACTGTGTCCGGCATGGAAGATGCCGGCTACTGAACGAACCGGGCGCTAGCTGCTGAGTGCAATATGGTTGATGACGTTCTCCACGCCCTGCACACACCACGCATCGCGTTCCACCTGCTTGCGTGCCCCTTCGCTCGATGCATAGCCATCGAGCGTGACGACCCTGCCTTCGGTCCGCACACGAATGCGCGCGGCATCGACGAACGGATCGGTTTCCAGCACCAGTTGCAGCGCCTCGGACAACTCCTCGTCACTATCGGCCTCAGCCGGGGCCACCACGATGTCATTGACCACGCAGCGGCAGCCGCGTGACCACCATGCCAGCACGCCGGCCAGCCGCATGTGCGACAGGCTGATCACCTGTCCGCTGAGCATCACCGCCCCGTCATGGACGGCAACCTCGATCCAGCCACTGCGCTCGCCGACGGCTTCACGTACAGGCTCCAGTTGTCCTTTCACTTTTGCGCAGATCTTGCAGTTGCGGAAATCGATCGCGTTGAGCAACCGCTCGCATACTGCCGCGCGCAAGTCGCCATCGCCCACCGGCGGACCGGCATGGGCAATGCGCAGGTGATCGATCACGGTGGTCACGCCTTCCACGCGGCGCAACTGGGCCACGGCGCGCGTCTTGTCGACAATATCGACGACCTCGCCTTCAAGAATCAGCGCGCCGTCAGATAACCGCAGATGAATCGTGGGATGAAGATGGTGGCCCTGATATGGCACATGCGCCAACGCTGCTCGCGCCTGCGTCAGCACCGCTTCGCTACTAAGCATGATGTGTGTCTCCCCATTTGACGTGGAGATAAAGTGGGAAGCGCGCCCCTGCCCGCAAGCACGCGTAGTGCGACACGGCAAAACACCGCCCGCCTTGGCATTATAGGAAGCAGTCGGAAGCGCGCCCGCCTCATTGCCGAATTGCCGTCGGATGTTGTTTCAAACGCCTGTTGCCGTCGGTTACGCACCCCTCCGAAGTGGGCTAACAAGACCTTGAAAATTCCCGCAATCGATTGCCTGGCGCGGCTTTGCGGCGGGTAGACCATCTTCAATAAAATTAATGTCGCGTAGCGTTCGCATTAAGCGTTATTGAACATCGTAAGAGCACGTGCCAAGTGACGCAGGAATCGCTACCATCGAGGCGTCGGTTGCCACGGAGATGCCATGACACCGTCTTGCCGCTTTCGGGTTTCGCCACACAGGTCACTACGCCTGTCATTTCGACGCTCACTTCACCTGGCGCTGTTCGCCGCATTGGCCACCCCACCGGTCTGGCTCGGCGCTGCCACCAAGACCACCACGTTCGCGGTCCGGCTGACCCTGACCGCCGACTGCTCGATTACGGCCAGTGACCTCGACTTCGGTTCGCACGGCGTGCTCGGCGCCAATGTGGACCAGACCTCGACCCTGTCAGTCACCTGCAGCAACAGCGCACCGTATCAGGTCGGTCTCGACGGCGGCACCGCCGCGGGGAGCTCGATTGCCAACCGGCTGATGGCCAGCGCAGGCGCCGCGACCGTTCAGTACCAGATCTACCGCGACAGCAATCGCACGCAGATCTGGGGTAACACGCCTGGCACCGACACGGCAGGTGGCACCGGCAACGGTGCGGCGCAGGCCATTACCATGTACGGACGGGTGCCGCCGCAAACCACGCCGGCGGCGGGCAGCTATACGACCACCGTCACAGCCACCATCAACTTCTGATGCTGCCCGCCGCCATCTGGCGGCGTCCGGCATCGCCTGCATGGCTCGCCCTCGTGCTGAGCCTGCTGGCCGCTTGCTTGCCGGCGCACGCCGCTTCGCTACAGATTTCACCGGTCCGGATCGACCTGCCCGCCGGAGCCGGCGCGGCCGCCATGACATTGCGCAATGCGGCGTCGGCCCCGATTCACGCACAGGTGCGCGTATTCCGCTGGACCCAGGCCGATGGCGCCGATGTGCTGGCGCCTGCCGACGACGTTATGGCGAGTCCACCGATCGTACGCATTGCCGGCAATTCGGAGCAACTGGTGCGCGTGGTTCGGCCTGGCCAGGCGGCAGCAACATCCGAGACCGCATACCGGCTGCTGATCGATGAACTGCCGCAACGCGATGCGCCCGCCGACCAATCAGGCGTGCGCGTGCAATTGCGGTACTCGATACCGGTGTTCGCCGGGACGCCATCGGCCGCCCCATCTCCGCCGCTCGCGGTGACATTGCGGCACGACCAGGGCGAATGGCGGCTCGCGGCGCGCAACAACGGCATGCGTCACGCGCGTATCAGCGATGTGGCACTGGTCAACGGTGGCCAGCGTGTCACGATCACCGCAGGGCTGCTCGGATACACACTGCCCGGCGCCACCCGCATCTGGAAAATACGCGTGCCCGCCAGCTTCGCTCCGGGGTCCGGGCTACGTCTCGATGCGGACATCAATGGCGAGCCGCAGTCACTGCCGGTGAACCAAGAGCGGCCTGAACCGGGCACATGACATGGCCATCGTCACCATTGCGCAAATGCCACAGCATCCTGCCCCTGTCGCGGCTTGCCATGGCCGCCTGCATGCTGACCGGCGGACTGGCGACCAGCGCGCTCCATGCGCAGGCAATCGACAAGGTACCCGGCCACACCGCCTACCTGGAGGTCATGGTCAACGGCGAATCGACCGGCAGCGTCGCCCGCTTCGCCGACCGCGACGGCACGCTGCTGACACCGGCGGACGAACTGCGGAATCTGGGACTGCGAGCGGACCCGGCACTGGCCGATGCACAGGGCATGGTTGCGCTCGACCGGCTGCCCGGCGTGAGCTATCGCTATGAACCGGCCATGCAACGCGTGTACCTGACCGTCGATGACAGCCTGCGCATCCCCACGCAACTCGGCTCACGCAGCCGTACGCGGCCCCCCGTTACGCCGGGCCGTGGCTTCGTGCTGAACTACGACGCCTACGCACAACCGGACACAGGGCAGGAGCTCGGCATCTACAGCGAGCAGCGCTTCTTTCACCCGGGCGGCGTTTGGAGCAATACGGGCGTGGCGACCGTTCAGGGCGGCACGAGCCGCTATATCCGGCTAGACAGCAACTGGACGCATGCAGACCCGGGCGGCATGCAATCGGTACTGGTTGGCGACACCATTACCGGCGCGTTGCCGTGGTCGCGTCCGGTCCGCCTTGGCGGCGTGCAGTGGCGCCGCAATTTTGGCCTGCGGCCGGACCTGATCACGTATCCGCTGCCGGCATTGGGTGGTTCCGCGGCGGTGCCCGGCGCGGTCGACCTGTATATCAATAACGTGCGCCAGTATTCGGGCCAGGTGCCAAGCGGGCCGTTCGTCATCAACAACGCACCGGCGCTCAGCGGCGCGGGTCAGGCCACGATCGTGGTGCGCGACGCGCTGGGGCGCGATGTCAGCACCACGGTGCCGCTCTATGTCGATTCACGCCTGCTGGCGCCCGGCCTGTTCGATTATTCGCTGGAGCTCGGCTTCCTGCGTACTCAGTACGGTATCGAATCGTTCCACTATGAAAGCGCGCCCGCTGCCAACGGATCGGTCCGCTACGGTGTCAACGACTCGCTCACGCTGGAAGGCCATGCGGAAGCGTCGCGCGGCGTGGGCATCGCCGGTGGTGGCGCGCTGTTCAAACTGCCGGTAACGGGCGTGCTCAATCTTTCCACCAGCGTCAGCGTGGCGGGCGGCAACCAGTTCGGGCTTGGCTACCAATGGCGGACCTCGCGCTTCAGCATCGACCTGCAGGGCACGCGCACCTTCGGCAATTATGAAGACCTGGCCGCGCGATCCGGTGCGCCGATGCCGACCGCGCTGTATCGCGCCACGGTGTCGGTACCGGTGCCACGCAACGGCAATATTGCCGCGAGCTACGTCGACCTGTCCGATCCGGTCTACGGCGCGGCGCGCATCGGCTCGCTGGCGTGGACCGCGCAATGGAATCGCCGCACATCGTTCACGGCCAGCGCATACCGCGATTTTTCCGCCGGATCTTCGTATGGGGCATCGCTCACGCTGACCTACCTGCTCGACAACGACACCACGGCATCGGCCACCGTTGGCCGCGATGGTGGCAAGCCGACACTGTTCGGCGCAGTCAGTCATGCCACGCCCTACGAGGGTGGCTGGGGGTGGCAGGTGGTGGGCCAGCAAGGCGCGGGCACCTGGCGCGGCTACGCGCAGGCCAACTTCCGCGGCCGCTATGGCGATGTCTATGGCGCCGTGCAGGACCTGCAAGGCCGGGTGAGCACACAGTTTGGCGCCAGCGGTTCGCTGGTGGCCATGGATGGCACCATCATGGCCGGCCGGCGCATCGACCAGAGCTTCGCGCTGGTGTCGACGGGCGGCGTGGCCGACCTGCCGGTACTGGTGGAGAATCGCCGCATCGGCAATACCAACAGCAGCGGCCATATCCTGGTACCGAACCTGCTGCCGTACGATGCCAACCGTATCGAAATCGACGCGTTGGCGCTGCCCGTCAATACCCGGCTCAGTTCCACACGGCTGTCGATCGCTCCCGCGCTGCAGTCCGGTGCGCTTGCGAGCTTCTCGATCGAATCGTTTCGCGGCGGGCAGGTCGTGCTCACCGACGCGCAAGGCACGCCCCTACCCGCTGGTACGGTGGTCATCCACCTGGAAAGCAGCGCGCGCACCGTGGTGGGCTACGACGGGCTGGCCTTCTTTGAAACGCTTGGCGACCAGAACACGTTTCATGCCGAAACCGCGGACGGCATCTGTACGGCACGGCTCAGCTACGCGGCCACCAGCGATCCGTTGCCGCGCCTGGGCCCGGTCCTGTGCGAACGGGATCCCCCATGAAACTCTCCCGGCGGCATTCGTGGCCACATGGCTGGTTGCGTGCGTGCATGGCAATCATGGTGCTGATTTCAACCCCGGCTGCGTGGGCAGCCTGCACGGCCACCGCGCCGTCGGTCGCATTCGGCAACTACAGCCCGGTGAGCGGCAATGTCAGCGATGTACAGGGCACCATCACCGTCTCTTGCACCGGCATCGCCGTATCCGCCCGCGTGCGCGCCTGCATCAACATTGGCACCGGTGCGGCCGGTAGTTCCGTGACGCCACGCACACTGGCCAATGGCGCGCAGACGCTCGGCTTCAACATCTACTCCGACAGCGGCCACACCCAGGTCTGGGGATCACGCAGCACCGGCACATCCGCGCCGCCCGTGATGCTCGACTTCGGCGCGCTACTCGGCAATGGCAGTGCAAGCGTCAACTACTACGCGCGCGTGCTGGCCAACCAGACCGCCGCCGGCACGGGTAACTACACCTCGCTGTTCACCGGTCTCAATGCCGAAGTGACCTACATCGAGTATCTGTTGCTGCCGCCCGATTGCACCCAGATTTCCACCAACAGCCTGCCCATCACGTTCACGGCCAGCGCAACCGTGGTCAGCGATTGCAATATCTCGGCCACCGCGCTCGACTTTGGCACCGTCGGCTTGCTGAGCGGCAGTCACGACGCCGTCAGCACGCTGACCGTGCAATGTACGCGCGACGCGGCCTATTCGATCGCACTCAATGCCGGCACCGGCAGCGGCGCCACCGTGGCGGCGCGACGCATGACACGCAGCGGCGGCACCCAGACCGTGGGCTACCAGTTGTTCTCGGACCAGAACCGCACGGTACCGTGGGGCGACGGAACGAATGGCACGACCACGCTCGGCGGCACCGGCGCCGGCACCGCGCAATCGATCACGATCTACGGGCGCGTACCCCAGCAGACTACGCCGCAGGCCGGCGCGTACAGTGACACGGTCACGGCGACGATCACCTATTGACCGCTTGCCGCGTCACGCCGACGATGGATCCCGTCCAACCTTGCCATGGGAGCCCCCCCGCCATGTGCACGAACTATGCCCCGGTGCAGCAGCGCATATTGCGCGAGATCTTCGGGGTCGAACCACCGCCCGGCATCTACCCCGAGGAAACCTGGCCCGACTATGCGGCACCGATCATCCGCGCCGCGGACACTGGCCAGCGCACCAGTGCACTGGCCAACTTCGGCATGGTGCCGCGCAAACGCACGCCGCCCGGGGCACGCCGTTACGACACCACCAACGCGCGCAGTGAAACGGTCGGCGAGAAGCCCACCTTCGCACCGGCATGGCGCCAGGGCCAGCTGTGCCTGATTCCGGCGAGCGCATTCTACGAATACGCCTACCCCGCAGACGGCACGCCCGAGCATCCGGGCAAGGCCGAGCGCTGGAAGATCTGGCTGCCCGAGATGCCGGCGTTCGGCATAGCAGGCCTCTGGCGCGCCTGGCCCGACCAGTCGCTGTCTTTCACCATGCTGACCGTCAATGCCGCCGCGCACGAGCTGTTGCGCCGCATGCATCGTCCCGGCGCCGAGAAGCGTTCGGTGGTAATCGTGCCCCAGCCCGACTGGGACGACTGGCTCCAATGCCGCGATCCGGAACGCGCGCGCAGCTTCCTGACATTGCTCGATGCGGATGCCATGCGCGCCGAGCCGGCGCCGGTCGTACGCGCGTCGCAGCCGCAACGGGTGGCCGGCCCGGGGCAGGCAAACGGCGACGACAAGGAGCCATCGCTTTTTTGAACACAAGGCTGGCCATCAAAAAACCGACCTCCACACACCCCCCGTTTGGGTGATCCGCACGCCCCACCGATAGAGGGTGTCCGACGCAACTATCGCCACCCATACTGACCGGCCACTGGCCATAAGAGCCGGACCAACCGGGTCAGAGCAATGATTGCAGTCTCTTTTGTCGGATATGGTGTCGCGTTTCTAGTTGTCATCATCGTCGCAGCCCGCTGGATCTATCGGCATCATCCTGCCCTGCGGGACGCCGATCCGGTGCCGCCAAAACCTGCCCGGGAAGGCGTCAGATTGCCGGATAACGGCCCGCCACGCGATTGAAATTGCGCCGCAGGGGAACTGCGGCTACTGTCCGTTGCCTGACTCTCTTGCGCCCGCGCCACGCGGCGCACAGGCTCGCGCCTGCGAGCGACTACAAAAACAAAGGGAAACAAGAGCATGGCAACTTCCAACAAGCTGCCGGCATGGACCATCTGGTCCCCGCTGGCTGCCTGGGCTGCGTTTGGCCTGGGCCTTTCAATGACGGGGCAGGCATGGATGGTCACGGTAATGGCGCTGGCCCTGGCGGCCGCGGTGTTTGCCGCGGTGCACCATGCCGAAGTAGTGGCTCACAAGGTGGGCGAACCGTTTGGCACGCTGGTGCTGGCGATAGCCGTGACCGTGATCGAGGTGGCGCTGATCGTATCGGTCATGTTGTCGTCAGGCCCCGAGAAAGCCGGTCTGGCACGCGATACCGTGTTTGCCGCGGTGATGATCATCTGTAATGGCATCGTCGGCGTCTGCCTGTTCGTGGGCGCGCTTCATCATCGCGAACAAGCCTTCCAGGCACCTGGCGCCAATGCCGCAATGGCCATCCTGGTCACGTTGCTGGGCCTGACCATGGTCCTGCCCAACTTCACCAGCACTACGCCGGGTCCGGTGCTGTCGCCATCGCAACTGGCCTTCTCGGGCGTCATGTCGCTGCTGCTGTATGGCTGCTTCGTGTTCGTGCAAACGGTGCGCCATCGCGACTACTTCTTGGTGGATGGCAGCCGCGACGAGAACGTGCACGCACCACCCCCGCCGGTACGCGTGGCCGCTGGCAGCGCGGTGCTGCTGGTGGTCTGCCTGGTAGCCGTGGTTGCGCTGGCCAAGCTGCTGTCGCCCTCGGTGGAAAAGGCCGTGCTCGATGCCGGGCTGCCGCCCGCGGTGGTGGGTGTGGTGATTGCCGCGCTGGTGCTGTTGCCGGAAGGCCTGGCTGCCTTGCGCGCGGCACGCGCGGACCGTATCCAGACCAGCCTGAACCTGGCACTGGGCTCCGCGCTGGCCAGTATCGGCCTGACCATTCCGACCGTGGCCGCCGTGTTCATCATGATCGGACGCCCGCTGGAACTGGGGCTCGGTGCCAAGGAAATGGTGCTGCTGTTCCTGACGATGATCGTGGCGTCACTGACGCTGGGCATGGGACGCACAACGATCCTCCAGGGCGTGGTGCACCTGGTGATTTTTGCCGCGTATCTGTTCCTGACGGTGGTGCCGTGATTTTTCGCAATAGCGCGGGCACTAACGCGGATTGATAGGCCTGCCCTCTCCCCCGGCCCCTCTCCCGCGGGGCGGGAGAGGGGAGCAAGCGAAAGGCTTAGTCGGCGTGGATGCCGCGTTCGCGGATCAGGGTGCCCCACTTGGCGGTTTCCTTCGCCAGATGGTCCTTCAACTGGGCTGGCGTGCTGCCGATCGGTTCGGCGCCAATGCCGGCCAGGCGTTGCTGCACGGCCAGCTTCTTCAGCGCTTCGAGCATCGCGCGGTTCAGCGTGTCGATGACCGGTTGCGGGGTCTTGGCCGGCACGAATGCGGCGAACCACGGCGACAGTTCATAACCGGGCACGCCGGCTTCCGCCACGGTCGGCACATTGGGCAGCGCGGTTGAACGCTTGCTGGTCGTGACCGCGATCGGGGTCAGCTTGCCGCTGTCGATATGGGGCTTGGCCGACGTGATGCTGTCGAACATGTAGTCGACCTGTCCGCCCAGCAAGTCGGTCATGGCGGGGCCCGATCCCTTGTAGGGGATATGCAGCAGGTCCACATGCGCCATCGACGTGAACAGCTCGCCAGCCAGATGGATCGACGTGCCATTGCCTGCCGATGCATAGGTGTACTTGCCGGGCTTGGCCTTGGCGCTGGCGATAACCTCGGCCACGGTCTTGGCCGGCGTCTTCGACTTGTTGGCTACCAGCACGTTCGGCACCACGGCCAGAAGCGACACGGGCGCGAAATCCTTGACCGGGTCATAACCGAGCTTGCCGTACAGCGCAGGGTTCACGGCCATGCCGTTGGCCACGATGATCAGCGTGTAGCCATCGGCGGGCGAGCGCGCCACCATTTCGGCACCGATATTGCCACCCGCGCCGGGACGGTTCTCCACCACGATGGCCTGGCCGAGCGTCTTTGACATGTCTTCGCCAAGCGTACGCGCGATATTGTCCATCGCACCGCCGGCGGGAAACGGCACCACCCAGCGGATCGGGTGGTCGGGATACGCGGCATGCGCGGGCGCGGCGGCGGCGGCGGCCAGTAGTGAAATGGCAAATGCGGCCGGCATCGACGCCGACCATTGCAGCAATGACTTCATGTCTCCGTTCCTTCTTTTCTGATAAGTGTGAAGTGTGGTGCAGGCTCAGCTGGCCTTGCGGCGATAGTGCCTGAGCTTGTCTTCGTCGATGACCAGGCCCAGGCCGGGGCCTTGCGGCAGATGCAGCGCGAAGTCCTTGAAGACCGGGCGGTCGACCACGATGTCGTCCTTCACAAGCAGCGGGCCAAACAGTTCCGTGCCCCACGCGAGCTGCGGCAGCGTACAGAAGCCGTGCGCAGCGGCAATCGTGCCCACCGCGCCTTCGAGCATCGTGCCGCCATACAACGCGATGCCAGCCGCGTCGCCCACTGCGGCGGTGCGCAGCATGCCGAAGATGCCGCCAGACTTGGCGATCTTCAGTGCAAATACATCGGCCGCGCCCAGGCGAGCCAGCTCCATGGCGTCCTCGGGTCCGGTCACGGCCTCGTCGGCCATGATCGGCACCACGAAGCGCGCCGCCAGGCGGGCCAGTGCGCCGCGATGCTCGCGCGGCGTCGGCTGTTCGATCAGGTCGATGCCCGCGGCTTCGAGCATGGCGATACCGGTGGCCGCCTCGGCTTCGTTCCACGCCTGGTTGACGTCCACTGTCACGCGCGCGCGGTCGCCCAGCGCGCGCTTGATCGCCGAGACGTGGGCCACGTCGTCACGCACACTGCGGCGGCCAATCTTGAGCTTGAAGGTATTGTGGCGGCGCTCTTCCAGAAAGCGCTCCGCTTCCTCGATATCGCGCGCGGTATCGCCACTTGCCAGCGTCCACAGTACCGGCAGCGTGTTTCGCACGGCGCCGCCGAGCAGCGTCACCAGCGGTACGTTCAGGCGCTTGCCCTGTGCGTCGAGCATGGCCGACTCCAGTCCCGACTTGGCAAAGCGATTGCCGCGCGCCACCTTGTTCAGGCGGGCCATCGCACCGTGCACATTGGTGGCGTCCTGCCCTACCAGCGCCGGTGCCAGATAGGTGTCGATCGCGAGTTTGATGCCCTCGGGACTTTCGTCGCCGTACGACAGGCCGCCAATCGTGGTGGCTTCGCCAATGCCTTCCACGCCGTCGCTGCAGCGCAGGCGCACGATCACCAGCGTCTGCTGCTGCATCGTGGCCATCGCCAGTTGGTGGGCCCGGATGGTCGGCAGGTCGACCAGAATGGCCTCGACCGAAGAAATCGTTGCAGTCATACTCGTAGTCACTCCGGAAGTCATACCTTTTCCATCCAATTTCGTTGTTGGATCAAGTATGTATCTTGACTTTGAGCGTGTCCAAGACCGATGATGTCTCAATCGATACCTTTCAGGTATGCATCCTGACCGCCATGGAACTCCGCCATCTCCGCTATTTCCAGACCGTTGCCCAGGAACTCAATGTGACGCGGGCGGCAGAAAAGCTTCATATGGCGCAGCCACCGCTATCGCGCCAGATCCGGCAGTTCGAAGATGAAGTCGGCGTGGGGCTGTTCGACCGCGTGGGTCGTGGCCTGAAGCTGACCGAGGCCGGACGCTTCCTGCTGGAGCAATCGCTGCAACTCACGCAACGACTCGAAGAGACGCTCGAAGGCACGCGGCGCATTGGCCGCAATGAGAAGCGCTGGTTTGGTATCGGCTTTGTGCCGTCGGTGCTCTATGGCGTGCTGCCCGAGCTGATCCGTGAATTGCGTGGCGATGATAGCGAGGTCGAGGTCGGCCTGACCGAAATGATCACGGTGCAGCAGTTGGAAGCATTGCGCTCCGGCCGCATTGACCTTGCATTCGGGCGCCTGACCTTCAACGATCCGGCCATCGTCCAGCAGGTGGTCATGTCGGAAACACTGGTCGCGGCCATGCCGGTGACCGCGCCAGCGCCGGAAGCACCCTTCGATGCCGAGGCGCTGGCACGCCAGCCGCTGATCCTCTATCCGGCCCGGCCTCGCCCGAGCTACGCCGACCATGTGCTGTCCCTGTTCCGGGCGCAAGGACTTCAGCCGCGCGTGGTACAGGAAGCAAATGAACTGCAAACGGCGCTGGGGCTGGTTGCGGCGGGTCTCGGCATCACGCTGGTGCCGTCATCGGTGCAACGATTGCATCGTGATGACGTGCGCTACGTGCCAGTGGAAGCGCCCGGCTTTGTCTCGCCGGTAATCATGAGCTATCGCGCGGGCGACACCTCACCGCACCTGGCACGCGCCATCGCATGGGTCCGGGCTCAAGGGCGCGCATAGCAAGGCGCTTTCGCTATGCCGACACCAGCTTGGCTTTCGCGGCCACCTTGCGGGCATCCTTGCGACGCCCATACCACCCACCGACCAGCAGCAGCACCGCCACGGCAATGATGTCGCCGAACAACGCCACGGGTCGTGTGGGCCGGCCGCCCGCCACGCTATAGGTCAGCCCTTCGATACCCACCGAGATCACCGCGCCGAGCACAAAGCAGAACAGGCTGTGGCGGCCGATCTGCACCACCGGGCCCATGAAGCGCGCCAGCACTTCGACCCATCCGGCGCGCACGGCCAGGTAGACCAGCCACGCGAGGCCAAGGAAACTGACCACACGCAGCGCTGCCAGGCTTTGTTTGGGCAACGGAAACACCATCGTGGGAATCCACGCGGGCAGCCACGCTTCATAGAGATGCGGGCGCATCCACAGGTAGGCGGCAGCCATACACACCGCGGCCACCACCACCGCGCCGACCGTAAATGCGCGACGTACTATGGTCTGCTGGGGTAGTACAAAATCGGGACGCAGGCGAGCCAGCAAACCCATGCCGAACATCAGTTGCCAGGCAAACGGGTTGAAGCTCCAGCCACGCGGTTCGCTGCTGGGCAGCAGCGGCAACAAGGTTGGCGACATGATCCACAGTGCCACGCTGCCGCAGATAAACGCCAGCGGTTGTGCGCGGGCCCAGCGAATCGCCAGCGGCGCCACGCCGATAAATACCGCGTACATCGGCAATACATCGGAAACGAATGGCTGGCGCGCGAGACCCACGACCTGCAGCAGCGTGGCAATCGGTTGGGCCATGAAGTCCGGCGCTTCGGTCGCGCGAACCGCGGGAGCCGGCACCTTGCACATGGCCAGCACAAAGCCGAACAGCAGCATCAGCACGCCAGTCAGCACGAACGCCTGGTAGATTTCCCAGCTACGGCGACGCAGGCGCTTGCGTGCGGCGCTGGCACCGTCGCGGGCTTCCATTGCCAGATAGGCGGCACCAGCCGAGTAGCCGGCCAGGAAAACGAATACCTCGGCCGCGTCGAAGAGCTGGAAATTGCGGATCGTATAGTCGGCCAGCACACTGCCGTTGACATGATCGACCACGATAAAGAGCAGCGCGATGCCGCGAATCAGGTCGATCTCGGTGCGCCGCTGATTGTTGTTCACTGCATTCATCAGGCGTGTCCCCAGGGTTGCCGGCGGCTCAAGGGGGTACCGCAGCGCAACTCACGGGACGAATATTACCGCGACATCAGGGTTTACCTTGTATTGGCAGTGTTTCAGCAAGTTACGGCGGTGCTCAGGTGACGTATGCGGCGTGCAGGCGGCCAAGTGTGCGCCGTCCGGCGTCGACCACGGCGGCGTCGTGCGTGGTCTGGGCACGCACGATCATGCCTTCGATGCAGATAATCGCCTCCTCGCCCACCTCGTGCGGTTGCGCCAGGCCCAGTTCCCTTGCAATCGCCACCGTGAAATCCTGCAACGAAGCCTTATGGGATACGGCCTGCCCGAGCAAGCGTGGATCATCTCCGGCGCCACCGCCGGATTCGGCCACCATATTGATAAACGCGCAGCCGCGATAGTCTTCGGTGCCAAACCACTCGCCCAGCGTATCGGCCAGCACATCAAGATTGGCACGTGCCGCCAGCCGCCGCCGCACCCCGGCTTCGAACCACGCCATCCAGAACTCATGGCGGCGCTGCAGATATTCGAAGATCAGGTCGTTCTTGGACGGGAAATGCCGGTACAACGACATCTTGGCAACGCCCGATTCGGCAATGATCCTGTCGATACCGGTCGCGCGATAGCCGTCGCGGTAGAACAGTCGGGCGGCGGTGTCCAGAATACGGTCGCGAGCGGAAGGCGTGGGCATGGCGGGGCTGTGCAATTCTTGTACATTGACAACCCCGATTATAGTAGACAGACCTGTCTTAGCCGACTGTCAGTCGTGACTCAGCATCGCGCAGTGCAGTGCGCAAGCCCTCTTCCACCACCGGGTGGTAGAACGGCATCGCCAGCATCTGCGCAATCGTCATGCCCTGCTGGTACGACCACGCCAGCAGATGGGCGATATTCTCGGCACGCGGGCCGATCCATTCGGCGCCCAGGAAGCGTCCCGTTGCGCGGTCTGCATAGACATGCATCAGCCCCCGGTTCTTCAGCATCACGCGACTGCGGCCCTGATCTTCGAAGCTGACCTCGCCGGTCACGAAACTGCCTTGCTCCAGGTCGGCATAGCGCTTGCCCACCATGGCGATCTGCGGGTCCGAGAACACCACGGCCAGCGGTGCGCGGCGCTCCAGCGGGCGTACATCCGGCCAGCGTGCGGCGTTCTCGCCAGCAATCCGGCCCTCGTCAGCAGCCTCGTGCAGCAATGGCAACACGTTGTTGGCATCACCGGCGATGAACACCGGCGCAGTGCCACACTGCAACGTGACCGGGTCGAACACCGGCACGCCACGCGGGTCGAGCGCCAGCGCGGTGTTGTCGATGGCCAGGTTGTCGACATTGGGACGACGGCCCGTGGCGGCCAGCACATAGTCGAACCGCTCGGTAACCTGCGCGCCGTTCTCGTCCTCGAACGTGATCACGGCTTCGTCTCCGTCGCGGCGCATCTCGCTCACGCGCGCATCCGGCATCAACGAAAACTCCGCGTTGAAAGTCTTGGCCGCATAGGCGCGGATCTCCGGATCCGACAGCGGACCCACGCCGCCACCGACCCCAAACACGCGCACACGCACCCCGAGACGCGACAGCGCCTGGCCCAGTTCCAGCCCGATCACGCCGGGACCGAACACCGCCACGCTACGCGGCAGGTCTTCCCACGAGAACACGTCGTCGTTGACAATCAGGCGATCGCCAAACACCTCGAACGATGGCGGCACGGCCGGACGCGATCCGGTAGCAATCACCACGCGGCTCGCACGCACCACGGTATTGCCACCGACCTGCAGGATCGTGTTGTCGATGAATTGCGCAACGCCGCGCACGCGGTCGGCTTCGGGAATACCGTCCACGCCACGCACCACGAACCCGACAAAGCGGTCGCGCTCGCTGCGCACACGCTGCATGACTTCGCGTCCATCGATGCGCACCGGACCATCCACATGCACGCCAAACGCTGCCGTATGGCGCGCCTCGTGCGCAGCCTCGGCCGCGGCGATCAGCAGTTTCGACGGCATGCAGCCCACCCGCGCACACGTGGTGCCATAGGCGCCACCTTCGATGATCACCGCACGCTTGCCGGCGGCAATGGCCGCGCGGTACGCGGCAAGGCCAGCCGTACCCGCGCCAATCACTGCCACATCAGTCTGAATCGTCTTCATGTTGCGTTCCTGTTCAAAGGTCTGGTGCTTCGATAGCTTCGATAGCTTCGATTGCGTTGCCTGCTTCAATCGGCGGACGGGATGGCACCGGACTTGCCGGAAAAAAGGCAAAGCGGTGCCATCGGATCCGGCGACTGCCGGTCCACGTGATCGCTGGCGGCTAGCCAGCGGCGTTGCGGGGGGAAGAAGTTGCCCAGGACACCGGTCGGGGGAACCGGGCCCGGGCGGGGAGACGATCAGGCGGCCAGGTACTGTTCCAGCGCTTCGGCGCCACCGATCAGCTTGCCGTTGATGAACACTTGCGGCGCGGTCATGCTGCCCGACATCGCTCCCAGCACCTTGCCGCGAATCTTGTTGTCGAGCGGCACGTCGATGTACTCGAAGCCCTTGTCGCTCAACAGTTGCTTGGCCTTGGCACAGTGCGAGCAACCGACCTTGGAGAACACCACTACCTGATCCGGGCGCGTGGCATCGGGGGCGATGTAGTTCAGCATCGTGTCGGCGTCGGACACCTTGAACGGGTCGCCCGGCTCTTCGGGCTCGATGAACATCTTGTCGACCACGCCATTCCTGACGACCATCGAATAGCGCCAGCTACGCTTGCCGAAGCCCAGGTCGGCCTTGTCGACGAGCATGCCCATGCCGTCGGTGAATTCGCCGTTGCCATCGGGAATCATGACGATGTTTTCGGACTCCTGGTCCTTGGCCCATTCGTTCATCACGAAGGTGTCGTTGACCGACACACACAGGATGGCGTCCACGCCGGCGGCGCGGAATGCCGGTGCCAGTTCGTTGTAGCGCGGCAGGTGGGTCGACGAACAGGTCGGGGTGAAGGCGCCCGGCAGCGAGAACACCGCAACGGTCTTGCCATCGAACAGTTCGGCCGTGGTCACGTTTTTCCACTCATTGTTTTCACGCACTCGGAACGTGACATTGGGAACGCGTTGGCCTTCACGGGATTGCAGCATCGGTATCACTCCTTGGGTTGGTTTGGCACCACGTGTTGTGGCGATGGAGTGCATTCTCCCGGTCCGAATGTGATTTGTACAATTCATCATTTCAACCGGATCGATTGGTATTTACTATTATCAATCGGCGATTTCCGATTGATTTTGGCTATCAGAAGTTAACAGGAAACCGTCACATATGCTTTCGGTGAAGCGCGGCCATCGCTATCATTCCGGGCACACAAGAACCACGAAGGGACAAACCTGATGACCCGCCTGCCTGTACGACTGCCAGTGGTGACCCTGCTGGCTGCCGCGCTGTTCACCACCAGCGCCACCGGCGCCCTGGCCGCCACGCTTGCCAAACCCGAACTCGACAAGCTCGTTGCCAGCACTACCGCGGCGCCGCCGGCCAGCTTCAACGCATTCCTGGACGCCGCACTCAAGGCCGATCCGAAACTCGCCGCCACCGTGCGCGCGTATCGCGCGAAGCAACCGCTCAAGGGCGACAACCTGGTCAATATCGGACGCCTGCTTGGCATCTACAACCGCGTGCACAACCAGCAGGCGGTACTCGACAGCATCAGCGAGATGGTGGCGCTGCGGACCGTGCGCGACGACAAGGTGCCGCAGCATGAGAACCCCGCCATCATCGAGTTCGGCAAGGTCGTCGAACGCATGGCAAAGGACTTCGGCCTGCAGTTCCGCAATGTCGACAACCGCGTATTCGAAGTGACGCTGCCGGGCCAGGGCAAGGAAACGTTCGGCATCCTCACGCATGCCGACGTGGTGCCCGTGGTGGCTGACGAATGGGTGCTCGACGACGGCACGAAGCTGGACCCGTTCAAGGTCACGCGCGTGGGCGATTACCTGTACGGTCGCGGCACGATCGACGACAAGGGGTCGATTGCCGCTGCACTCTTCGCCATGAAAACGGTGCGCGAGAGCGGCGTGCCGCTGGCACGCACGATTCGCCTGATGATCGAGACCACCGAGGAGACCGGCGGCGACGGCATGAAGTACTACCGCGAAAAGACCGCCCTGCCCGATTACAACATCGTGCTCGACAGCAAGTACCCTGCAGTGGTGGCCGAAAAAGGTTCCGGGGCACTGACGGTACGCTTTCCCGATCAGCCAACCGACGGCAAGAACCCGGCCATCGTCGCCATGGCCGGCGCTGCCTCCGCAAACGCCATTCCGCAAACCGCCACCGCGCGCATCACCGGCGGCGACCTCGGCGCTGTGGCCGCATCGCTCGACAAGGCACGCGCCGGCTTTATCGCGCAACACGAGGCACAGGGCAAGTTCGCGATCGACGTGGTACGCAATGGCGATGCGATCGACGTAAAGGTTACCGGCTCGTCGGCCCATGGCTCGCGTCCCGAGGAAGGCGTCAATCCCGTACCGCGCCTGGCCATGTTCCTGCAGGCGGCGGGGGTGTCCTTTGCCGACAACCAGTACGCTCGCGCCGTGCGCTACCTGACAGATCTCTACGGCACCGGCTATCTCGGCGAGAAAATGGAAGTGGGCTATCGCGACGACTTCATGGGTCCGCTGACGATATCGCCAACGCTGATCCGCGAGCGCAATGGCAAGCTCGAAGTCACGGCCAATGTGCGGATGCCACGCGGCTCCACACCCGATGCACTGCGTACGAAAATCGCTGAACGCATCCAGGCGTGGGCCACCGCCACGCACACCACACTGGAAGTCCAGCATGACCAGGGCGACTGGATGGCACGCGATCCCAAGGGGGCATGGCTGGCCACGCTGCTGAACATCTATGGCGATACCACGGGACTCGAAGCCAAACCGGTGCCAACGGCCGGCAGCACCACGGCCAAGCTGATGCCCAACGCAATCAACTTCGGTCCTGCCATGCCCGGCAA
This sequence comes from uncultured Cupriavidus sp., assembly GCA_963543405.1. GTDB lineage: Bacteria > Pseudomonadota > Gammaproteobacteria > Burkholderiales > Burkholderiaceae > Cupriavidus. The sequence continues at coordinate 62,239 of CAUUBQ010000028.1, forward strand.
GAAATACACCGCGCACAACGCAAAGGAGTACAAGGAAGTCTCCGACCTGAATCTCGACATGCAGATGTTCACCGAGATGCTGGTGCGCGTAGGGAATCTGCAGAAGATGCAGTGAGGGGTTGTTTTGTTTTGTTTTGTTTGCTCCCCTCTCCCATGAAGTGGGAGAGGGGTTGGGGGAGAGGGCATGAGGTTCTGCTTGCCCGTGGCGCAGTTTGAACCGCTGGCCCTCTCCCCCGCCCCTCTCCCGCGTGCGGGAGAGGGGAGAAAACAGGACGACTATTTAAAACCCCAGGTCACTCAAACCTGGGTGGTCATCGGGTCGGCGGCCCAGCGGCCAGTGGTATTTGCGATCGGACTCGCGAATCGGTGCATCGTTGATGCATGCGAAGCGCCGCTGCATCAGCCCGTTCTGATCGAATTCCCAGTTCTCGTTGCCGTACGAGCGGAACCAGTTCCCCGAGTCGTCGTGCCATTCATACGCGAAACGCACCGCGATGCGGTTGCCGTCGTGCGCCCACAACTCCTTGATCAGCCGATAGTCGAGTTCCTTTTGCCATTTGCGCGTGAGGAAGGCAACGATCTGGTCGCGGCCATTGACGAACTCGGCGCGGTTGCGCCACGCACTGTCGACCGTGTAGGCCAGCGCCACACGATTGGGGTCGCGCGAATTCCAGCCGTCTTCGGCGGCACGTACCTTGGCGGCAGCGGTTTCAAGCGTGAATGGAGGCAGGGGCGGACGAACTTCGGGTTGGCTTGACATGGATGGTCTTCCTTATGCAATCAACAAATAGACAGATCTGTCTCATCGAGCTTCGTAGTGTTAGGTAGACAAGTCTGTATGTCAAGCAGAAATTGCCGGCGGAAGGCTCCGTCGCCTTCAGATACGCTGACGGTCGAAGCCCGACTCTCGCGCCAGCACGATAGCCTGCGAGCGATTCTCGACTTCGAGTTTCGAGAAGATGCTCGTAATGTGGTTACGCACGGTTTTCTCGCATAGGCCGAGATGGGCCGCGATTTGCGCGTTGTCGCGCCCCTGCGCGATCAGCACCACGATGTCGCGCTCGCGCCGGGTCAGTGCGCCAAAGGCGGGGTCCGTGGCCGGCGCCGGTGCGGGCAGGAACGCGCGCACCTCTTCGATCCAGCGGTCCCACGCGGGCTCGCATTCGAGCAACAGGTGGTTGTTGCTATCGAGCGGAACAAAGCGCGCATTGGGAATCATGCTGGCGATCAGCCGGCCTTCGTCGAACGGCACGCGCGCATCGCGCACCGCGTGCAGGACCAGCGTGGGGCACGTGACCTGGGGCAGCAGCTCCACCACGTCGATATCGTTGAAGATGCGCATGAAGCGGGCAGCGTTGAGCGGCGACGTGGACACCCGCTCCAGTTCATTGAACCAGCGATGCTGCTCGGCGGTGCCACCGGGGATGAACTGCGTGGTGAAAAACTGCCTGAAAGCCGGGTTCTCCTGGCCCCAGCCGATTTCGGCAAGCCGGATCATCAGCTCGGTCTCCTCGCACATCTCTGGACTCAGGTTGCGCTTGAGGCGGCCGCGCGCATATCCGCCGTGCAGGATCAGATGGCTGACACGCTGCGGATGCGCCACCGCATATGCCACGGCAATCGATGCCCCCTGCGAAATGCCGAGCAGCGGAAAGCTCTCGATGCCCATTGCATCGACAATGGTTTCCAGATCGCGCAGCCATGCCTCGAACGACAGGTCATCGATATGCCGATCCGACAGCCCGCAGCCGCGTTCATCGTAGCGGATCAACGTATGCTGCTCCGATAACGCACACAGCATGTGGCTCCACACCGGACTGCCCACGTCGAACTCGAGGTGGCTCATCCAGTTGGCGGCCTTCACCAGTGGTGGCCCGCTGCCCGTGATTGCATACGCCAGGCGTACGCGGTCGGGGCTGGTGCATAGGCGGATCTGCTGCTTGAGCATCGGCATGGGTGGGTCGCGCACGGGGCAGGATACGAGCGAGGCGGTGTGCCGGTGTACTTGCGGAAACTCACCGCATCCGGTCGTGCCGGGCGACTCACCTATCTTAGACAACGATCCCCATCGCGCGGACATCAGTGTTGCCAGCCGGCTTCGCAATGTGCGGAAGGCCAGACGCGGGGCATGCGAAACGCGCCGGATGCGGTACACCATGGGTGGTGCGTCACAACGCGGGGAAGGTTGCCCGGCCGCATGCGGGCGAACCGCGCGGCCGGGCTGGCGCTTTACATGAGGTCAGGCGGCGCGCGATGCGCACTCGCCTTGTGCGCCAACGCTGCGCGCACCATCCGTGAACGCATCGCGCGCACCGATACGATTACCACCATCGCTATAGGGATCGCGCGGGCCCATGCGCGCGCCGTCGGTGTACGGATCGAAGCCACCCCGCTTGCACACGGTCTTACCCGCATGCTGCGTCGACGCATTCGACGGAATGAAAACTTCGCTCCACGCGCCGGCGTGAGCAATATTGCTCAGCCCGATGGTCAATGCGGAAGCGGCGAACAGGGTCTTGGCAAGATTCGTACACATCTGGACTACTCCAACTTGAAACTCCATCAGAAAAACAGAAAACGGATGGCATGGCCGATCCGTGGAGTCATTGTCGGCAACGATGTGGTTCGCGGCATGAGGCGAGCGTCCCGGTTCGGGACACCTTGCTCGAAAAAACCGCGCGCAGATGTGGGACCTCGGTCCTGTGCAGGCCGATTCGCCGGGCCAGAAGGGCACGCCGGCAGCCAGCATGTGGCACCGGATCGATACAGATAGCGTAATCCCGCGCGTAAACCCTCGCCAAGGACGCTTGTCCCGCTCCCGGGACTCTCAAGCGGCTGAAAACGATTGCATCCGGGACGCTCGCCTCACGCCGGAACGACTCGAACCCACCAACATTCGCATACGTCCTCCATGGGACGTCTTAATCGTATCGAGGAGTTCTGCAATGCAAGCTGTATCCCTTCGCGCCGACACACAACGCTATGCCCGCTGTATCGCCGCCTCGCGCCGTATCCGCTGGGACATCGACCAGGACGTGATTCGCGGCCGCACCTTCGACCTTTCACACAAGTTCCTTCCCGATGGCCTGTCGCTCGTTGACGAACTGCCATTCCTGAGCGCGTCCGAGCAACGTTTCCTGAGTCAGGTGCAAGGACGCACCTACGCAAACATGTTCGGGCTCGTGGAACGCTTCGTCAGCGCGAAGGTGGTGGAGCTGACAGGCCAGCACGCACTGGGCGACCAGGTCGCGCTGGAAGCGATGATCCGATTCTCCGACGAGGAAATGAAGCACCAGGAACTGTTCCGCCGCATCGAGCGCCTGGCCGCGCAGGACATGCCGGAGGGTTACCACTTCGACGCGCAACCCAATGACGTGGCCGCCTTCGTGCTGGGCAAGCGCAACTGGGCCGTACTGGCCGTGATCTGCCAGATCGAACTGTTCTCGCAGGCGCACTACCGAGCCAGTATCGGCACCGCGCCAGACCTGTCGGCATTGTTCAAGGATGTGTTCCTGTATCACTGGCGCGAGGAGTCGCAGCACGCCATCCTCGATGAACTGGAATGGATTCGCGAGAACGAGCGCGTCAGCGATGCCGAGCGCGATGCCGCGATCGAAGACATGATTGCAATCGTGGGCGGCTTCGACGAGGTGGTAAAGGCACAGGCACACGCCGATACGGAATACTTCATGCGCACCATCCGCGGCTCGCAGGATGCACCGCATTCAGCCGAGGTGGAAGCGGTGGTACTGAAGGCCTATCGTTGGACCTACATCGTGTCCGGCATGTTCGAGCCGCGCTTCAGCAAGCTGCTCGAAGAGATGACCACCGACGCACAGAAGGCCCGGATCGAATCCGCCATGGCACCGCTGATGTATGCGGTACCCGCCAGCGGCACGCCGCAACCGGCGATGGCGGCTTGATGCTCCCCTCTCCCGCACGGCGGGAGAGGGGTTGGGGGAGAGGGCAAGCGGTTCAAATTGCGATATCGCGTCTTGAAAGCCCGGCCCTCTCCCCCGCCCCTCTCCCGCGCGCGGGAGAGGGGAGAAAACCTAGACCCGCGCGACCGCCTCCAGACTCGCCAGATAGCTATGGATCTGCGCTACCACGGCGGCTCCCTCACCCACTGCGGCCGCTACGCGCTTGGTGGAGCCCGAACGGACGTCGCCGATGGCGAACACGCCGGGCACGCTGGTTTCAAGCGTGTAGTCGGCCCGCTCGGTACACGAATGATGCGCGTCATATCCGGTCAGGATGAAGCCCTTCGGATCGGTCTCGACATTGCATGAGCGCAGCCATTCCGTATTCGGCGCGGCGCCGATAAACAGGAATACGTGCCGCATCGGCACCGCCATGCATTCGGGACCCTGCTCCTGTTCCTTGTACCGGACGGTAGAGAGCCAGCCCTCTCCTTCCATTGCCGTGATCTGCGCGTGGGTATGCAGGTGCACGTTGGACAGGCTCTTGAGCCGATCGATCAGGTAGCGCGACATCGTGGCTTCCAGCCCCTCGCCACGCACCAGGATATGCACCTCGGCCGCATGCGATGCCAGGTACACCGCCGCCTGGCCGGCCGAGTTGCCGCCGCCCACCAGCATCGCGTGCTCGTCCTTGCACAGCTTGGCCTCGACCGGCGACGCCCAGTAGTAGACGCCGCGCCCTTCGTACTTGTCGAGTGATTCGATTTCAGCGCGGCGATACTGCGCGCCGCTGGCAATCACCACCGTGCGCGTGGGAATCCTGCGTCCATCTGCCAATTCGAGCTGGATCGGGCTTTCCCCGCAATGCAAAGCCTTCGCTTCCAGCGGAATCGCCAGGTGCGCACCAAACTTGAGCGCCTGCACGAATGCGCGCCCGGCCAGCGCCTGCCCCGAGATGCCGGTCGGAAAACCCAGGTAGTTCTCGATACGCGCGCTGGCACCGGCCTGGCCGCCCGGCGAGCGGCAATCGAGCACGGCCACTGACAATCCCTCGGATGCCGCATAGACGGCGGTGGCCAGGCCGGCCGGTCCGGCGCCAACCACGACGACGTCATACACATGCCCGGGATCGAACTCGGGCACCAGCCCCAGGCAACTCGCGAGTTGCCCTTCATCTGGTGCGCGCAGCACGCTGCCGTCCGGACAGATCACCATCGGAAAATCGCTTTGCGGCGCCTTGCTGATCTCGAGCAGGCACGTTGAATCGTGATCGGCCTCGACATCGATCACCTTGTGCGGATAGCCGTTGCGCCGCAGGAATGCCTGCAGCGCCAACAGCAATGGCTCGGTGCCCTTGCCGACCAGCACCGGCCCGCCACCGCGCTCGATCAGGCCCACGCGGCGCAGGATCAACGCGCGCATGATGCGTTCGCCCAGGTCCGCCTCGGCTACCAGCAGCGCGCGCAGGCGATCGGGCGGTATGACCAGCGCGGTCACATTCTCCAGCGCAACCGCATCGACCAGCGCCGGCTTGCCGGTCAGTTGCCCGACCTCGGCAAGGAATTGCCCCGGGCCCTCTTCAGTAATCGGTGTGGTGTGGCCAAAGCCGTCACGCTGGTCGATACGAACCCGGCCTGAAAGGATCAGGAACATGCCGCGCCCGGCATCGCCAATCTGGAACAGCATTTCGCCGGCCTGCCAGGCCTGCTTTTGGCCGAAGCGGCGGACCCGGTCGATTTCCGCATGCGTCAACGTGGGAAACATCTGATGACGGCGCGTCTCAAGCATTGAATATGGCGCATCCAGGCCAGCCACCGGCTCCTGCGTGGCCTCCGAGTCCGCATTGTCAGGATTGGCGTCGAGTTCCGACGTCGCCTGCGTCATCTCCATGCTTTTCTCCCGCTGTTGTGAAGCTGCCGGACACTGCCGGCACGTCATGCATCGATCGGGACTGCTTTGCTGGGCTTGATAGTAGCGCTGCCGATGCGGAATCGCACCTGAAGTTTTTCAGGTGCGCGGCGGCTGTCGCAATGTCTGCAAATGTTCTTGCACCACGACTAAGCGCATCCTCTTTGCACCCATGAGAAAAGCGACTGCTATCAAGTGATTTAAATCATGGTGAGAATATTAAGCGCTGGCTACACTGTGCTGCGCGCCTTCAGGACGCGCAGTCCGTCATGGACCCACAAGGCCCCTGGCGGCATACCAGACAGCCCCCAGCAAGGAGACTAGATGTACCGCGATCGCATTCGCCTGGCCGCCCTCCAGGACAAGATCATGTCGGCCGATGAAGCCGCAACGCTGATCCAGGACGGCATGACCGTTGGCATGAGCGGGTTCACGCGTGCCGGAGATTGCAAGGCGGTGCCCATTGCACTGGCCCGCCGCGCCAGCGCCGATCCGCTGCAGATCACGCTGATCACGGGCGCCTCGCTGGGCAACGATACCGACAAGATCCTGGCCGAAAGCAATGTGCTGGCGCGTCGCCTGCCATTTCAGTCCGATGCCACGCTTCGCCGCAAGATCAACAACGGCGAGGTGATGTTCATCGACCAGCATCTTGGTGAAACGGTCGAGCAACTACGCAGCGGCCAGCTTGCGCCGGTCGATATCGCGGTCATCGAGGCCGCCGCCATTACCGAGACGGGCGGGATCGTACCTACCACGTCGGTCGGCAATTCCGCCAGCTTCGCGATGATGGCGAAAAAGGTGATCGTCGAACTGAACCTGAACATGTCGGCTGGCCTGGAAGGCCTGCATGACATCGCATTCCCGGTGCAGCGCCCGTATCGGCAGCCGATTCCGCTGATCGCCGTGGAACAACGCATCGGCCTGCCGTACATCCCCGTGGATCCGTCACGGATCGCGGCCATCGTGATTACCGAACGCGATGACAGCCCGTCGAACGCGCTGCCGCCCGATGCGGAAACGCGCCAGATCGCCGGACATCTGAATGCCTTGCTTGAACGCGAGGTGCGCGCGGGCCGTTTGTCGCCGTCGCTGCAACCCTTGCAGGCAGGCATCGGCACCATCGCGAATGCCGTGCTGCATGGGCTGGCCGATTCGCCGTTCCACGACCTGACGATGTATTCCGAAGTGCTGCAGGACAGCACCATCGCATTGATCGATGCCGGCAAGTTGCGCTTCGCGTCGGCGTCGTCGATGACACTGTCCGCGCCTGTATATCGCCGCGTGCTCGATGATATCGAGCGTTACAAGCAGAAGCTGATCCTGCGGCCGCAGGAAATCAGCAACCATCCCGAAGTGCTGCGCCGCCTGGGCCTGATCACCATCAACACCGCGCTGGAGTGCGACATCTACGGTAACGTGAACTCCACGCATGTGGGTGGCACGCACATGATGAACGGCATCGGCGGTTCGGGCGACTTCGCGCGCAACGCATTCCTGTCGGTATTCGTGACCAAGTCGGTGGCCAAGGATGGCAAGATCTCGAGCATCGTGCCGATGGTCTCGCACGTCGACAATAGCGAGCATGACGTGGATATCCTGGTCACCGAACATGGCCTGGCCGACCTGCGTGGCCTGGCACCGCGCGAGCGCGCGCTGCAGGTGATCAACAACTGCGCCGACCCGGCCTATCGCGATGGCCTGCGCGACTACTTCCGCCGCGCGTGCCTGCGCGGCGGCCAGACTCCCCACCTGCTCGAAGAAGCGTTCGCCTGGCATGTGAACTACCGCGATCACGGCACCATGCTGGCCCCGTCGCCCGCAATCGAACCGCTGGCCGCCTGATCCACGCGCCGGACCGCACGCCCGACCGCACGCCCAACTACCCGCCTGACCCAACCCGCGGCATACGCTGCGGGTCCCCTCCTGCTTCACGCTCCGCACATCCCCACGTAGCCATTACGTAACTAAATGTATCCCATTGTAAGGAGTTGTACTTTTAAACACGAATCATTATCATTCGTCTTTTCGTTTCGATACAAGCGCGCCTGTCGCCCCCCAATGCGTCTGACATCCATCGCCGTCGTGGCCGGCACTCTGCTCTCGACCATTCCGTCCGTCCGCGCCCAGGCAACAGCCTCGGGCGACCCCTTGCCGACTGTCGTGGTCACCGGGACCCGCTCGGAGAAGACTTTGGACGAAACGCCGATCCGTACCGAAGTGGTCGATCGGCAGGAAATCGAACGCACGCATGCGCGCACGCTCAAGGATGCGCTGGAAAACGTGCCCGGCCTGCAATTACGCGAGATCCACGGCAAGTCCGGCTACGAAGTCACGCTGCAGGGCATGACCAGCGACCAGGTGCTGATCCTGATCGACGGGCTGCCGATCACCGCCAGCACGGGGTCCACCGTGGACGTGTCGCAATATTTGCTGACCGAGGTCGACCACGTTGAAGTGGTCAAGGGAGCCAGTTCCGCGCAATACGGCAGTTCGGCAATGGGCGGCGTCATCAACGTGATCACGCGCCCGATTTCCAAGGGGTTTTCCGCTGCCGCCACGGCCGATGCGGGCAGCTATGGTGCACAGAATGCCGACGGCTCCCCGGGCGCCCTGCACGGCAACGTCAGGCTCGAAGGTGGCACGGAGCAGTTTCGTGCCCGCATCACCGCCGATGGGCTCGACAACAAGGGGTTCGCGGTCGACCCGGACGGCTGGACGCGCCGCGGCGACAAGATCCGGCGCGAACAATACGCCGGCCGCCTCGAGTGGCTTCCCAGCAAGGCCGGAAACTTCTGGTTTGACGCCAGCGCCTACCGCGAGACCGACGAACAGCGCTACCAGTACTACGCGCCACCCAGCTACGTGCCCCAGCGCAAGACCGAGGACATCGACCGCAACCGCTACACCTATGGTGGCCAGTGGCGCTTCGACAATGGTGTTCGTGCGCGCCTGGCCGGGGTGCATGAAACCTACGACAGCACGTCACGCGAATACTCGAACGGCTTCCAGACTTCGACACGCAACTCGGCGCAGCAGACCGACCACGTATCAACGCAGTTCGACTTGCCGGCGTGGTACCGCCAACTCTGGCAGTTCGGCGGGGACTTCCATCGCGAAACACTCAAACAGAACGTCAACGGTACTTCGGAGCTGACTGGCACCGGCAGCGCAGAGCGCCATGCCGGCGAGCTTTACCTGCAGAACGACATCCTGTTCAACGAGACCTGGGAAATGATCGTCGGCCTGCGCGGCCAGCACGATTCCGACTTCGGCAGCCACTTCGCGCCAAAGGTGGGCGTACGCGCCAACCTGCTCTCGAACGACACCTGGAAAGGCGTGCTGCGCGCCAACTACGGCCAGGGCTACCGCGTGCCGAACCTCAAGGAACGGCACTACCTGTTCGACCACAGTTCGCTTGGCTACATCGTGCTGGGCAACCCGAACCTCAAGCCCGAGTCGTCGAACAGCTTCCAGCTGGGCGGGCAATTGAGCTGGCGCGACCGCGTCACGCTCGACGCCAACCTGTTCTACAACCGCGTCACGGACCTGATCCAGACCGACATGACCAATTTCACGATGGTCAACGGCATCGCGGTCTACACGTATCGCAATGTGGCGCGTGCCCGCACCCAAGGCGCGGAGACTTCGCTGCGCTGGCGCGCAACCAGCCAGCTGAACCTGTCGGCAGCCTACACGTACACGGCGACCGAGGATCTCAATACCGGCGCGGAACTGACCCGCCGTCCGCGCCATATGGGCCGGGTCGGCGCCGACGTGCGCGTGCTGCCATCCACCGAATTGTCGGCACGCGCGCGCTTCCAGAGCAGCGAACTGACCGACTCCACCACCGGCGCACGCTCGCCAGGCTGGGGCACGCTCGACCTCGTGCTGAACCAGAAGATCGGCCGCAACGTGACGGCGTTCGCCGGCGTGAACAACCTGTTCAACCGTCAGCGCGATTTTGCAAATGCCAGTGACTTCGGGCCCGTGGCGGGGCGCTTTATCTACCTGGGCGCACGCTTCAACGTCGACGTCGTCCGCTAATCAGAAACCAGAAACCACGGGGAAAAGCCACACCATGAACGATAGTCTCGAATCCCGACGCGCCCTGCGTCCTTTCACGCTTCCTTTCATGCGCCCGCTTGGCGCGGCCGCGCTCGCGCTGACCCTGGCCGCGTGCGGCGGCGGTGGCGACGACAGCAGCACGACTACCACTGGCAGCTCTGGCGGCACCACCACCCCGCCCGCTTCGACGTCCGCATTCACGCAATCGGCCGAATGGACCTTCACGTTGCCCGCCAACGGCTCGTCGATCTGCTATGACTTCAACAGCAAGGCCGTGGTGGCTGGCTGCACCGGCACCAACTGGGACCTGAAGGTCAAGAGCAGCGGCATGAGTGCCTCGCTCTGGACCAACAGCGGTACCAGCGGCACCGGCAATGGCGGCGCCTTCGGTACGCCGTTCGACCACACCTGGACCGCGCTGTCGGCATGGAAGAATGCGACGATCGACCCCGTCAACGGCACGCTGCCCGCCACGGTGTTCCTGAAGGATTCGGCCAGCGGCGTGTTCTCGGGCACCAACGATATCGCTTCCGCCGCTTTTGAATACGGTGTGACTGGCGCCACGACCGACCACCTGCTCTACCCGACCTATCGCACGTACCTGATCACCACGAACAGTGCCCTCGCCGACAATATCGGCACGGCGCTGGCGCCGGTGTTTGCACTGCAGATCACCGGTTACTACGGTGGTGCGGGCGGCACCACGTCGGGCTATCCGTCGTTCCGTTGGGTCGATCGCAGCGCGCCGGGCACGATCCTGTCCGACAGCGTCAACGCGTCGGGATCTGACTGGGTCTACTACGACCTCGTAGCCAAGGCCGTGAGCTCGGCCACCGGCACCTGGCACATTGCCTTCAACCGCTACAACATCAAGCTCAATGGCGGCGAGTCGGGCAGCGGCACGGTGGCAGGTTTCCTGGCCAAGACACCGACCGGTTTCTACGACTCCACTACTGGCAAGCCGGTGGCGTCGAAGTTCACCGACGCGAGCAACCTGACCGCGCTGGCAGCGGACCTGACGGCATCGGACCTTGCCGTGCCGGCCACGGCCTCCGCGTGGAAGAAGGACACCACCGCCTCGACACTGAGCCCGGCCTATACGGGTACCTATCCAAGCCCGATGAACTTCGGCTGGTACACGTACTTCCCGACCGCCGCCGCGGCCGCAGCCAACGGCTTGCCCTCGGTTGCCCACCTGATCAGCGCCAACCCCGACGCTGGCGGCCTGATCCGTGGCGGCGAAGGCACCACGTACGCACGCTTCCACCTGACGAAGATCGTCTACGCCGACCCGAACAACAACGCCAGCGCCCAGACCTGGACGATCAACTTTGACGTCCAGCCCTGACCTGCCCTGACAAATCATTGAAGAGATGGAAATGGAACAGCAACGCATCGACACCCTGCGCCAGCGCCACCAGGCGCTTATCGAAGAACACCCGAAGCTGCGCATCCGCGACCGCGCGCAGCGGCTGGGCGTGAGCGAGGCGGAACTGGTGGCAGCCGGCTGCGGTGTCACCGCACGCCAGCTGGGGGGTACGGCGCAGGCGCTGTTCCGTGACCTGGGCACGCTCGGGCCGGTGATGGCGCTCTCGCGCAACGACAACGCCGTTCACGAGCGGCACGGTCAATACCAGGGCATCGAAGCGAATGGCCCGGTTGGCATCGTGCTGGGACCCGATATCGACCTGCGCATGTTTTTCGGCGCATGGAAGCATTTCTACGCCGTGACCGAGAACGGCCGTGACAGCCTGCAGTTCTTCGACAAGGCTGGCGAGGCCGTGCACAAGGTCTACCGCACCGAGCAGACCGATGCCGCTGCCTGGCAGACCTATCTGGACCGGCATGCCGCGCCCGATATCGCGCCGGTGGCAATTGAACGCTTCACGGCGGTGGAGGAAGCGGACCACCCCACCGACGGAGACGCATTGCGCACGCACTGGCGCAACCTCAAGGACACCCACGATTTCTTTGCGATGCTGCGCCAGTTCAAGGTATCGCGGCTCGGTGCACTGCGCACCGCCGGCACGGACCTCGCGCAACAGGTAGACCCCGGCGCCGTGGAAGCCGTGCTGCAGCATGCGGCGGACACGGGGTTGTCGATCATGTGCTTCGTCGCCAATCGCGGCATCGTGCAGATTCACACCGGCCCGGTGAAGAAGCTGCTGCGCACCGGCCCATGGTTCAACGTGCTCGACGAAACCTTCAACCTGCACCTGAACACCGAAGCCGTCGCCTCGAGCTGGGTCGTCAACAAGCCAACCGTGGACGGCTGGGTCACATCACTGGAACTGTACCGCGCCGATGGCGAGTTGATCGTCCAGTTCTTTGGTGAACGCAAGCCTGGCAAGCCGGAACTGTCGGCGTGGCGCGAGTTGCTGCAGTCGCTGTGTCCCGTCGCACTGGCCGCATGACCGGGAGTTCCGAGATGAAACTGCTTCGCAATGTGTTGCTACCCCTGCTTTGCGCTGCGGGCATCGGGGGCGCCCACGCTGCGCCGGCCCGCGTGGTCGGGCTGGGCGGTGGCGTGACCGAGATCGTGTATGCACTCGATGCCGGCAGGCTGCTGGTAGGCGCCGACATATCGAGCATCTTTCCGCCGGCCGCGCTGAAGCTGCCCAAGGTGGGCTACTACCGTACGTTCTCGGTGGAAGGCGTGGCGAGCCTGAAGCCGGACGTGGTGCTGGCGTCGGACCAGAGCGGCCCGCCGCAAGCGCTGGAGCAGGTGCGCAAGCTCGGCAGCAAGGTGGTAGTACTGCCGTCCGAGCCTACCCTGCAGGCACTCGACCAGCGCATTCTTGGCGTGGCCACCGCGCTGGACATGCCTGCCAAGGGCCAGGCACTGGTGGACAAGCTGCACGCCGAACTCCGCGACATCAAACCCGTGACTGAACCGGTGCGGGTGCTGATGGTAAGCAGCCACACGGGCAAGATGCAGGCCGTGGGCGAGGACACCGCGGGCGATGCCATGCTGAAGCTGGCGGGCGCGACCAATGTGCTGGCTGGACAGAAGGGGTTCAAGCCATTCTCGGCGGAAGCCGCGGCGGCGCTGCGCCCGGATGTCATCGTCACGACCACGATGTCGGTCAATGCCAGCGGCAATGCCGAGGCATTCCTGGCCCAGCCGGGCCTCAATGCCACGCCTGCGGCGCGCGCCCGGCGCATTATCGTGATGGACGACCTGCTGCTGCTCGGCTTCGGCCCGCGCCTCCCAGAGGCCCTGCGCCTGCTCCAGGACGGCCTGACTCCGCGCAAGTCGGCCGCGCGATGATACGCACCCAACGGCTCGGCGTACTTGCGGCACTGTGCGCCATGCTGGTGTTCACGGCACTATGGGCCGCCGCCAGCGGCGCGCTGTCGATTCCTCATGGCAAGCTGCTGCCATTGCTATGGTCATCCTCGGTGGAAGGCGACGATGCGATGTGGCGCAATGTACTGATCGAAGTACGGCTGCCACGCATCGTGCTGGCCATCACCGTGGGCGCGGCGCTGGCGCTGTCAGGCGCGGTCATGCAGGCACTGTTCCGCAACCCGTTGGCGGAACCGGGGCTGATTGGCATCTCGCTCGGCGGTGCGGCGGGCGCCGTGGCCGCGATCGTGCTGGGTGCCGAAGGGCTTGGGCAGATCGCCCCGGCGGCGTTCGGCGGCAGCCTTGCGGCCACGGCACTCGCCTATCGGCTCGGCTCGCGCCGTTCCGGCGTAGGCAATCTTTTGCTGGCCGGTATCGCCATCAACGCCATCTGCGCCGCTATCGTCGGCTTTTTCACCTACCAGGCGAGCGATGTCCAGTTGCGCAACCTGACGTTCTGGAACATGGGCAGCCTGGCTGGCGCCACATGGTCCATGCTCGCATGGCTGGTACCGCTGGTCGCGGTGCTGTGCGCACTGCTGCTGCGCGACTGGCGCGCAATGAATGCGCTGCTGCTCGGCGAACGCGAAGCGCATCACCTCGGCTTCGACCTGAAACGATTGCGCCTGCGCCTGATCGTGCTGACTGCCTTGCTGGTCGGGCCGGTGGTGGCCGTCACCGGCACCATCTCGTTCGTGGGACTGGTGGTACCTCACCTGATCCGCATGCCGTTCGGTGCCGATCATCGCTGGCTGCTGCCCAACACACTGGCCGGCGGCGCCATTGCGTTGACGCTCGGTGATTGGCTGGCACGCACGGTGGTGATTCCTGCGGAGTTGCCGATCGGCATTGTTACAAGCCTGGTGGGCGGCCCGTTCCTGCTCTGGATGCTGACTAGAAAGGGAGCCTGAAATGTTGGTCGCACGCAATCTGAGCTGCAGTCGCGGCCGTCGCCAGGTGCTGTCGGGCATCGACCTGGAGCTGCATCCGGGGGAGGTGCTCGGCGTGCTTGGCGCCAATGGCGCGGGCAAGAGCACGCTGCTCGGCACCCTGGCCGGCGAGCTCGCCAGCGACAGTTCCGATATCACATTGGATGGCCGCCCGCTACGCGACTGGAGCGTACGTGAAATAGCGCGCCGACGGACCGTACTGCCGCAATCGCCAAGCCTCGGCTTCGACCTGGGCGTGACGGAAGTGGTGGCGATGGGCGGCTATCCGTTTCCTGAGCTTGATGCCACCGCGCTCGACACACTGATCGGACGGGCACTGGAACTGGCCGATGCCACGCACCTGGCCATGCGCGACTACCAGAGCCTTTCTGGCGGCGAGCAACAACGCGTGCAGTTCGCCCGCACACTGGTACAGGCGCTCGCCTGCCGCCAGTCGGACGACTATCGGGCGCTGCTGCTCGATGAACCGATCTCGAGCCTCGATCCACGCCATCAGGTCATGCTGCTGTCGGCAGCACGCACGCTGAGCCGTACCGAGAACCTTGCCGTGCTGGTCGTGCTGCACGACGTCAATCTCGCGGCACGCTGGTGCGACCGCCTGCTGCTGCTTTCCGACGGCCGCGCCCGCGCCCTCGGCACCCCCGGCGAAGTACTCACAGAATCCCACCTCGCCGATGTCTATGGCATGCCAGCCACGGTGTTGGAGTCGCCGGTCCATCAAGGCACGCCGTTGGTGATTTTTGGCTGATTGCCCCGCCTTTCGGACACGCTAAGTGTCGGCTAAGTCTTGATGCGTAACCTTGCCTCCAGTTGAACATCCCAACTGGAGGACGAGGAATGGACCAACCGCCAGCAAGCACAGACCCCTATCGTCATGCCGCAATTGCCGGCATGAGCCAACGCCAGCTCAATACCGGTGCAGCGTGGGCCAGCAAGGTCCCCGAAATCACCCTTTCGTTCTGGATCATCAAGATCCTGTCAACGACGGTCGGCGAAACCGCGGCCGACTTTCTCGCTGTCAACATTGGCTGGGGCCAGGCCGTCACCACGGCTGCAATGGCTTTCCTGTTGCTGTGCGCCTGGGGCTATCAAATGCGCACGCACCGATATACGCCGTGGACCTACTGGCTCACCGTCGTGCTGGTGAGCATTGTCGGTACGCAAGTCACCGACATCCTGACAGATGGCCTGGGCGTCAGCCTGTATGTCAGCACGGCAATCTTCAGCGCGGTACTACTGCTGGTCCTTGCGATCTGGTACCGGCTCGAAGGCACCCTTTCCATCAAGTCGATTTTCACCCCGAAGCGCGAACTGTTCTATTGGGTTGCGATCCTCTGCACATTCGCACTCGGTACCGCGGCGGGCGATCTTGCAACGGAAGCACTCGGACTGGGTTTCGCGTGGGGTGTCGTAGCGTTCGGCGTGTGCATCGGTTTGTCGTACGTTGCATGGCGGCTCGGCGTCAGCACCGTACTCACGTTCTGGATCGCTTACATCCTTACCCGGCCATTCGGCGCATCGCTCGGCGACCTGCTGACCCAGGACAGGAACTATGGAGGCTTTGGCCTGGGTCCGCTCTGGACCAGCGCCATGTTCATGATCGTGATTGTCATCCTCGTAACCATTGAGCAGTTGGCTGCCAATGGCCGAAGCGACAGTTATTCCTCTTCCAACTGACCAACACTGACTTTACAAGGGATCACACCATGCTCCTCTTCGCACCGCTCAAAGGCCAAACCGCCGCACTCGCGCTCGCCGTGTTGCTGGCACCAGTCGCTGGATACTCCGCGCCCGCTGGCGCAACCTCGCAGCAGGTAGTCCAGGCGCCAAGCAGAGCTCCGACTGCCCTTGGCGATCTGGGGGCATTCCACAGCATCGCCGTGGACGTGCAGTCGCTCGTGGACGCCGGCAATCTTGCCGCGGCGAAAACCCGTATCAAGGACCTTGAAGTGTCATGGGACCGCGCCGAAGCTGGCCTGAAGCCCCGCGCCGTGGGCGACTGGCACACGCTCGACAAGGCAATCGACCGCGCCCTGGGCGCGCTCCGTGCTTCCAAGCCGACGCAAGGAGAGTGCAAGGCTGCGATGACAGACCTTTTGAGGACGTTCGATAGCCTCAGTGGCAAGGCATGAGCGGCGCCAATCAACCATTGCGAGGATAAAACCGATGCATTCGACCGACGTTCGCACAGCGCTTGGCAAGGTTCCCGAGGTCACGTTCGGATTCTGGCTCATCAAGATTGCGGCGACGACGCTGGGCGAGACCGGCGGCGATGCCCTTTCGATGTCCATGCACCTTGGATACCTGCTTAGCACGTTCATTTTTGCAGCAGTCTTCCTGGTCGCCGTCGTGGCACAAGTCCGTGCCAGGAACTATCATCCGGCCACTTACTGGGTGACCATCGTTGCCACGACCACGGTCGGCACCACGCTGGCGGACTTCGCCGACCGCTCGCTGGGTATCGGATATCCAGGGGGTAGCGCGCTGCTATTGGTGCTACTGCTGCTGTCATTGTTCATATGGCATCGCTCGATGGGAACCGTCTCCATTGCTTCGATCCATACGCCGAAGGCAGAGATCTTTTACTGGGTGACCATCATGTTCTCGCAAACACTGGGCACTGCTCTCGGCGACTGGACAGCCGATACCATCGGGCTCGGGTATGTGGGAGGGATCATAGTCTTCGGCACGCTGCTCACGGTACTTGCCGCGGCGTACTACTGGACTTCGATCTCCCGGACGTTGTTGTTCTGGGCAGCGTTTATCCTGACCCGTCCGCTTGGTGCTGTCGTTGGTGACTTCCTGGACAAGCCGCTCAATGCCGGTGGCATGGCAATGGATCGCTTCACCGCGTCGGCGGTACTGATGACCTTCATGGCCGCCTGTATCCTGCTATTGCCTCAGCGCGCCGCGGCCAGTGCCAATCACTGAACTGCCACCTCAAGACGCAACTTGCAACTGATATGCTTTCGATTGAACGCCGAGTCAGGTCAGGAGTATCGCAATGCGCGTCTTGTTGATAGAGGATGACGTAATGATCGGGCAAGTCGTGCAGGATGCGCTGCGCGATGCCTCCTATGCAGCCGACTGGGTCGTTGATGGCGAGCAAGCGCTTAACGCAATGGATTGCCAGCAATATGACATCGTGTTGCTCGATCTCGGCCTGCCACGCATGAGTGGCGTGGAACTGCTCCGGGAGGTGCGCTCGCGTGGCAATGCGATACCGGTGCTGGTCCTGACCGCGCGCGATGCGCTCGACGACCGGGTAGCGGGCCTCGACGCCGGTGCCGATGACTATCTGGTCAAGCCATTCGAGATGGCCGAGATGTTTGCGAGAATGCGTGCCGTGTGGCGCCGCAAGGGCGGCATGGCGTCATCCGTTTTGCGCAATGGAGCGCTCTCACTTGACCTGAGCAACCGGCAGGCACAACTTGCGGACGATGCGCCGGTGCTTCTCACCAGCCGCGAATTCTCGTTGCTGCAGGCATTGATGACGCGTCCGGGTGCCATCCTGTCGCGCTCGGAGCTTGAAGAAAGAATCTACGGCTGGGGCGAGGAAGTCGAAAGCAATGCGGTGGAATTTCTCATTCACGCGCTTCGCAAGAAACTCGGAACGGCCACAATCAGGAATGTCAGGGGGGTCGGATGGCTGGTGCCAAAGGAAGATTGACCGGGTCGATCCAGGCCCGCCTGTCACTGTGGCTGTCGCTCGCCATTCTGGCAGTTGCCGTGGTGGGAGGCGTGGTCTCCTTCGCGACCGCTTTTGACGAAGCCATCGAACTTCAGGATGACCTGCTGCGGCAGGTTGCCATCTTGTTCGATGTCGAGCACTTGCCTGCTCCCCGGATGGCTGAACTTGGCAAGTTGCCGGGCATCGATGAAGAAGCGCGCGTCATCGTCGAGTACGCGGGGCCGGAAGCCGGCGGCCAGATGGCGGCACGCCCGGGCAAATCTCTTGGCGTGCCAGCCGGCGTGACCGACGGCATTCACTCGCTGACCCTCAATGCCGAACCGTTCCGTGTTCTCGTCAGAACGCTTCCCAATGGCGGGCGCGTGCTGGTTGCGCAAGAGACAGGCATGCGCGACGAGATTGCGCATGACAGCGCGTTGCGCACCGTGCTGCCGTTCCTGATCCTGGTGCCCTTGCTCTTGCTGATTGTTGCCGATCTCATTCGGAAGCTGTTCAGGCCAATGGGGGAACTGGCCGCGGAGATCAACCAGCGCCAGGAGCAGGACCTTGAACCGCTGCGTAACGAGCATCTCCCGGCTGAAGTGCGACCGTTCGTGCTTGCCATCAACCGCCTGCTTGCGCGCGTGTCGCAATCGATGGAGGTACAACGACAATTCATTGCCAACGCGGCGCATGAACTTCGCTCGCCAATGACCGCGCTTTCGCTGCAGGCCGAGCGGCTTGCCCAGGCGGATATGTCGCAGGAAGCGCGCACAAGGCTGGCACCATTGCGCCAAGGCATCGAGCGCGGCCGCCACCTGCTGGAGCAATTGCTAAGCCTTGCCCGCGTCCAGTCATCACCCTCGCAGTCGACGGCTGCAATATCCGTTCTACAGGTATTCCGTCGTGTGATCGAAGACTTGATGCCCTTGGCGGATGCGCGCCATACAGATGTTGGCGTCCTGTCGCATGTGGATGTGCAAATCGAAGTGGATGAGGTTGAACTGTTCACGCTGGTCCGCAACCTGGTGGACAACGCCATCCGATACTCACCCGAAGGTGGCGCTATCGATCTGTCGGTTTATGTGGAAGACGACCAGATTGTCTTGACCTGCGTTGACTCGGGGCCCGGCATCTCCCCCGACGAACGCGCAAAGGTTCTCACCCCTTTCTATCGGACACCGGGCACGGGTTCGCGCGGGTCGGGCCTCGGACTTTCCATTGTCAATACAATCGCGGGCCGACATGACGCCGAGATCCGGATCGATCATGCCGATCCAGGCGGATCTACAGGGACCCGGATCTCGATACGGTTCCCGCGCACGCTGGCGGAAAGCTAAAGCCTCAAAGTTTAAGTATCTGTTTACATGGCATGGCTAATGGGCTAGCATCCGACCCTGTTAATAATAAGCATTCTCACTAATTGCTTGGTGCTTGCGTCCTCCTGCCGACTTTTAGTGAATAAAAAGCTTTCAGAGCCACTTCTCTCTCCGTCTCAGTTCCACATGCTTTCCCCTCAACAATCGCGCATGCGAGTGATCGCCTATGCATGCGCCGCGTATTGCGCCGGCGTCGCTCTTCCCTCCATCTCGTACGCACAGTCCAACGCGGAATCGGTTGCCAAGTCCGCGGACACAACCCTGCCGACTGCCGTAGTGTCGGCGGACTCGCCGATGCAAACGAAGTCGCTGCCGTCGTACAAGTTCGTCGCGCCGCTGCTCGATACCCCGCGGTCGGTGACGGTCATCCCGGAAGAGGTCATCAAGCAAACCAACGCCACCACGCTCGCGGATGCGTTGAAGACAGTACCTGGTGTGACGTTCCTGGGCGGCGATGCTGCCGCCAATCCGTCCGCGGATCGCCCCGTCATTCGTGGCTTTGAATCGCGGAACTCGATTTTCGTTGACGGCATGCGCGACTCCGGCGTGCAGAACCGGGAAACGTTTGCGGTCGAGCAGATCAGCGTCATCAAGGGACCAGACTCGGTGTATGCCGGTCGCGGCGCCGTGGGCGGCAGCATCGACATCGTGACCAAGATGCCGCGCCTCGACGACTTCACGAACGCCAGCCTCGGACTCGGTACCGAATCCTACAAGCGTGCCACGGTCGACATGAATCGCCGCATCAACGACGAGACCGCGGTACGACTGAACGTCATGGGTTACGACGCCAACCAGGCGGGCCGCAACAATGTCTACAGCAAGCGCTGGGGCGTGTCGCCGTCGGTTGCGTTTGGCCTGAATACACCGACGACGGTGTACGTCAGCTATTACCACCTGAACTCCTATGACATGCCCGACTTCAGCGTGCCATTCCGGTCAACGGGGGGTACGCCTGGCGCCAACAGCGGCATTGAGCGCTCGCAGTTCTACGGCCTGAACAATCGCGACTACCGCCGCGGGCAAACCGACACCGGCGAGATCCGCGTCGAACACAAGCTGACCGAAGACTGGAAGTTGCGCAACACCACGATGTTCGGGCGCTCCACGCTCGACTACGTGGCCACCAATCCCCAGTTCCTGAATGCCACCTCGAACATCCTGCAATTGCAGGCCAAGAGCGGCAAGTACGCGACGAACAGTGTTTCGAACCAGACCGAGATTTCCGGCAAGACCACGTTGCTGGGCATGCAGCACACGCTGACGGCCGGCCTTGAGTTCAGCTGGGAGCGCAGCCTTTACGAGGGCTATCTGGTCAGCGACAGCGCCGGCAACAACATCCGCACGGGCGGCCCGTGCACCGTGGCCTACAACTGCACGGCAGTCGGTGCCTGGAATTCGGATGCACCGTGGACCGGCAACATCCTGCTCAATGGTGACAAGGGATTCCCGGGGGCGCCAACGCACACTCATACCAACACCGCATCGGCGTACCTCTTCGACAGTATCAAGCTCAGTGATCGCTGGCTGTTCAATGCCGGCACGCGCTTTGACCGCTTCGACGTATCGGCCACGCAAGCAGGCGCATCCGACCTAAACAATACGTCGAACCTGTTCAGCTACCAGTTGGGCCTGGTATTCAAGCCGGTGCAGACGGTCAGCCTCTACGCGTCGTACGGCACGTCGGCCAATCCGCCCGGCGCCAACAGCGGGCTGGGCGGTGGCACGGACCAGATCACTGCGACCAACCAGAACCTGTCGCCGGAACGTAGCCGCAATATCGAGGTTGGCGCAAAGTGGGACGTGCTCGATCGTCGCCTGTCGCTCACATCGGCACTGTTCCAGACCGACAAGACAAATGCCCGGGTGAGCGATGGCCTGGGCGGCACGGTGAACGCCGGCAGCCAGCGCGTACGCGGCACCGAGCTGGGCGTGGCAGGCAATATCACCAACAAGTGGCGCGTATTCGGCGGTTATTCGTATCTCGATGCGATCACCACCGACGGCGGACCGGCCAATGCCTCCGCGTCGGGTCTGCCAATGGTGATGGTGCCCAAGCACAACCTGACGCTGTGGACGTACTACGACGTGCTGCCGCAACTGTCGATTGGTGGCGGCGCGACGTTCTCCAGCCTGACCTATGCATCGGTCTCGGCGACCACGCGCAAATGGACGCCAGGCTATGCACGCTTCGATGCCGTGGCCACCTATCGCCTGAACAAGACGATGGACCTGCAACTGAACGTGCAGAACATCTTCGACAAGAAGTACTACTCGTCCGCCTACCCCATCTATGCAACCTGGGCACCGGGACGTTCGGCAGTGATGACGTTGAACATCCACATGTAGTCCACAGGCATGCAATATCAAACGGCGCATTCATTGCGCCGTTTTTTTTGGCTTCACCTTCGGCACCGCCGCACAGCGCACCGGGGTCAAAAATCAGGTGTCAAAAATGAGACGCGCACACACAAACCGCACAAACAGGCTGCAATCTTTAACGATAATGCTTATCATTTAGCGGAATCACGCCATCGGCCTAGTTTCTCCAATCTTCGTCGTGCCCCCATTGCCAGACAACCAGACCCTGCTGCTGACGCTGGTCCGACACTATGAGGACCTGGTCGATCACGTACGCCGCCGTTTTTCCGGGCGTTCGTTCGCTCGCGACGTGGTGCATGATCTTTGCCTGCAGTTGCTGGAGCGCCCGGGTCGCACCACGGCTCGACAGCCGCTTGCGCTGTTGCGGCGCGCATCGCTGTATCGAGCCATCGACCGGCAACGTACGGAGGCGGGCCACGCCGGCATCGCCGCGAAAGTCGAAGCGCTTTATACCGAAGCCGCCTGCACGATAGAACCACAAGAACAACTTCACTGGCGGCAGCAGTTCGATCTCATCCGACGCGCCATCGAGGATTTGCCGCCCAGGTGTCAGCAGGTTTTCCTGCTGCATCGGGTCCACGACATGCCTCAGTCGGACATCGCCGCAGCATTGGGCATCTCGAGAAACATGGTTGCCCGACACGTCATGCGCGCAATGTTCACCCTACGCCCTTTGCTGGAGTCGGGACCCGTTCAGGGCCCTGATAACGCGACCTGTACCCCGTCGACTCCGGAGCCTGTGTATGCCGCAGATGAAAAGACGTACTGATCCGCGCGGGCCGCACGCAGCGCCAGCAGACCCATTGGCGCCGTTCAAGGACGCACTCAGCGGCCATTTTCCGAGCAAGGATGAGTTGCTCAAGCAGGCGCGCGCGGAAAATGACCGCCGTCGACGGCGCGCGCTGGCAACCGCGGTCGCGGCGACATGCGTTCTGACTGCAACGCTCTGGACCGTGGATCCGGTCTGGCAATCGTCCCGCGTTGCGACGCGTATCGGCGAACGGACCACATGGACGCTGCGCGACGGCTCGACAATCGACCTCAATACCAATTCCGTCGCAGTGGTGGAGAACCATTTGCGTAGCCAGCGCGTGGTGCTGGAACACGGAGAAGCCCGTTTCACGGTATCGCACGGGTGGCGCAAGTTCATTGTGAAAGCTGGCGACACGACGGTACTGGACATTGGTACGGTGTTCAATGTGCGCCACCGGCCTGACGACCCGGCGCGCCTCGTAGACGTTGTGGTGCTTGATGGAGAGGTCGCCGTGTCAACCACCAGCGCTCCCGATCCGCTCCCATTGCTGGCAGGTCGCGCGATCGAGGTCGGCCCGGGCGGCGCCATGGCCGAGCGCACCGCAACGCCGGACATTGCCGCATGGGCCGACGGCCGGCTCGTACTGGACGGAACGCCGCTGCGCCAGTTGGTTGCCGAACTGCAGCGCTACAGGACGGCGCCGATTCGGATCCGCGACGACGATACCGGTGCACTGCGCCTGTCGGGTGATTTCGATATCAATCGCATCGAGTCTCTCATTGACACCCTGCCTGCCATGCTTCCCGTAGCCGTGACACGACTCCCCGACGGAACGGTCACGATTTCCAGGCGGTAATCCGTAGCGCGCGATTAATTTGTAACAGACATCAACACAACCGCTACCACCTTCGCCAACCCCTGAGCTACCCACGTTGGGAGCGTCAAACAATAAGCAATACAGGGGAAATCGTGATTTCAAGTATCTTCGGCGCCCGGAATATCGGGCGTGGCAGCCGCACACTCAAAATCGTGGCGGCAGCTTCCATGGCGGTTGTTTCGATCCATGCCATCGCGCAAAACCAGTCTTACGACCTCAATATTCCGGCGCAACCATTGGATCAGGCGCTGCGCGCGCTGGCGCGCCAATCGGGCGCCCAGATCGTCTTCGCAACCGACGTGACAAGGCAGCGCCAGGCGCCGGCCGTGAGCGGCAAGCTTTCTGTTGCGGACGCTCTGGACAAGCTGCTGGCAGGCACTGGCATGGCCGCTCGCAATATGGGCGGGCAATCGTTTGCGATTGGCGCACCGGAGCCCGCGTCGAGCCCGGCTCCTGCCACCAAAGGCCCGGAAACGACACTACCAACCGTGGAAGTCCAGGGCAGCCGCCCATCGCTCTTCACCAGCGCCGGCATCAACATGGGTGCGCTCGGTGAGCGCCAGCCCGAAGAGGTACCGTTTTCCGTTCAGTCCTACAACGCCGAACTGATGAACAACCAGGACGCACGGACGTTGATGGATGTCCTGAAGAATGATCCGTCGATCCAGGACGCGACGCAGGCAGGCGCATATGAAACGGTGCGGATCCGTGGCTTCTTCGTGGACTGGACCAATACTATTCGCCGTGACGGCATGTCCGTTGCGCCCTACTACGAAATTCCGCTTGAGAACATCGAGCAGGTCGACGTGCTCAAGGGGCCTTCCGGCTTCCTCTACGGCATCAACTCTCCCGGCGGCACGATCAACTACGTGATCAAGCGTCCAACGCGTGACCGCTTTGCCAGCATAAAGACCGCTATCCGGGACCATGACGGCTACTACGCCAGCGTGGATCTTGGCGGCCCGCTTGCCGATGGCCGTTTCGGCTACCGTCTGAATGTCGCCGGCGAAAAACTCGGCGACTTCGGCCACAACGGAGACACCTCGCGCGCATTCATCGCGGGCGCGTTTGATTGGGCCATCACGCCGCAAGCCCTGCTGCAACTGAACTTCGACTACCAGAACCGGAAAATCGCGGCGCAGCCCGCCATCGGCCCCTACCCCGATGGCACGCTGCCGTCGCCGGTCAACCCCCGCATCCTGCTTGGACAGCGGTGGCTGCAGTACGAGACCAAGACGTACAACATCGGCGCCGACTTCAACTACCGCTTCAATGAGAACTGGAAAGTCACCAGTCGCGTGGCCCAATCGTACAACGCGCGTGTCGCCGCGTTTCCCGATATCTATAACGTCGCACCGAACGGCAACATCCTGTCAGGCGACATCTACCTGAACCCTGACCAGAATTTCCGGGTGCTGTCCACCGATACCTACGTTACCGGCAAGTTCAGCACCGGGCCGATCGGGCACCAGTTGGTTGCGGGCTTCTCCACACGCAACTTCCAGGCCGTGGAATCCGGCTTCACGGTCCTGGACACAACCGTTGGGAACATCTACCAACCGGTCTATTCACCAGCGCCAGGCAATCTGACGTTTCCGAAGCACAATGTCTCCAGGAACTACCAGCCAAGCATCTTCGTGAGCGACGTGGTCTCGCTCACGCCGAAATGGGATGTTCTGCTCGGCCTGCGCCATATCCGCTACAAGAACGACAGCATGCCGGCATCCGGTAACAACACCGAGCAGCGCGCAAGCGTCAATGCTCCATCCTTTGCGCTAACGTTCAAGCCGCTGCCGAGCCTGTCGACCTATGTCAGCTATGCGGAAGGATTCGAACAACCGGGGCCGGCCGGATACGACACCAACAACGCAGGCGAAAACCTGCCACCGCTCAAGACCAAACAGTACGAGTTTGGTGTCAAATCGCGCATCCATGACAACCTGCTGCTGACCGGCGCAATTTTCCGTCTTGAGAAAACGCTCCAGTACGTCAACAGCGATCACTTCACGGTCCAGGGTGGCGTCCAGCGTCACCAAGGCCTGGAGCTGACGGCAAATGGCAGAATTGGCAGCGCACTGTCGATCGTCACCGGCCTCGCTTTCCTGCATACCGACGCCGACAACCCGGGAGATCCGTCTGTCGCCGGCAAGCGCATCGCGGACGTACCCAACTTCCAGGCCAGCACTTACCTTGACTACCGGATCGCCGCATTGCCCGGCCTGAGCGTGAATGGCGGCGTGTACTACGTAGGCCGTCGTGCGCTGAACGCGCAGAACACAAGCTGGATGGCTGGATACACACGGTTCGATGCCGGCGCACGCTACACGACAAGGCTTGCCAGCTATCGCACCACGTGCGCGCTGACCATCCAGAACCTGACAGACAAGCGCTACTGGGCAGCGGGCGATCCGAGCATCAACGGCGCGTGGCCCGGCCGGCCGCGCACAGTCTGGCTGTCGGCGCAGTTCGACATGTAGTCGGCCGCTTCATTTCGGCCGGCAAGGAATAGCCGCAAGGAATAGCCGCAAGGAATAGCCGGACACATTTCCGCGCGTGAGTGCATCAATGTGTGCCAAATGCGCCACTCCCCTCGTTCTTCTTGTTAGCCTCGCTTCTCATCCATGACGAGCGAGCTTTCCTTGTTTGTCACTTGACAACCCGATTGAACATCCATATCGTGGGAGGCCTGATGGGTCGCGCAAGACATCCGAAGAAAGAGGTCGAGGCCGCAGTGCAACACGCGGAACAGGAGTTCTGGCGTTGCCAGACCGGTGGCTCTCATGCCTGGGGCAAGCTCTATTGCCCCTACCACTGCGCCATCTGCCGATGCGGGGAATTCTGTGTGGTATCGGTCTGGAGCACGCCTCGCAACCCGGTTTCGCACGCGCGCTTCCTGCGTCGTGTCGTTGACCACTGCATGATCCATCTAAGCCGTAAAGCGCCCCCTGGTGTCTCGCATTGACAGGACAACATGGAATATACGTTCACTCTCAAGTATCAGTTGCCGGCGTCGGACAGCGACATCGATGATGTCGTCGAGCGGCTTGGCGCCAGCGGTTGTGACGACGCGCTGGTTGGCATCGGGCTGCCGGGCCGCGTGGCGCTGATGTTCGGTCGCGAATCCGGTTCCGCGCACGAGGCCATCGTCAGCGCCCTGGTCGATGTGCGCCGCGCCGTCCCGGATGCGACGCTTATCGAGGCAACGCCGGATTTTGTCGGATTGACCGATGTCGCCGAGGTTGTCGGCGTATCGCGGCAAAACATGCGCAAGCTGATGACCACGCATCCCGCGTCGTTTCCGGCGCCCGTGCACGAAGGCGCCGCATCGGTGTGGCATCTGGCCGACGTGTTGCGCTGGCTGGCCGAGCGCGGCAGCTATGCCGTGGAACCTTCGCTTATTGATGTCGCCGAGACCACGATGCAGGTCAACCTTGCCCGGGGAGCCAAGCGGATCGCACCGGAGATCGGGCCGCAACTGGCGCAACTGGTGGGGTGATGCCGGCCAACCCGGGCGCACCCCCTTTTGGCCGACGCGGAAGTGGCCTATCCTCTGTCGCACAACCTACACATTGACTCGACGGGTGCGGGTGCCCGTGACCACAACCATGGAAAAGACTGCATTCGTATTCGCCGGCGGTGGCAGTTTGGGCGCCATCGAGGTCGGCATGCTCAGGGAGCTTGTGAGTTGGGGCGTGGCGCCGGACATGGTGATTGGCGCTTCCGCTGGTGCCATCAATGGCGCCTACTTTGCATGCAATCCGCACGCGGATGGCATGGCCAAGCTGGAATCGCTGTGGCGCAGCATTACACGCGCCGAAGTCCTGCCGTGGTCGTGGCGCAGCATGCTCGGCATGATTATGGGTAACCGCGGGCATCTGGTGGAGTCGCGCGGGCTCAAGCAGTTGCTGAGCCGTCATTTCGGCGAAGCACGCGTCGAAGATGCCGCGTTGCCGCTGCATGTGGTGGCCACCGACATGCACACTGGCGCCGAGGTCGTACTGTCCTCGGGCAGTCTGGTCAGCGCCGTGCTGGCCAGCGCGGCGATTCCGGGCGTCTTTCCACCCGTGGAAATGGACGGCCGCAAGCTGATCGATGGCGGCGTGGCCAACAACACGCCGGTCTCCACCGCGGTAAGGCTTGGTGCCACGCGCATCATCGTGTTGCCCGCCGGCTTTGCCTGTGCCGAACGGCGGCCACCGCGCGGGGCGATGGAACACGCCTTCAATGCATTGTCGCTGCTGGTGGCGCGGCAACTGGTGCATGATCTCGAGCGCTGGGGGGACCGCGCCCATATCGCGGTAGTGCCGCCGCTTTGTCCGCTCGACATCTCTCCGTACGACTACAGCCAGTGTGGCGTACTGATCGATCGTGCAGCAGCGGCCACGGTTGCGTGGCTGCGTGCCGACGGGCTGTCCAGCCGACGCGTGCCCGGTGCGCTGACACCGCACGAGCATGATGCCGAGAATCCAAGTTGTAGTGCCGACATCGGACTACCACCGGGGGGCGCCTCCCACGCCCATCACGGACACGACCATTCCTCGCATGGCGGCGTCCACTGATACCTGCATCGCGTTGCCAGGCAAACGTGACTGGGTCCGGCGCGACGCGTCCGCGCGCCGCATGGAGCGTATCGAGGCCTACTTCGGTGGTCATGGCTACGACATGCACCGGCATGACACCTACGCGATCGGCCGGACGCTGTCTGGGGTACAGAGTTTCGCGTATCGACGCAGTACAACCCACAGCACTCCCGGCGGCACCATCGTGCTGCACCCGGACGAGCCCCACGACGGACATGCCGGCACCGATGCCGGATTTCATTACCGGATGGTCTATATCGAGCCGTCGCTGATCCAGCAAGTGCTCGGTGGCAAGCCACTGCCGTTTATCACCGGAGGCCGCTCCGACGACCCGCGCCTGTTTGTCGCGTCCGAAACCCTGCTGCAGGCGATGGATCTCGTGATCGATCCTCTCGAGGCACAAGACGCCATCTTCGATCTCGCGCATGCCCTGGCCGACGCGGCGGGCGTTCCACGCGGGCGCCAATCGATCGACTATCGTGCCGCGGAGATTGCCAGGGCCTGCCTGCTCGATAACCTCGAACACGCTATCACACTGGAAGACCTGGAACTGGCCAGCGGCCGCGACCGGTGGAGTCTTTCGCGCGACTTCCGGGTGCTGTATGGCACCAGTCCGCATCGCTACCGGATCATGCGCCGACTGGACATGGTGCGGCGCCTGGCAGCGGCCGGGCAATCGCTGGCAGATGCGGCAGCCTGGGCCGGCTTCACCGACCAGAGCCACATGACGCGCCATTTCACGCGCGCGTTCGGCCATTCGCCTGGACGTTGGCTGCGTACGCTGCGCGGCACCGCTACCTAAGGTTGCACGATCGTACAAGACGATTCGGGCCAGTACGCGCAGACTCCAGTTCCGTGCCATCCCCATATGCAAGGAGCCCGTCATGAGCGCATCTCAGATCACCGCCGCCCCCACCTATCGTTCGGTTAACTTTGCCGAGAAGCTGAATCTGTTCACCGACCAGTGGCAACCGCGCGTGATTGCTGAAATGAACGACTACCAGTTCAAGATCGTTCGCATCGAAGGTGACTTCCTGTGGCACCAGCATGCCGACACGGACGAGACGTTTGTCGTGTTGCACGGCCAGTTGCGCATCGATTTCCGCGACGGCCACGTGCTGGTCAACGCCGGCGAAATGTATGTCGTACCTAAGGGTGTCGAGCACAAGCCTTATGCACTTGAGGAAGTCCATATGCTGCTGATCGAGCCACGCGGCGTGGTGAATACTGGCGACCAGGACGGCGACCGCACGGCACGGAACGATGTCTGGATCTAACACCGCCTGTGGAAGGCTGCGCGATGTTGGCAATTGGCCAACACCTTCTGGTTGTGTGTTGGCCTTTTGACGCTTGTAAACACGGCTTCTCCGGCAATAAGTGGCGGTAACAGCCCGCTATCCGCCATTTTCATGGTGGCATGTTCTCTGCAAATAGACGTATCGAGAGCGGCGCGCATGGTCATTCCCGACCCAGAGCCAATCGCTCGATTGGAGAACCGCCATGCTGATCCCACCACGATTGCGGCCCGGCGTCACAGCCCCGCCCCACCCCGGCCATTCACGCATCATTCGCCACCGCATTCGTGGCTTCGTGCTATTGCTGCGTGTGCTGCTGCTCTGCTTCAACACCGCGGCGCACGCGGACAAGGCCTTGCCAGTCGCCCCCGCGCAAAAACCGGCATCGAACTTCCTGGAAGCCGTCGCAACCGACTACGCGCACAGCCAGCTGTTCAATACCGTTGAAGGTCTTGCGCCGGTGCGCGAACCACGTGCAGTGCGCGACGACTCGCCCCCGGCACCGCCACAAGCGCCCGGGCCCATCAACGTCATGACCCCGGCACAGGGCAATCTACGGCGAGTGAATGCGCAGTGACCTGACGGGTGCGCGGTGCAGACTTTACATGCACCTGCGCAACGCTTGCATGCGCCAATAACCGACTTGTGCGCCGCAACCCAAGGCGGTACAACGCCTGGCCGGCGCGGTACGAAAATTGCCCTGATTCCTGAATTGCCAGCAACATCGCGCGCATGTCTTTCAGCACCGCGCATGGCAAACCTGCAACCTTCAGGACATCAGGAGCGCAACATGGGCAATTTCCACACCGAGCGCTACCGCCGGGACAACCCCTGGCGAGCCAATGACAGTCGCCGCGACGACGATGACGACGATCGCGGCTCACGCTGGATGGATCAGGAAGACTGGCAGCCCGAATCTTCCGGCGATAGCTGGGACGAAGCTCGGCGCCGGCAGAGGCTGGCGCCGGGCCAACTGAGCGACGGCGGGCCTGTTCCGTCCGGCTACCGTGACGAACGGCACCAGGAACGCCATCACGGCAGCGATCTGCGCTACGGTCTCAATGGCGGATATGGCGCTTCGGCCGAAGCCGACGAAGACTGGCGCGCACGACAGCAATACCAGAGTCGCCAATATGCGAGCGAGTATGACGACTATGGTGACCTCGGCTCCAATGACGACCATCGCTGGCGTCAGGGCAGGAGTTCCCACACTTCAGGCCGAGGCAATCGCGGCTTCGGCAACGCCGATCAGGCCTGGTTGCGCGAAGCAGAACGGCGTGAGGCGCAGTACAGGCCCAATACCTATTTCAACGACCTGCGTAGCGATACCCGCTACTGGACCGAACCGCGCGATGAGTGGGGTGACAGGCGCGATGAAAGCCGCTCGCCTCACTATGCGCAAAGCTACGGGCGCGACTATCTGGGTTCGCGCGGCTACGACGAGGAACTTGGCTATGCACCATCGCGCCGCTGGTCATCGTCGGACACCGCGTGGCGCGACGATGACCACCGCGACGATTACCGTGGCGAGCATGGCGAAGAGCATGGCATGCTCTACAACCTGGGGCATCGTATTGGTCAGGCCGTTAGCGACTGGTTTGGTCCCGATGCCGTGGAACGGCGCGCGGGTCCACGCGGTTATACGCGCACCGACGAACGTATCCGCGACGAGATCTGCGAGCGGCTGACGTTTGCCGCGGGCGTCGATGTGCACGAAGTCACGGTCGACGTGGACGCGGGCAAGGTCACGCTGGGTGGCACGGTACGGATGCGCAGCCAGAAGTACGATATCGAGGATATCGCCGACAACACCTTTGGCGTGACCGACGTGGAGAACAACATTCGCGTACAGCGCCAGGAGGTGAATGACGCCGTCAGTGGCGCGGGCGGCTTTAATGGCTCGTAGCAACCACGGCTCGTAGCACCGGGCCAACCTGCAATTGCGTTAGTGCACGACTTTGGCGCCCGCCTTCGAGCGGGCGCCGGGTCATCAGGCTGCCAGCCTGAAAACGCTGACCGTCTGTTCCATCCGTTCGGCCTGCTCCTGCAGTGCCTGCGCTGCGGCAGCAGCTTCTTCCACGAGCGCGGCATTCTGCTGCGTGACCTGATCCATTTGCGTGACCGCCTGGTTCACCTGGGCAATGCCGCTGCTTTGTTCATGCGAAGCACGGCTGATCTCATCCATTACCGTAGTGACGCGATGCACGGCATTCACCACGTCGTCGATCGTCGACGCCGCTTCCGTTGCCAATGCCGTGCCGCTGGCAACCCGATCCGCCGACTGTGAAATCAGCACGCGGATCTCCTTGGCGGAATTCGCCGCTCGCTGCGCCAGCGTGCGCACTTCACCAGCCACCACGGCAAAGCCACGTCCCAGTTCACCGGCGCGCGCAGCCTCTACCGCGGCGTTCAGGGCAAGGATATTGGTCTGGAATGCAATGCTGTCGATCACGGCAATGATGTCGACGATGCGGCGCGAGTCGGACTCGATCTCGCTCATGGTGTCGCGCATGCGCACCACCGTCTTGCCACCCACCACTGCAATGTTTGCCGCATCTGTCGCGAGCGTGCTGGCCTCGGCTGCGTTGCCGGCATTCTGCTGCACGATCGACGTGAGTTCCTCCATGCTTGCCGCGGTCTGCTCCAGCGAAGACGCCTGCTCCTCGGTTCGCTGCGACAAATCGGCATTGCCCTGAGCGATCTGACCCGCCGCCACCAGCACGTTCTGCGCGCTGTCTTTGGTATCGCCGATAATGCCGCGCCATGCCTGTACCAATGCCATCAGGTGACGCTTGACGTCGCTGAGTTCGTCGCGGCCGTGCGCGTCGATATGCACGCCAAGGTCGCCGCCATTGATGCGTTCGACAAGATCCGCCACGTCCCACACATCTTCGCGCATGCCGCGACTAAACCCGGCAAACAGGTACAGCGCGCCGCCCACGGTGACGAGCGCGACCACAACCAGCAGCAGCAACTGACGCTCGGCATTGGCAACGCGTTGGTCGAGCATGGCCGCGGCCATGGCTGTGAACTCGCGGTTGACCGACGATACCGCTTCGATCGCCGCGGTACCGTCCGCAAAATATGCCTTGGCATCGATGATAATGCCGCTCGATCCGAGCATGCTGACCTTGAGCGTGCGGTAGAAATTGTCCATCGCACCAAGTTGCTTTGTGGCGGCGTCTACCCGGTCCTTGTAGGCCGGCGCACCGTGCACGACACGCGCCATGTCACGGCGAACGGCTTCCAGCCCGTCCTGGATCTGCTCGGCCAGCGCGGCAAGGTCGGCCTGCTGCGCGGCATCCGAGAACCCGCCCTGCGCAATGATGCCAGCCCCGCGGCCACGCGCCAGCGCGCCCAGTTCGGCAAGCTTTGGCATCGGGCCCACCATCAGGTTGATCAGGTAGTAGGAGCCGGCTTCCGGGTCGAGCGCCAGCGACGAATGATCGGCCACGTCGCCAATAAACAGCCGCGTTTGCTTGACCAGCGCCGTGTGCCGGTCGAACAGCGGCGCAGCGGGTGTATCAAGCCCAAGCTTGCGGATCTGCTGCCACGCTTCGTCGAGCTTCTTCGCGTCTGGCACCACATCGAACGATGTCACGGCGGCAGACTCGGACAGCAGCGTCGACAGATGCTGCGCCGCCTTGCCATCTGCGCTCTCGAAAGTCGGTTTGAAGCTGGCATTGCCAAGCAGCAGTCCATTGGCCGCGCCGCGCCGTACCTGCGTCTCGCGCATGAAGTCCAGCGCCAGCGATACCAGCCTGAGTCCGCGCGTTTCGTCTTGCGTGTCGCGGATCGATTGCACCGACTGGTTCAGCACTGCGAACAGCGCACCGCACAGCGGGATCAGGAACAACATGGACAACAGGACCAGCTTGCGCGTGATGGTCAAACGGGCCATCAACCGTACTGCGGGAGTCAAAAAAGCGGCCACGATGTTCCTTGTTTCGATGGATCTCATTGCCCGCTGTAACGGCGTCAATCCAACGAAATAAAGCCATTCTTGCCGCTATTTCCCGCTATTTTTGATGTGGCACAAATGCAGTGCGACGCGCGCACACTGCAGGTGCCATTCGCACAAAAACGGCGCGTACGAGCTGCACTTTCTTGCAGCCGCGCGCGCCGCCTGTCCGATCACCGAAGGCGTGCAACTATGCGGTGGCGCCACCATCCACGCCGATGGTCTGCCCCGAGATATAGCGTCCCGCCGGCGATGCCAGCAACACCGCAACACCGGCCACATCGACGGCTTCGGCAATGCGTCGCATCGGGATGGCTGCGGAGAGTGCCTTCTCGCGTTCGGGATCGCCCCACAGCGCATCGCGCGAGAAATCGGTACGCACCGGGCCCGGATTGATGCTGTTGACATTGATGTTGTACGGTCCGAGCGTTTGCGCAAGATTGCGCATGGCCAGGTCGGTGGCACCCTTGGAGATGCTGTACAGCGCCAGCCTGGCAGAACCGCGCCGGGCCGCAATGCTGGACATGAAGATGATGGAACCGTCCTGCCGCGCGATCATCTGCGGCGCCAGCGCATTGACGAGCACGAGGTTGCCGCGCACATTGCCGGCCATTACGTCGTCGAACTCCTCGGGCCCCTGTTCCAGCATCGATCCGGCCACGCCACTGCCTGCGGCGTTCAGCACCAGTGCATCCACGCGGCCGTACTTCGCCAGCACCTGTTCGGCAAAGGCCCGCACGCTATCGATACTGACAATGTCGCAGGCAATGCCCGCGGCATCGATGCCCTGTTCGCGCAAGCCGGCAGCCACCTTCTCCGATACCGCCGCATCGCGGCCCGATACCACTACCGTGGCGCCGGACTGCCCTAGTGCGCGCGCCATTTCCAGGCCCATGCCTTTGGTGGAACCGGTAACCACCGCGACGCGGCCGGACAGATCGAACAGTTTGAACATGACAGGTTCTCCTTGGAGATGAAGGGATTTCAACGGGTGCCTTCGCCAGATTTATTTGGATGACGAACGACATCTATTGAATAAAGTATGGTCGTCATCTAAACTCCGGTCAAGCTGGATTTTCGAAACATTGCAGCAGGAGGTTCCAGATGGCACGCGCATCACGGGCAGTCGCCGATCAGCATAGGACAGCGATTGAGGAAGCGTCGGCACGGCTGTTTCGCCAACATGGGCTGCACGGCGTTTCCGTGGCGCAGGTCATGGCTGATGCCGGGCTCACGCACGGTGGCTTCTATGGCCACTTTGCATCGAAAGACGAACTGGTTGCCGTGGCCTGTGCAAAGGCATTCGCCGATTCCAACGCGCGCTGGAGAAAGATCGCGGCCAGTGCGGGTGGCGATCGCGCCACTGCGCGCCGTCGACTCGTGGAGCCCTACCTCAGTACCGCACATCGCGATGCGGCCGGACACGGCTGCCCTGCATCGGCACTGGCCGTTGACGTGGCGCGCGAGCCAAGCGACAAACCCGTGCACCAGGCCTATCTGGATGGCGTCAAGCAATTGCTGGCGACCTGGAAGACCACCGCGCCGGATAGCGCCGCCCCGCAGGACGTGGACCGCTCCGCCCTGCTGGAACTGGCCACGCTGGTCGGAGCCGTCACGCTGGCGCGCGCTACGGCGGGCGACCCCATCTCCGACGAGATTCTCGAAGCGGCGCGCTCGCTCCTGCTCGATATTGCCCCGGCATCCATGTGATGCGCCGGCATTGGACGCTTAACCCCACCCGCACCACCCACAACACACGACACTAACTAGCCCCAGGGAAACCCATGTTCGCGCAAGCCCTATCCAGCCGGCTGGACCGGCGCGGCGTCCACTACGCGTGGATCGTCGCAGCCATTACGTTCTGCGTAATGTTGACCACTTCCGCGGCGCTCGGCCTGCCCGGCGCATTCCTGAAGCCACTGACCGCCGAAATGGGCTGGAGCACCGACCAGGTATCGTCAATCCTGGCCTTTCGCTTTGCACTGTTCGGGTTGATGGCGCCGTTCTCGGCGATCCTGATGGAGCGGTTCGGCGTTCGTAACGTGGTATGTGCGGCGCTGGCCCTGATCTCAGGAGGCATGGCGCTGGCGACGGTCTCGACCCAACTATGGCAGTTGTTCCTGGCCTGGGGCCTGATGCTCGGCGTCGGTTCGGGCCTGACCGCCATGGTGCTGGCCGCGCTGGTGGCCAACCGCTGGTTCACCGCACGGCGCGGCCTGGTCATCGGCGTGCTGACCGCCAGCTCCGCCACCGGCCAACTGGCGTTCCTGCCGGTGGCCGCCTGGCTGATCGAGCATATGGGCTGGCGCGTGGCGGTGTTTCCGGTGCTGGCCGCGTGCGGTGTGCTGGCCATGGTGGTGTTCGGCTTCATGCGCAACCGGCCCGCCGATGTGGGACTGGCGGCGTTCGGTGAAGTACCGGGCGCCGTGACTGCCGCGCCCGCACCCGCCGCGCCACTATCGTGGCGAGGACCGTTCGTGGTGCTGCGCGACGCCGCGCGTTCCCAGACGTTCTGGATCCTGGCCGGTACATTCTTTATCTGCGGCTTGTCCACCAATGGCCTGATCCAGACCCACTTCATTGCATTGTGCGCGGACTTCGGCATGTCGGCCGTGCCTGCCGCATCGGCGCTGGCGATGATGGGCGCGTTCGACTTTGTCGGCACCATCATGTCCGGCTGGCTGTCGGATCGCTATGACAGCCGCAAACTGCTGTTCTGGTACTACGCGCTGCGCGGGCTCTCGCTGTTCTGGCTGCCGCACTCGGAATTCACGCTCTACGGCCTGTCGGTATTTGCCATGTTCTATGGCCTGGACTGGATCGCAACGGTGCCGCCCACCATCAAGCTTGCCGGCAGCACGTTCGGCCGCGAGCGCGCGCCAATGGTATTCGGCTGGATCTTCGCCGCACACCAGATCGGCGCTGCCGCGGCTGCCTTTGGCGCGGGATTGTCGCGTACGCTCTGGCTGACTTATTCGCCTGCGCTCTATGTCGCGGGCAGCGCTTGCCTCGTGGCCGCGCTGCTGGCATTGATGGCCCGGCAGAAATCACCTCAAGCCACGCCGTCCCCCCAGCAGCCAGCCCAGGCTTGACCAACGCTCAGCGTTCGCGGCACTCGTCGACGAACGCGTCGATCAGTGCGGCAGCCGATGCGCGCTTGAGCGCCGACTGCCGCACCAGCACCCCGATCTCGCGGTATAACGGCATGCCCGGCATCGGCACCTCCGTGATGTTCGGGGTCTGCCGCCATGGCACCAGTGCCGATGGGATGATGGCGCAGCCAAGCCCTTCGCTCACCATCTGCAGGATCACCGCAGGCTCGTCGAGTTCCATGCCCTCGCGCACCCACAGACGGTGACGCTTCAGATACCGGTCCAGCAACTGGCCACCGGTCGAATGACGGTTGTAGCGAATGAAGGGCACCGTCTCCAGCAATGTCTTCAAGTCTCCTGGCGACCCAACGGGCGCCACCGCGACAAAGCGCTCCTTGATCAGCGGCACCCACTTGAGTTCGGGAGGAATTCCCAGCCGCGGCTTGACCAGCACCGCAATGTCGAGTTCGCGCGCGTCGACCTGCGTCAGCAATTGCGTGGACATGCCCGGGATGATGTTCACGTGGGTATCGGGGTGTGCCACGCGAAAACGTTGCATTGCCCGCGGTAGCAGGCTTGCCTGCACGGTGGAGACGGCACCAAGATCGAGCGGCGCCATGTCGCGCTGCGAGCGCGCACCCTTCATCGCGTCATAGAGCGCAACGATCCGCGTGGCATCGACCAGCATCTGCCGACCCTCTTCGCTCAATGCCACCGATTTCCCCGAACGGTCGAACAACGAGCAGCCGAGGTCCTCTTCCAGCCTGCGGATCTGGGTGCTGACGGCCGATTGCGTCAGGCCGAGCCGTGCGCCGGCCGCCGAGAACGAACTGGTCTCGGCGGCGGTAAGGAAGGTCTTGAAGTAGCGGATCAAGGTCGGATAAAGATCGAATCAACGTCAATCAAGGTCAGAAAACGAACCATTCGAGCATCTAAAATTTCGATACTCAGACAAAAAATCATTCGTTTCATATTACGAGTTTTGCTGATTACAATCAAACACGCACTTCCATAAAGACCTTTACAGAGCCCCACGCCATGAGCGCCATTCCCTTGTTTCACCTTGCTTTCCCGGTCCACGACCTTGCCACCGCGCGCCAGTTCTACGGCGAATTGCTCGGTTGCCCCGAGGGCCGCAGTTCCGATGCCTGGATCGACTTCAATTTCTATGGTCACCAAGTGGTGGCGCACCTGTCGCCGGACGAATGCGGGCACCGTGCCACCAGCGCCGTCGATGGCGACGATGTGCCCGTCAGGCATTTCGGCGCGATCCTGCCGATGGATGAATGGGAACGTCTGGCCGACAAACTGCGCGGCGCCGGTACGCAGTTCGTGATCGAACCGCACGTGCGTTTCAAGGGCCAGGTCGGCGAACAGGCCACCATGTTTTTCCTGGACCCATCGGGCAATGCGCTTGAATTCAAGGCATTCGGCGACCTGAGCCAGGTTTTCGCGAAGTAGATCGGCGAAGTCATTCCCACTTTCTGGACAACAAGGCACACCATGACCGATTTCGTGATCCAACCCGCGCCGCAGGCCAGCGTGGCAGTTGTCGGCAGCGAAGCCCGCTTTCCGATCCGCCGCGTGTTCTGCGTGGGCCGCAACTACGCCGCACATGCGCGCGAGATGGGCAAGGACCCCGACCGCGAGCCGCCGTTTTTCTTCACCAAGCCGGCTGACGCGGTAGTACCTGCAAACGGCGCCGTGCCCTATCCTCCCCTGACCGAAAACCTGCACCACGAAATCGAGCTCGTGGTGGCCATCGGCAAGCCCGGCACGAACGTCAGTCCGGAGAAGGCGCTGGACCTGGTCTGGGGCTATGGCGTTGGCGTCGACCTGACACGTCGCGACCTGCAAGACGTGGCCAAGAAGATGAGCCGCCCCTGGGACTGGTCGAAATCGTTCGATGCCTCGGGCCCTTGCGGTCCGCTTCAACCGGTATCGGCAATCGGCCATCCGTCCGCCGGTTCGATCTGGCTCAAGGTCAACGGCGAAACCCGCCAGCAAGGCGACCTGACCGAACTGATCTGGCCGGTGGCCGATGTCATCGCGTATATCTCCGAGGCCGTAACGCTGCAACCGGGCGACCTGATCTTCACGGGCACGCCAGCCGGCGTGGGAGCTTTGAACGCTGGTGACGTGGTGACGGGCGGCGTCGACGGTATCGGCGAGATCGCTTTTACCATCGGCAAGCGCTAAATCGTCACATGTGAATGGCAATGCGGCATTGCGGCCAACGCGGTCGCAATGCCGTTTCTCTTTTTAATTCAATAATTTAGGATCGACTCTCGGGCGTTTAGATCAAAACCTCCACCATGTACATCGAAATTTCTCCAAATTCCCCTTGCCTATCTATCTAGTAGTAGATAATATTCGAGCCATGGACGACGCACTGCAGCAGCAAGCAAACGAAGCAGCGCCAAGTCCAAGCATCACAAGGTTGTTTGTCAGTACCGGGAGGCGGTCTTTTTTTTAGCACCAATCATCTACCTACCAGTAGATAGCAACAGGAAAAAGACCCCTGAAACGCAGCACAGACATTGGCCCAGCGATACATCAAAGAGATCGCCCGGCCTCGAGCAAGGAGAGCATCATGAACGCCAAGACCATCCTCACCGCCGCAGCCCTCGCAGCCGCTTTTGTCACGGGCGCCGCACAAGCAGCCCCTGCCGCCCAGAAGGCCGGTGAAGTCTACGGTTACAGCTACCGAGTGACCGACCAGCGCAACGCCTTTACCGACGGTGCACGCCAGGGCAAGTTCGACGCCTTCAGCGAAGGTGCACGTGTCGGCAAGGCCGACCCGTACACGGACGGTGCCAAGCTTGGCAAGGCTGATCCGTACACCGACGGTGCACGTATCGTTGCGGGCCTCGACCGCACCGGTGTGTCGGCCAGCCCGGCCCGCAAGGTCGATCCGTACCTCGATGGCGCCAAGGTTGGCAAGTTCGACCCGTACACCGACGGCGCCAAGGCTGCTCCGTTCGACCCGTACAGCGGCGGCGCCCACACGGTTGCCGGCCTTGACCGCACCGGCGTGTCCGCCGAACCGTCGCGCAGCTTTGACGTGTACACCGACGGCGCCAACGCCTGAGGCCACAAGACGGTTGCAGCCCGCCACCGTGGCGGACTGCAACCTGAACAGACACCTGGAGTTTCATCATGACCTTGCGTGACACAGCCCTGATCCTGGGCGGCTGGGTGGTGCTCTGCGTAACCAGCGGAGCAGTCCTCCAGCTTGTTGCGCAGTCGCTCTCCGTATAAGCGGACCAGCGACCAACCCGGAGGGTCCTCGGCCATGACGCCGCGGACAGTTGCCATGAAAACGCATACCGTACGAGATCAACTGCTTGAGCACGCCTCCGTGCTGATCCGGCAACGGGGCTACAACGGTTTCAGCTACCGGGACCTCGCCGAACTGGTGGGAGTGAAGACCTCAAGCATTCACTACTATTTCCCGGCCAAGGACGATCTGGTGCTGGAGGTTGTGAGGTTGTACCGCGAACGCTCGCAGGCACGCCTCGCTGCCATCGATAGCAGCTCGCCGCTATCGGAACAGGCGCAGCGATACATTGGGCCGTTGCGCAATGACATCGAACTGAACCAGATCTGTCTGGCCGGCATGTTGTCAGCCGAAGTACTGGCCCTGCCCGATGCGATCCGCACCATGCTGCAGGCGCATTTCCAGATGCACGAATCGTGGATCGGCAACCTGCTGCGCCGTGCCGAGGTCGAGCGTGGCCAACCTTATCCGGTGCCGCCGCCGGCACTGGCCAAGGTGCTGTATGGCGCGATCCAGAACGGCATCATCACGGCGCGCATGTCGGGTTCGAGCGATCGGCTCGATGCTGCGGCCGACATGCTGCTCGGCGCCGTGGGGGGCACGCTATGTGTGACCCCGGAACCCGAGGCCGTTGCGGCCTAGCTTTTGCGGCGCCTGGCTCAGGCGCCCGACGTCCGCCGTCCTGCTCTCCCGACGGACGTCCTTGTTTTCTCCGACGCCGGGATTTTCCCGGCGGTTTTTTTTGGTGTCGCGGTCTGTCTGGCCCTGGGCTTCCCAGTCGCCACGGGCTTCCCAATTTCCACCCAGGCCGGAGCATGATCGCTGGCCCGTTCCTCTCCCCGCACCCACTTGTCGACACCCGCGTCGTGCATCTGCAAATCGGGACTCAGCAGCAGATGATCGATACGTAGGCCCGAATTGGTCTGCCAGTGCTGTCGGAAATAGTCCCAGAACGTGTAGATCCGCTCGTCGGGATAACGTGCGCGTAGCGCGTCGGTCCATCCCTGTTCCAGCAGACGCCGATAGCATTCACGGCTTTCCGGTTGCAGCAGCGCATCCTTGAGCCATGAGCGCGTGTTGTAGATGTCCTCGTCGGTGGGCACGACATTGAAGTCTCCGGCAATCACCACCGGATGACCGCTGTCGAGCAGCCCCTGCGCATGCTGAATCAGCCGCTCGAACCATGCGAGCTTGTAGTCGAACTTGGGACCCGGTTGCGGATTGCCATTGGGCAGGTACAGACAGGCAATCAGCACGCCCTCGACCGCCGCTTCCAGATAGCGGCTCTGCAGGTCTTCCTCGCCGCCCGGCAGGCCGCGCCGGACTTCCACCGGATCGGCGCCCCTGGCCAGTATCGCCACACCGTTCCAGGACTTCTGGCCATGCCAGATCGCACCATAACCCGCCGCACGGATCTCATCGATCGGAAAGCCCTCGTCCACCGTCTTCAGCTCCTGCAGGCAGGCCACGTCTGGAGCTTCCCGTTCCAGCCAACCCAGCAATGCCGCCAGCCGTGTGCGGACACCGTTGATATTGAAGGTGGCGATCTTGAGTGAAGCCATTTGCTGTCCTCCTCCAAAGAATGCCCTTCATCTTAGATTGCGGCGCGCAGGTTTCCTGCCAGGCCCGGATAACTGTATATTTATACAGTCCTGCGAAATTCCCAGCCCTTTGCGTCTTGCCCGTCACCTCGAACCCTTCTGATCCGCCTCGTTATACCGTTGCCGTTCGCACGCTGTGCGAGTTCACGGCCAAGGCGGGCGACCTCGACCTGCGCTTTACGCCGTCTCCCACCGGTCAGGAAGGAATGGCAGGCCACAGCCTGGCAACGAGCCGGCGTGGCTCGGGTTATGAAACCGAAGTCTCCGTGTCGGGCGATTTCGAAGGTCTGCACGTGCGTGGCCGGGCCGATGGCTACGATCCGGTGGCCAACCGGGTCGAGGAAATCAAGACCGTGCGCGGCGAGAAGGTGGAGATTCCGCAGAACCACCAGGCCCTGCATTGGGCGCAGGCCAAGATCTATGGCTGGTTGCTGTGCCAAGCGCGCAACCTGGCGAAGATCGATGTCGCATTGGTCTACTTCGATATCGTCAGCCAGCGCGAGCGCATGCTGAAAGAACGCTTCGACGCGTCGGAGCTTCGCGCGTTCTTCGAAGACAGTTGCCGCCGCTTCAAGGCATGGGCAGAACAGGAAGTCGCACATCGCGCGCACCGAGACGCCGGCCTGCAGGCGCTGCAGTTTCCGCATGGCACGTTCCGCGAAGGGCAGCGCCTGCTGGCGGAGTCGGTCTACAAGGCCAACGCCACATCGCGCACGCTGCTGGCGCAAGCGCCAACCGGCATCGGCAAATCGGTAGGTACGGTATTCCCCACGCTCAAGGCCATGCCGACCCAGCGCATCGAAAAGCTGTTCTTTCTCTCGGCGCGTTCCACGGGCCGCGCGGTGGCTTTGCATGCGACCGAGCAACTACGCGGCAATGCCGACGGTGCACCGCTACGCGTGCTCGAACTGCTGGCACGCGACAAAGTCTGCGAACACCCCGAGCTAGCCTGCCACGGTGAATCCTGCCCGCTGGCGCAAGGCTTCTACGATCGCCTGCCGGCCGCGCGCGACGCTGCAAGCCGCGCGCCGCTACTCGATCGCAACACCACGCGCGATATCGCCCGCACGCACCGGATCTGCCCCTATTACCTGGCGCAGGAAATGATCCGCTGGAGCGATATGGTCGTGGCCGACTACAACTACTATTTCGATCGCAGCGCGATGCTGCATGCGCTGACCAGCCTGAACGAATGGCGCGTCAGCGTACTGGTCGACGAAGCCCACAACCTCGTGGAGCGCGGCCGCGCGATGTACTCGGCCACGCTTGACCACGCAGCGTTCCGCGCCGTGCGGCAGTCAGCGCCCGGCGTGCTGAAACGGCCCATGGACCGCGTCTATCGCCAATGGAATGCACTGGCCAAATCGAGCGATGCCCCGTACGAGATCCAAGACCAGGAACCGGCCGCCTTTGTGGAAGCGCTGGTGCAGTTATGCAGCGCGATCATCGACGACATGAGCGAGCATCCGCAGCGGCACGACGCCACGCTGGAACGCTTCTATTTCGATGCCATGCATTTCCTGCGCCTGGCCGAGCAGATGACAGAGTATGGTGGCAAGCATTCGCTGTTCGATATCACGCGTACACCACGCACGCGGGCCGGAGTGGATGCCGCACTCTGTGTGCGTAACCTGCTGCCGGCACCGTATCTGGCAACACGCTTCGCGGGCGCGCATTCGACCACGCTGT
Organism: uncultured Cupriavidus sp.; assembly: GCA_963543405.1. Lineage (GTDB taxonomy): Bacteria > Pseudomonadota > Gammaproteobacteria > Burkholderiales > Burkholderiaceae > Cupriavidus. Next base: position 104,994 of record CAUUBQ010000028.1, read on the forward strand.
TTTCAGCGACATTGCAGCCGGCCGACTACTATCAAAACCTGCTCGGGTTGCCGGCCAGCACCGTATGTATCGAAGTGCCATCGCCATTCCAGGCAGAACAGCTCGATGTACACGTGGCGCGCCATATATCGACGCGCTATGCGCAGCGACAGCGCTCGCTGCCTGCGATCGTGCAATTGATGGCCGAGCAGTTCGTGCGTCGGCCCGGCAATTACCTGGCCTTCTTCAGCAGCCACGACTACCTGCAGCAGGCCGCCGCGTTGCTGGCCGAACGACATCCCGACATACCGGCGTGGTCGCAGGCACGCGGGATGAACGAGGCCGGGCAAGCGGCGTTTCTCGACATGTTCGCGCCCGGCGGGCAAGGTATCGGCTTTGCGGTCCTGGGTGGTGTGTTCTCGGAAGGAGTGGATCTGCCCGGCGATCGCCTGATCGGTGCCTTCGTGGCAACGCTTGGATTACCGCAGGTGAATCCGGTCAACGAGCAGTTGCGCGAGCGCATGGAAGCGATGTTCGGCCAGGGCTATGACTACGCGTACCTGTACCCGGGCTTGCGCAAGGTGGTGCAGGCAGCCGGCCGCGTGATCCGCACCCAGCAGGACCGCGGCGTGGTCTGGTTGATCGATGACCGCTATGCGCGTGCGGAAGTACGCGAGCTCTTGCCCGCATGGTGGGAAATTTCAGCGAGCTCCCCCGGCTCATTCGGTTCCCCTCTCCCGCCGGGCGGGAGAGGGGTGTGGTGGTCTAATTTCCTCAGACAGGTCGATAGGTGGAAAATCACGATCGACG
>CAUUBQ010000029.1:0-105176 GCA_963543405.1 uncultured Cupriavidus sp.
GCGGCCCTGCAGCATCTTGTCCGGCGAGAAGCCGATGCCTGGCACGATCGTGGACGGTGCGAACGCCGACTGCTCGACCTCGGCAAAATGGTTTTCGGGATTGCGGTTCAGCTCCAGCACGCCCACTTCGATCAGCGGATAGTCCTTCTTCGGCCAGACCTTGGTCAGGTCGAACGGGTTGTAACGGTATTTGCCGGCCTCGGCTTCGGGCATGATCTGCACGCAGAGCTTCCAGCGCGGGAACTCGCCACGTTCGATCGATTCGTACAGGTCGCGCTGGTGATACTCGCGATCCTGGCCAGTGACCTCTGCCGCTTCGGCATCGGTCAGGTTCTGGATGCCTTGCTGGGTAACAAAGTGGAACTTGACCCAGTAGCGCTCCATGTCCTTGTTGATGAAGCTGTAGGTATGGCTGCCGAAACCGTGCATATGGCGCCAGCTGCGCGGAATGCCGCGGTCGCTCATGACGATGGTGACTTGATGCAGCGCCTCGGGCAGGCCGGTCCAGAAGTCCCAGTTGTTTTCGGCGCTACGCATGCCGGTGCGCGGATCGCGCTTGACGGCGTGGTTCAGGTCGGGGAATTTCAGCGGATCGCGCAGGAAGAACACCGGCGTGTTATTGCCGACCATGTCCCAGTTGCCTTCCTCCGTATAGAACTTGATGGCGAAACCGCGAATGTCACGCTCGGCATCGGCAGCGCCACGCTCGCCGGCGACCGACGAGAAGCGCATGAAGAGTTCGGTTTTCTTGCCGATCTCCGAAAACAGGTTGGCACGCGTGTACCTGGTGATGTCATGGGTCACCGTGAACGTGCCATAGGCGCCCGAGCCTTTGGCATGCATGCGGCGTTCAGGAATGACTTCGCGGTCGAAATGGGCCAGCTTTTCCAGGAACCAGACATCCTGCAGAAGCGCGGGGCCACGCGGGCCGGCGGTCTGGATATTGTTGTTGTCGACGACGGGCGCGCCGAAAGCGGTCGTGAGCTTTTTCATGGAGATCCTTGATGGGGTGGCAGGCAGTTGCGAATCCGGCCTGTTCATGTTCAGGGCGTCGATGGCACTATCGCAGATGCAATACGACAAGTCATATCGTATTGATCAATCACCGCGATAGGCATCAGACTTTCTGGTTAGAGAATTAAATGTTTTAATAGTCTGGACATGCGATGGTTTCGGCCAGACGGGTTTTCCGGCAGCAACTGACCGGTGACTGACCGGTGACTGACCGGCGGGCTCAGTCGTCGGCCGTCGCGAACTGGAACTGACCCTTGCCCTGGGCCTTGGCCCGGTACAGGGCCCGGTCTGCCAGATGCAGGATATCGTCGGCAGTCAGGCCGTCGGGGCGGACATGCGCAATGCCGATACTGGCACCAAGCTGGGCGTGGTGGCCGGTGGACAGTACGAACGGCGTACTCATTTCGCGCAGTACGTCGTGGGCCAGGGCCTGTACGCTGTGTTCGCTTTCGTTGCGTAGCACAATCACGAACTCGTCACCGCCGATCCGATAGACGAGGCCGCGTCCCGGCACCGCGCCGCGCAGGCGCTCACCCACGCGTACCAGCAGTTCGTCGCCACTGCCATGGCCAAAAGAATCGTTGATGGGCTTGAATCCATCAAGGTCCAGATACAGCAGCGTGAGATAGCGACCGGCGGCCATGCGTTGCGCGCTCACCTCGCGGATTTCCGACAGCAGGCTCGAGCGGTTCAGCAGGCCGGTCAGCGAATCGTGGCGCGCCCGGTGCGCGTTCTCTCTTTCAGAACGCATGGTGGCGACCACCATCGCATTCATGCGGAACGACGCGCTGGTCATGCTGATGACATAGACCGGTAGCTGCAGCAGCGTCAGCAGGAAGACCGGCTCGTGCGCCAGTAGCGCGCCGACACAGATCGGACCCAGGCTCAGCAGGATCATCATGGCCGTCATACGCGGCGCGCCGTAATTGCGGAAACAGATGCCGCCACACATGGCCGCGGCGGACAGGCATGCCATTGCCGCGCATAGCCAATCGCCGCTGACCACGCTCAGGTATGCGCCAATTCCAACGCTGGCGGCCCACGCCAGCGTCAGCAACATGTGCCAGTCGGTGGGCGTCGGGCGCCCTGCGCGGGCAGCCCGGCGCGCGCGGAACAGCACGATCACGCGCGCCATGCAGATAAGCGCTTCGCATGCCAGCCAGGCCAGGAATTCAGGGCGCCACAGATGAATGGTGATGACCGTGGCCACCATCAGCGTATTGAGAATGCCGCCGAAGAAAATCGATAGCGTGCCGAACAGGCTGCCGACCAATGCTTCGCGAATCTCGGAGGGCACGTCGCGGCCAGGCTCCGCAAGCCAGCGCGTGAAGCGCCAGCGCGGCGCGCTGTAGGCCTGACCCGACAGGAACATGGGGGAGTAGCTTTGACTCATTGCGCAGACATTCTGCCAGAGCCACGCTACGCCGCGTGCACCGAAAAGGGGGGTATTGCCGTGGAGCGTCCACGACAGCTTGCATCAAGCGACCCGATTTTTACACTGCGCTATACATGCGGTCAGCGAAATTTCACACTCCGCGATTTGAATGAAACGACGCGATGATATAGAAATTAATAAACGCATTGGGGTGAATATGGATGATTATGTTCATCGTCAATGGCCATATTAAATAAAATCGCGATCTCATTATCTGAATGGCCAGATATGTGCGGGTTCGCGAACCAGGGAATTTTCGCATGACGCAGATACGCCGCTGCATCGGACCAGTCATGCGAATCAAGGCAAGACCGCGCCGCATTTACGCAACCGTGCTGGCGAGCCTTGCAACGTCCGCGCACTCGGTCACCATAGTCAGCCCGAGCACGACCGGCATCACGCTTTCCAGCGATACCGAATACCGGCTCGAAGCAGGCAGCACGGTAACCACTACGACTGGTGACGCGATTGCGGTGCAAGGCATTGCGCCGGCAACTTTCAGCAATGCGGGTTCGATCCTTGGCTCGACGGACAGCCGGGCGTCGGGCATCAGCTTCCATGTGCCCGGTTCATTCACCAATGAAGCTACCGGACTGGTTCATGGCATGACGTTCGGTGTACTGATGACGGGCGGTGGCAGCGGCAACAATGTGGTCAACCATGGCGACATCAGCGTGCAGGCCAGTCATGCAATTTATTACGATACCAATACCAGTGGGACAGTCGATAACTATGGCACGTTGAATAACGGTACCGCAGGATCGGTGCATTCCAGCGCCGATGGCGTATATGTGCATACCACCGGTAATGTCACGATCAATAATCATGGGGGCGCGGTAATCAAGACTGGCGTCAACGACACGAGCTACAGCTTCGGCGTCATCGTCGAACTTGGCAATGTTGTGATCAATAACGACGGGTTGATCGACGGCTTTGCCGGTGGCATCCGCAGCACGACCGGCAATCCGATCCAGATTGCCAACAGCGCAACCGGCACGATTCACGGCAACGCGGGACCCGGCGTACAGGTCGCGCACGACGGTGTCATTACCAACAACGGCGCGGTGGCCAGCGTGAAAAGTCCCGCCATCGTGCTTACCGGCGCAAACAACCGCGTGATACTGGGCACCGGGTCGCGGCTCGATGGCAGCAACAACGTAGCAATCTCCAGCCAGGGCACTGGCAACACCATCCTGCTGGAAGGCAGCGGCAATGAGGACGGCGATTTCATTGCCACGCAAGGCAATGGTTTCGCCACACTAACGGCGAATACGGGTAGCGACTGGACGCTGGCCGGCAATGCCAGCATGAGTGGAAGCGCCGCAGCGACGGTTTCGGTGGCAGGAAGCCTGACGCTGGGCGGCACCGTCGCCATCGACGGCGGTGGTGGTACCACGGTGGGCAGTGGCGGGCGGTTGACGTTGGGTACGGGTGGCGCCGGCGGAATGGTGACAGGCAATATCGCCAACGATGGCACCATCGTCGCGCGCCGCAGCGACAACTTCCAGATCGCGGGACTCCTGAGCGGTGCGGGGACGCTGGTCCAGTCAGGCAGCGGCATCACGGCCTTGACCGGGGCCGGATCGACCCAGGGCGCGGTCTCGGTGGAAGCCGGCGCGCTGCTGTTTGCGCAGAACGGCTCGTTTACGGCGACTGGTGACTACACCACGGCGGCGGGCGCGACGACGGCGATATCGGGCAAATCCACGCTGGTAGTCGGTAACCGGTTCACAACCAATGGGACCCTCGACGTCGCGGTGGGCAGCAACAAGCAGGACATTACGGCCAGCACGGCGACTATCGGGCCTGGGGCGGCATTCAACCTGATTGGCTACACCGCGGCGGCCACGGCCAGCGTTTCGGATCTGGCATCGAGCGCGTTCACGGTGATCCATACCACCACGGCCAATGGCTTGAGCGGGACGTTCCAGACGGTGCGGCTCGGTGGCACGGCAAGCACGGTCGACTACCTGACCCTGACGTCGACTTACACGCCGCAGAACTTTGTCGTGGGCCTTGGGCTTACCTGGTACGCGGCCCACAGTACGTCGCCGCAGACCGCGGCCGGCACATTCACGCTGGCGAATGCCGCCGACAGCTTCGAACTCGATGCCGTGCTGGTCGATCAGGCGCCCAACGACGTGACTGGCTGGGATGGCCGGACGCTGACCAAGGCGGGTCCGGGCACGCTGCAGTTGTCCAAGCCCAGCCGCTATACGGGCGCCACGCTGATCGAGGGCGGGACGTTGCTGGCCGGTGTGGACAACGCCGTTGCCATGAGCGAGCGGGTAACCGTCAATGCGGGCGCCACGCTTGATCTCAACGGCTTCGACCAGACCGTGAACAACCTGTCAGGCGCCGGCACTATCGCGCTCGGTAGTGCAACGCTAACCGTCAACCATGCGCTCGACGGTGTTTTCGATGGCGTAATTGGCGGGACCGGTGGTCTCGGCAAAACTGGCGCGGGCGCATTGACGCTGACGCGTGATCAGACCTATGGCGGCAATACCACGGTCAATGCCGGCGCGCTGATCCTGGACAATGGCGCGCGGCTGCTCAATACCGCGCAGGTGACAGTGGCACAAGGTGCAACGCTGGGTGGTTACGGTGGGGTCGGAGGCACGGTCATCAACCACGGGGTACTCGCGGTGGCCGATGCGGCCCCGGGGTTTTCGAGTCGTCCGGCCGGCGGGTTCGTGGTGGGCGGTTCGCTGGTGAACTACGGCGAAATTCGCATGGGCAGTCCGGTACCGTCGAGCAGCTTGACGGTCAATGGCAATTACACCGGCAACGATGGCCGCATGACGCTGTTCACGGCGTTGGGCGACGATGCCTCGGCAACCGACCGGCTGGTGGTGCATGGCAATACTGCCGGGCAGACATCGGTGAGCATCCGCAACGCCGGCGGCACGGGCGCGCAGACCATCCATGGCATCCGCATCGTACAGGTGGATGGGCAGTCCGATGGCCTGTTCATGCTCGACGGACGCGTGGTGGCGGGCGCGTATGAGTACAGCCTGTACAAGGGCGGAGTGAGTTCGCCCGATGATGGGGACTGGTATCTGCGTTCACTGTCGACCGAGCCGACACAGGTGCCACGCCCGGAAACCGGCGCGTACCTTGCCAATCAGCTCGTGGCGCAGGCGATGTTCGCGCACACCTATCACGATCGTGCCGGATGGCCGGACGCGCTTGGTGCAGATGGCGGGGTACGTGCCATACCGAACGGCTGGGCCCGCATAGCGGGCGGTCATGCCGATGGCAATGCGGCGGGCGGCGGCATCAGCGAGTCGGCCGACACCTTCGTGATGCAGGCGGGCATCGACCTGCTGCACCGCGTAACACTGTGGGGCCGGTGGCAGGCCGGCGTGATGGCTGGCTATGGCACGTCAACCACGCACGCCAGCGCGCGCGGCAATCCTGCCATTGCACGCGGCACCGTGAACGGCGTAGGCGCCGGAATCTACGGTACATGGCATGGCAATCCGGATCGGACCGATGGCCCATATGCCGATACGTGGGTGCAATACGGCAACTTCGACAACACGGTAAAGGGCAACGGGCTCGCCGGTGAGAACTATGCGAGCCAGGTCTGGTCAGGCTCGCTCGAAGCCGGCTGGGCGATTCCGGTTGGCCACACTGGTAGCGGCGTAGTGCAAGTCGAACCGCAGTTGCAACTGATCTACACGGACTATCGGTCGGGGCGCCATGCCGAAGCCAACGGTACGGTGGTCGAGGGCCGGGAAAGCGGCGGACTGGCAACGCGACTGGGGGCACGCCTGTTCCACGTACCGAATGCCGGCGCCGCGCCTGCTTGGTCGCCCTATGTGGAACTCAACTGGTGGCACAACAGCCGCGGCAACGTCATAGCCTTCGACAACGTCGCGGTAGCCCAGGATGGCCCTCGCAACCGCGTCGAGACAAAGGTCGGAGCCCAGGCACAGATCGGCCGGCACTGGCGCATGTGGGGCAACATTGCCTATCAGTACGGCAACGGTGGGTACGAAAGCATCACCGGACTGCTTGGCGTTCGGTACATGTGGTAACTGCCGCAGTGCAGCAGTCGGGCGAGTGACTTTGGCGGCCGCTGCATGCAGGTTTACCGTGCCTTTTCGGGCCGCGCTTATATCCTTACATGGAAAACAACCCGCAGGAGAGGACGATGCAAGCGAGGTTTGCGCGCGGCATTGCGCAGACGCCACTGACGGTGGCGGCCCGGGAATATCCGCTGGCGGAGGAGGCCGCCATGCCCGAGGTCGGCGACCTGGTGACGGTCTACAGTCAGGACCTGGAAACCGAATTCAGCATCCGCCTGAACGCCGTGGCGGGGCCCGATCTCTGGTACGGCGTGATCTATGCCATCAACCGCGGCGCGGAGATGCTGGTCGTAGCGGAAGGGCTCGAACTCGACGACGTGGTCAGCGTGCGACGACAGGAAATTGCGTCGGTCATCAAGGCAGACCATCACCATTGAATGTTTTAGTCGGCAGGCAGGGCGGACAGCGGACGTTGCCGCCCGGGCCCGGCTGAAGGTATGCTGCGTGCGCAGATTCGTGTCAACGCACGCCTTCCCGGCCGGTAGCCGTACTCATGTCCTCTTCCTTTACACCCTCCGCGACCACCCGCTCGTTTATCGCAGGCCCCGCGGGGCAGCTCGAAGTTCTTGTCGATACGCCCGCTGGCACGCCACTCGGCGTTGCCGTGGTTGCGCATCCGCACCCGAGCCAGGGTGGTACCGCCGAGCACAAGATTCCTCAATTTCTGGCGCGCGCATTGCAGGCGCATGGTTTCCTGACGCTGCGGCCGAACTACCGCGGCGTGGGGCAGAGCGAAGGGCAGTACGACGAAGGCAATGGCGAAACCGACGACGTGATGGCGGTGATCCGTCATGTTCAGGCCGAGCATCCCGCGCTGCCATTGGCGCTCGCCGGTTTCTCGTTCGGCGCGTTTGTCCAGACACGCGCTGCCGAACGCCTGGTCGCGGCCAACGAACCGATCGCCCACCTGATCCTGACCGGCATGCCGGCTGGAGCGTTGTCGGAAACGCTGTCCTATGACACGCCGGTGGTACCCGCCAATGCGCTGATCGTGCATGGCGAAAGCGACGAACGTGTGCCGCTGGCCAATGTCTTCAACTGGGCGCGGCCGCAGGAATTGCCCGTGGTGGTGTTGCCGGGCGCGGGCCATTTCTTCACCGGCAAGCTGCAGGGCCTGAAGCGGGTGGTAGAGGGCTACCTGAACCGTCCCGCTTCGTAGATGCTGGAAGTCAGAACTGGTAGTTGATCGAAATATCGCCGGTCAGGCTGGTCGAGTGCGACGTTACCGGGCTGCTACGCGCATCGCCCACCAGTGCCGATACGCCGATGTCGGCCGTGGTAAACCAGTTCTTGCCGAAGAACCACATCGCCGAGATCCCGCCGCCGTACGACTTGATGCCGGCGCTGGCGCGGTGCTGCGGTAACCCCGAGCGGGCCGACTGATCGGCCGACACGCCGTACCAGCGGCTCATGTAGGCGGAATCGGCAAAGGTCATGGTGGGGCCGGCGAACCAGAAGAACTTATCGTTGCTGCCCGGTAGTGGCATATAGGCGCCGATATCGCCGATGACGCCGTTGGCACCGCCGAACTGCCGCCGGATGTTGGCGCGGACCACCAGCGGGAATTCCTTGGAGACCACGTATTCGGCGAACAGCTTCGACTCCAGCGCCATGCCGATATTGCCGAGCCCGCCCAGGTGATCATGGTCGTGTTTCTCGCGGCGACCGAAGTCATAGGTCAGCGCAATACCGGCCCGCACGTGGTCGGAATGGATGATGTTCCAGCCCAGGCCCTCGCCGGTCGACAGGAAAGCCAGATCGCGATAGCGGACGTCGATGGTCGGGCCCGCCAATACAAAGTAGTTACTGGTGCCTTCGTAATACGGCCGGAGGCTGGCGGCCGCGCCAACGCGGACTTCCCATTTCTGCGGTTCGCCTTCGAACATCTTCTCCAGCGGCACACCCACCGAGTACTGCCATTCGGCCAGTGGCGCCGGGGTTTGCGCGTGGGCACGCTGGGAGCCCAGCATGGCCAAAGCCGCCAGCAGTACCGGCGCGAGCCAGCGGACTGCCTGTGCCAGTTGGGTGGATCTTGTGAACTGGCGCCACAGGCTCGGGCACTGCGGGGTGGTCGACAACACTTGGGCTCTCCGGTCTTCAGGTTGCCCCGGACGGGGCGGAATCGACAACTAACGGGGCAGCACGCCGTCTGGATGACGGCAACTTATCATTTCACCGAAGTCGCGGGCCCACAACTTCCATAAGTCCCACAACCGTGTAGGAAGGGCGCCGATTTCCACGTTCGTCAGCCGTCTGAATCCGCTTGCGCAGCCTCGACCGGTTCAATCGGAGCCCATACTTTCGTCGCTACGCCAGTCGCTCCGCATGATCAGGAACGTAAACGACGTGGACCAGCCAATCAGGATCAGGCCAACCAATGGTTGCACCGACGCCAGCAATCGTAGCGGCCCAAGCGGAAAGATATCGCCAATGCTTTGCGTGGTGAACGTTTCGAGCGAGAAATAGATGTAGGCAATCGCGCCATGCTCGCGCATGCCGCTGAGCCGGCCAATGCCGAGGATGTCGGCACCCAGCCAGTAGCCGGCGCTGAACACGATGGCTTCAACGCAGTGGGTGATGATGATCAGCACGATGACCGCGCCGATATTGAGCTTGCCGCTGAGCCGCTTCGGGTGAAACGCCGAGATCAGTCGCAGGGCTTCATAGTGGATGCCGACGCAGAGCACGGTCAGCGTGGCGGTGAGCCCGACGGAGATCAGGTAGTTGAGCGGGGTTTCAAACATTGTCCGGCGTCGTGGCGGGTTCGAACGATTCGAACGGTAGACGGCCAGACTATACGGCGGTTTGCCGTGTGTAAATCCATGTTCGGGCACAGGCGCGCGAACATGATGGCCCGCCAGGGACGACGAGCCCATATGCGCAATCGCCAGGAATGCCGGTCTGTCAGTGAGACCGGGCGCAGTCCTGGCGATTGGTGCGTGCCGGTATCAGACCGGCAATGCCGTGGCGACGAGTGCCGCCGCGGCGCCGCTGGCGGCACTGAGTGCCAGCCAGCCACCCAGAAGCAGGGCGCTGTTCTTGAAGCTCATGATGGACTCCGGTTCATGGTTACCGAAGCCCATCGGGCTCCGGTTACTGCTGGTTTGCCGCTTGCATCCGGCGGGCCTCAGGCCTTGGCGCCGTCGGTGTAGACGTCGGGGGTACGGGCGCCGTCGTAGTACGGGCTGCGCGGTTCGTTCACGCCACGGGCACCGTCGTAGTACGGGTCAACCTTGCGGGCCGGGCTGGCAGACACGCCCACGCGGTCCAGGCCGGCTACGATGCGTGCGCCATCGGTGTACGGATCAGCCTTGCCAACCTTGGCGCCGTCGGTGTACGGGTCAGCCTTGCCAACGCGTGCGCCTTCGGTGAACGGGTCGAACTTGCCGGCGCGTGCACCGTCGGTGAAGGCGCTGCGCTGGTCGTTCACGCGGTAGGTGTAGCCGTAGACTTCGCCGGCCTTCTGGACGGCGGGGGCGGCTTGGGCGGCACCGGCAACGAATGCGGCTGCGAGGGCGGCGGCGGTAACGAGGGTCTTGGCGTTCATGATGCTCTCCTTGCTAAGTGCCCGGGCGGTCTCGTCTGTTGGTTCGGATCGCGGGGGCAGTGTCTATTGCGTTTGCGGATCTTCTTTCTTGCTGCTATCTACTGGTAGGTAGGTGCTTGGGGCTAAAAAAAAAGACCGCTTCCGGTATTACTGATTGACTGCCTGGTGTTGCGTGGATCGGTGCCTGCTGCGTCCTGCTGTGTGCTGCGTGCGTCGTCCATGGCTCGAATAGTATCTACTACTAGATAGACAAGCAAGGGGAATTTGCAGTGCACAATCATAAGAACGCCAAATCGATGCGGTATCGGTTTGCTCAAGCCGTGAAAGTTTGAGCTTTGGCAGCGATAACCCGTTGATTTATAAAAATAAATAAATCAAGGCTATCGCTGCTCGGCAGCAATTAGAGTAAATACTCTATTTTTTAGTGTCGCGCTGATTGCGTTGGGCAACCAGCCCCAGCAGCAGGATCCGCGTATGTTCCTGTAGTACATCCTGCACCCGCTGGGTCTCGGCTTCACCGTAACCCTCCCACTCCAGCGCGCGCAGCACGTGTCGGCGCATCACCTTGAAGGCCGCGATCTGGCTATCGATGGCGATAGTGCGGATGCGGGTGTTCTCGTCGGTAGCGGGCTGGCCCAGCAAGCGGCCAATCAACGCGGACGTCAGCGCAAACAGGCGCCGGTTGATGCCGGCATCGATGCGCTCGAATGCCGTGGGCGGCCCCAGGCCCGCGCGCTCGCGCGCCATGAATTGGCGCCAGTGGTCAGTCTCGGGACATTCGTACAGGAACATCGCAAAGCGCGCCTGCAGTGCCAGATAGGTGTCGATCAGTTCGGTATCGGTCGCGTCCGGCCGGGCCAGCACCGCCTCTGCCTCGACCACCACATCCTGCACCATGGCAAATGCACGCTCGACGAAGTAGTCGATGCACGCCAGGTACACGCCTTCCTTGTTGTCGAAGTAGTACTGCAGCGCTGGCGCGTTGACGCTGGCCTCGCGTGCGATATCGCGCGTCGATGCGCCATCGAAGCCATGCACTGCAAACAGACGCATTGCCGCTTCAATGATGCGCGCCCGGGTTTCTTCCCCACGCTGGTAGCCGCCCTCTGCCGCAGGCCTGTGTCGAGCCATCTTGCCGTTTCTCCGTACCTGAACAGGGTGAAATATATCAGTTGACAGATTTCTTCCAAGTGGAATAATTGCGCAGCCTTCCCGACTCTCAGGTCTGCGTCTCATGTCCGCCCCCACTACTGCCGCACCCGCTACACCCGCAGGTGTGGCCCCTTCGTCTCATCCCTCCACCCGCGCCGCGCGCCGCCGGTCAATCCTGATCGGCATAGGCCTGTTGCTGCTGGCTGCCGCGCTCGCGGTCGGCGCACGCTGGTGGTTCCATGGCCGCTTTATTGAAAGCACCGATGACGCCTATATCCAGGCTGACAGCGTGACGGTTGCCCCGAAAGTCAGCGGCTATGTGGCCGAGGTCTACGTGCGGGACAACCAGCAGGTCAGCGCGGGCCAGGAACTGGTGCGGCTCGATAACCGGCAATACCAGGCGGCCTTTGACGAAGCCCAGGCTAACGTAGCATCGCGGCAGGCCGATGTGGCGCGCGCCGATGCCGATCTGCAACAGCAGAAGGCCAGGATCGCCCAGGCAGCAGCAGAAGTGGACGGCGCCCGCGCCAATGCGCGCTATGCCGCTTCGCAGGTGGAACGTTACGCGCCGCTCGTGAAATCGGGTGCCGAAACCGAGGAACGTACCGCCGAACTGCGCAATGCGCAGACGCGCGCCTCCACCACGCTGGCTGCCAATGAAGCCGCGCTGCGCGTGGAGCAAAGCCAGACCGTGACACTGCAGACCCGTCTGCAACAGGCCGGCGCCCAGCTGGAAGTTGCACAAGCCAGCGCGCGCAAGGCGAAGCTCGATCTGGAAGACACCATCGTGCGCGCCACCACGGCAGGGCGCGTGGCTGACAAGGGCGTACGCGTGGGCCAGTTCGCCCAGCCCGGTACGCGACTGCTGACCGTGGTGCCAGTGCAGGACCTGTACCTGACGGCCAATTTCAAGGAAACCCAGGTGGGCCGCATGCGCCCCGGACAAACCGTAACGCTGCACGTTGACGCGCTGTCCGGTGAACCGCTGCATGGCGTGGTCGACAGCCTGTCACCGGGTACCGGCTCGCAGTTCGCGCTGCTGCCTGCGCAGAACGCCACGGGCAATTTCACGAAGATCGTCCAGCGGGTGCCGGTGCGCATCCATGTGGATGTTCCTGGCGATGCGCGTCCGGTACTGGTGCCTGGCCTGTCGGTGGTGGTCGATGTGGATACCCGCGACCTGCAGCCGGCCAAGGCCCAGGCACCGAAGCTGGCAACCGGGGCCAGCCATGGCTGATGCCGGTGTTGCCGGTCATCATCAGGCAGAGCCGTTGGCACAGCAGCCAAACGCGTCCGCGGCCGACTGGATTGCAGTTGCCGCGGGCTCGCTGGGCGCCTTGCTGGCCACGCTCGACATCTCGATCACCAACTCGGCGTTGCCGCAGATCCAGGGGCAGATTGGCGCCGCGGGCACCGAGGGCACATGGGTCTCCACCGGCTACCTGATGGCGGAGATCGTGATCATTCCGCTGACCGCGTGGCTGACGCGCGTGTTCGGGCTGCGCCGTTTCCTGATGTGGAACGCGCTGCTGTTCACCGCTTTCTCAATGATGTGCGGCCTGTCGCATAGCCTGCCAGAAATGGTGATTGGCCGGATTGGGCAGGGGTTTGCCGGCGGGGCCATGATTCCGACCGCGCAAACCATCGTGCGAACCCGGCTGCCGCGTCACCAGATGCCAATCGGCATGTCGATGTTCGGCCTGATCGTGCTGCTGGGGCCATTGCTCGGTCCAGTGGTTGGTGGCTGGCTGGCGGAGAACATCAACTGGCGCTGGTGCTTCTTTCTCAATCTGCCGATCACGGCCGTACTGGTGCCGCTGCTGTACTTCGGGCTACGTGCTGAGCGGGCCAACTTCGAGGCGTTCTTCAAGGCTGACTGGCTTGGCATCGTCGGTCTCGCCATCGGGCTCAGCTCGTTGACCGTGGTGCTCGAGGAAGGGCAGCGCGAGCAGTGGTTCGAGTCGCAAACCATCGTCTACCTGTCCGTGCTGACGGCGATTGGGCTATCGATGATGCTGGTCAGCCAGTTCACGGCCCGTCAGCCCATCGTGCGGCTCAGGTTGCTGCTGAACAAGAACTACGCCAGCGTGATCCTGATCGTGTCGGTAGTTGGCGCGGGCCTGTATGGCGTGTCGTACCTGCTGCCACAGTTCCTGGCCACCATTGCCGGCTATAACGCCGAGCAGGCCGGCGGGATCATGTTGATATCGGGCCTGCCCGCCTTCCTGCTGATGCCGGTGTTGCCGCGCATCCTTGGCAAGTTCGACAGCCGCTGGCTGGTGATCACCGGGCTGGTCTGCTTCTTCGGCAGTTGCATGCTCGATATCGGCCTGACCGCCGACAGCGTTGGCCATGATTTCACGGTGTCGCAGGTGCTGCGCGGCTTTGGCCAGATCCTGGCCATGATGCCGCTGAACCAGGCCTCGATGGCTGCGGTGGCCACGCATGAGGCTGGCGATGCCGCCGGCCTCTACAACATGGCACGCAACCTCGGCGGTTCGATCGGCCTGGCTTTGCTCGGCACGTTGATCGATCGCCGCAATGCGTACCACGATGCGGTGATTCGTGAGTCGGTCACGGCCAACAGCTCGATCGGGCAGGACCACATGACGTCGAGCATCGCCGGCTTCGTGGCGCAAGGTGGTGATTTTGCCCACGCGCAACTGCAGGCCGTTGCACAGCTGAGTGGCCAGATTGCGCGACAGGCCGCCGTGATGACCTTCTCCGAAACCTTCTTTGCCCTCGGTATCGCCTTGCTGTGCTGCGTGCCGTTGGCCCTGCTACTCAAGCAGCCCCGCCCGGGCGCGCCCGTATCCACCGGTCATTGATCATGGTTGCTCTCAAACACGCCAGGCTGCCGAGCCTGGTTGCGCTGGCCGCAGCGCTGCTTGCCGCCGGCTGTACCGTCGGCCCCGACTATCGCAATGCGCCCCAGGTGGCCGCCAATGCCATCGACGCGGGCAAGTTTCCGCATGCCCCGACAGTGGCTGACAGTACCGTGCCGGGCGTGGCGGACTGGTGGCACGCCATGGGCGATGCGCAGCTCGATGGGCTGATCGAAACGGCACTCAAGGACAGCCCCGATATCGATGCCGCGCGTGCCCGCGTGCGGCAGGCGCGTGCGGGACTGGACAGCAACAAGGCCAACCTGCTGCCCAAGGTGGGCTTCGACGCCGCCATGCTGCGCACGCGTTCGCCCGATCTGTCCGCGTTGTCGGGCGGATCTTCCGGCGGCGGTCGCGGACCGTTGTCGCTCTACATTGCCAGCTTCGATGCAAGCTGGGAAATCGACCTGTTCGGCGGCACACGCCGCTCGATCGAGGCGGCGTCCGCCGAGGCCGACGCTGCGTCAGCGCAGCTGGCCGATGCCCATGTGCAACTGGCGGCCGAGGTAGCCCAGGCGTATGTGTCGCTGCGTGAGCAGCAGGCCAGCCTGGCGCACCTGCAGGACTCGGAGAAACTCGAAGCCGACATGCTCGACCTCACGCAGCAACGTCGCGCACGCGGCGTGGCTTCGCAACTGGAAGTGGAGCGGCTGCTTACGCAGCTGGACAACACACGTGCGCAGATGTCGCCCGTGCAGGCCAGCATTGCCGAATCGTTCGACCAGCTTGCGCTGCTGACCGGCCGCGCACCAGGCGAGCTCGATGCCGAGTTGGCCGCGCCCAAGCCGCTGCCTGCCGTGCCGGAAACGGTGGCAGTCGGCGATCCGGCCGCGTTGCTGAAAGCACGCCCCGATATTCGCGCGGCCGAGCGTCGGCTGGCATCGAGCACGGCACAGATCGGTGTACGCAAGGCCGACTGGTTCCCCAAGCTGTCGCTGCTTGGCTCGCTTGGTTTCAGCGCCATGGACCCCGGCCATCTGGTGCGCAAGGACAACGGCACATGGCTGACCTTGCCGCGCCTGCAATGGAATATCCTCGACTTCGGCCGTGTGGCCGCAGGCGTGGACAGTGCCGAAGGCGGCCGCGACGAGGCATTTGCAAACTACCGGGGCACGGTACTGAAGGCACTGCGCGATGCCGACGTGGCGCTGTCGCGCTACGGTCACCAGCGCGAACACGTGGTGGTACTGCGCCGCGTCGAGGCTTCCGCCGAACGCGCCTCAACGCTGCAGCAGCAGCGTTACCGTGCCGGCACGGCCAGCATGCTCGAATGGCTCGACGTCGAACGCACACGCGTAGTGGCCCAGCAGGACCGCATCTCGGGCGACGCAAACCTGCTCAAGGACTATGTGTCGCTGCAAAAGGCGCTTGGACTGGGATGGCAGACGGCAGCACCGGCTTCCTGACGTAATTCCCCGGTGTTCTCCCCTCTCCCGCAGTGCGGGAGAGCGGAGCAAGACACCCACCCCTTGCCGGATAAAACCCGACACGCAAACCAGACGGAAACGGCTGTTCCATTGCGCGGTCACCACTGCAGACTGCCAAGTGGATAGAATCGCCGTGGACCGTCACGTCTGCGGCGCTGCAACTTGTTAACAGCGGCGGGAGGTGTGGCATGGAAAAGGGGAGACCGGGCACCCATGCACTTCAATGCCAACGACAGCATCCTGCTCAACATCCTGGCGAGCGTGATAGTCGTGCTGGCCGGCACGTTGCTGGTCAAGCTGATCAACCGATTCTTCACGGCGCGGCTGCAGGCGGACAATCGCGGCAGCTATCGCGCCTGGACCGTGGCATCGCGCAACCTCGTGGCGGCGGTGGTCTTCCTGCTGCTGCTGGGCATCTGGGTTTCCGAGCTCAAAAGCGTGGCGATCTCGCTGGCGGCGTTCGCGGCGGCGCTGCTGCTGGTCGGCAAGGAACTGGTGATGTGTTTCCTGGGTGCGTTCATGCGCATGATCACGCGCCCGTTCCAGCTTGGCGATCTGGTCGAGATCGGTCCGTTTGGCGGCGAGGTCATCGACATGGATGTGATGTCGACCACGCTGGTGGAGGTTGCTGCGGCGCGTCAATACACGGGTTTCACGGTGCAGGTACCCAACAGCATGCTGCTGACCACCGCGGTCCGCAATCACTCGCAAGCGGGTGCCTATACGCTGGACATGGTGCGGATTCCACTCGAAGTGGGCGAGGACCCCGATGCGGTCGAGGCACTGCTGGTACAGGTTGCGCGCCGGGCGTGCGAAGGCTTCATGGAGGAAGCCGGACGCACGCTGCGGCGTTACGGCGACATGCGGTTCGTCGACCTGTCGCAGTTCGAGCCACGCGTGATGTTCGAACCGTTCGATGTGAACCGCTACGACGCCATCGTGCGGTTTCCGGTCCCGGTCAGCTCCCGCCTGTCGGTGGCGCAGCAGATTGTGCGTGGCTACTATCGGGAGCGGGCAGCGCACAAGCTGGCGGTCGCAGGCCATCGGGGAGATGAACATGGCGCAGGCGCTGAGCGAATGGGCGAGCAATAACGGAGCGCCGCCGGCCTTCCGCTGGCGATATGGCGGCCGTTCCCTGGTGCTGCTGATTGCGTGCATGGCATGGCTTGGCCTGCTGACCGGATGTGCCAGCCTGCCGGCCAATGCCGGGCGAACACCAAGCTACGCCGTCGCCGCAAACAGCGACACCACGCTGGCACGAGCCTTGGCGCCACGCCTGGCGCAGAATCCCGGGCAATCGATTTTCTATCCGCTGGGCTCCGGTCCCGATGCGCTGACCGCGCGCATGGCGCTAGCACGCGCCGCCCAGAAGACGCTGGACATGCAGTACTACATCTACGACGTCGATACCACGGGCAGTGCGCTGCTTGCCGAAGTCATCGACGCCGCGGATCGTGGCGTGCGCGTGCGCATCCTGATGGACGACATCCATACCGGCAAGCAGGACAAGACCTGGGCCGCGCTCGACTCGCATCCCAATATCGAGGTTCGCATTTTCAATCCGTTTGCCAATCGCGGCGCACGTTGGGCCGAGATGCTGTACGACTTTGGTCGCGTGAACCGCCGCATGCACAACAAGCAGATGACCATCGACAATCTGGTGACGGTGGTCGGTGGCCGCAATATCGGCGATGCCTATTTCTCGGCCAAGCCCGACATGAGCTTCAGCGATCTCGATGTCCTGGTGGCCGGTCCCGTAGTGCCGGCTGCAAGCAAGGTGTTCGACGCGTACTGGAACAGCGAGAACGCGTATCCGATCGCCACGCTCGCCAAGGAAAGCAAGGAGGCACCGGCCGAGCTGGTCCGGTTCCGCAAGCAGCTCGAGGCCAAGGGTGACATGGCCAAGGCCAGTCCGCTGGTGCAGGAACTGCTTGATGCGGGCCTGGCGCGCGGTATCGAGATGGGGCACCTGCCCGGTTTCATGGGCGGCGCGCGCGTGATTGCCGACAAGCCGGACAAGATCGAGGATGATCCCGACGATCCGTCCACGCATGCAATTCCGCAACTGCGTGCGCTGCTGGAAAAGGCTGAGCGTGAACTGGTATTGGTGTCGCCGTACTTCGTACCCGACGACGAGAACGAGAAATGGCTGGCTGACATCGTCAAGCGCGGCGTGGTGGTGAAGGTGCTGACCAATTCATTCAGCGCCACAGACGTGGCTGCCGTCCATGCCGGCTATGCACCCCGCCGCAAGGCACTGCTGCGTGCGGGTGTGGAACTCTATGAACTGAAACCCACTGCCAATGCCGAGCTGGCGCGTAGCCGCGCGCCCAAGAGCCGCATGTTCGCCTCAAGTCGCGCCAGCCTGCACGCCAAGGCCTATGTGGTGGATCGGCACCTGCTCTTCATCGGCTCCCTGAACCTGGACCCGCGCTCGATCAAGCTCAACACCGAAATGGGCGTGGTGCTGGATAGCCCCGCACTTGCTACGCAACTGGTGCAGGACATGGACAAAAACCTGATGGAGATCGCCTGGCGCGTGCAACTGAAGAAAGACCAGAACGGCGGCGAATCCCTGACCTGGACCACCATCGAGAAAGGCAAGGAAATTACCTACGACAAGGAGCCGGGGATGAGCGTGTGGCAACACATGGGCATTGGCATCCTGCGGGTCCTGCCAGTGGAAGATCAGCTGTAGCAAAGAGCATCATGCGATTGCAATGAATCCGGAACAGGGGTTGTGATTCACAGTGAAATGTGAGCATTATTAAATAATCTCTCCGAAAAAAAATACCTGTCCCCGAAATGAGATCGACCTGTAATTGACGGAAAAGCAACGTCAATTAACTTATCTTCGATGTCTGTGGCTGTTTCGTCAGATTAATGTTTGATGTCTTCTGAACATTAAAACTCCGACGCGAGGTCCAGGCATGAAAAGGTATCTGTATTCCCCATGGGCGATTGCCATGCTGGCGGGTGTGGCATTTCAGGTTCAGGCCAGGGTGGTCTCGCTGACGCCCAATGCAATTGGCGGAGGCGTCTTGCCCGATGGTCATGCGCATATCAGTTTCACAATGGCCAACGGCAACTGGACACCGCTGTTGTATTTGCCTGTCAAGCCGGCTGCCAATGCACGTGTGGACATCCGGACCTCGGCGCAATATGGCACCAGGCTGGATGCCTCGCGCACGGATCTTGGGGTCGCGTCGCTGGCGCTCGCGCGCAATGTCACTTATTCCCTCGAGTACCGATCAGGCAAATGGACTTTCGTCGGTCCTGCCGCGGCAAGGATGAATCCAAGGTCGTCGGGGGCGACCATACCGGACAATCCGGCGCTGATCACCTACTACGACGTTTGGGACGGCAACTGGGAAGGCAACATCGGGCTGCCGCAAGTGGCCGCCGATGGCAGCATCGTAGTCGTTCGATCGCGCGCGACGTGGGGCGCCAGCGTATCGCCGCAAGGGCGGCTTCATGCCAGTTCCGCTCGCCTTCGACACGGGGACGCCTATACGTTTTCATACCGCAATGCCATGGGTGGATGGGTGCTCGAGAACGCGCCGGTGCGGCGACTGCGGGCGCGTGAAATTGTGAACGGCATACCGAGTACCGGTTCCTCCAGCACGCTGGTGGAAATGTGGGACGGTAACTTTACAAGGTCCATTCGCTTGCCTGCGTCGGCTGGAGACCGGGACCGCATCACGATTCGTTCGCGCGCGACATGGCATGGCAGGATCGACAATGCAAACGTCGACTTCCCTGGAACCATGACAGTGCGGCGGGGCGACGAGTACCAGTTCATGTATGTTGCCGAGCGAGGCACCTGGGCGCTGATTGCCAGTCCGCAGACCTTCTTCCAGGCAATGAACGTGGCAGGCGGCTTCCTTCCGGCAACCCGACACCCGCGCATGGTCGTCAACGTTGCCGACGCAAACTGGGTGCCGGTGCTGACATTGCCGCAACAGCGCCGCGAGGGCGATCGCGTGATTGTAAAGACCGCGGCAATGTATCCGGTCACGGTGCGCAGCGAGCAGGGTGGCTTTCCGCGGCTGACATCGGGAGAAACTGCCGCTTTTGTGGCCGACGTCAATGGGACGTGGCAGCAGGAGACGCGGACCATTGACCTGCTGCTGCTTTACAGCGACAAGGCCGCGACGCTGCGCGGTGAAGGTGCCATGCGCACACGCTTGACGGAGTCATTGGGCATGACCAATGACGCGCTGGAGAATTCCCGTGCGAACTTCCGTTTCCGCGCAGTGGCAAACCGGAAGCTTGCGTCTCCTGACTCATGGATGACGCTGAACCACGCACTGGGCGGGCTGCGCAGCCACGCCGAGGCACAGCGGTGGCGCAATGAGTTGAAGGCCGACGGCATCTACTATGACGGGCATGAAAGTGGCTGCGGTCTTGCGTTTGTCCGTGGCAGCGCGACGACGATGGTGGCTAGTGGTTCCATCCATTGCGGCACGACGGTCATGCGTCACGAGTTGGGGCACAACATGGGTCTGCCGCATTCGGCGCGAGTTACACACCCCGGCACCATCATGAATGGCAATTCGAAGTCCTACTTCGCCGCGCCACATCTGTATTCCTCGCTTGGTCTGTCATTGACACCGGCAGGCGGCCGAAACGAGGTAGCGCAGATGAACGCTTACTCCGCCACTGTTGCCCGCTTCCGTTGACGGGAACGCGTGGTGAAACGCTTCAAGTTGCGGGCGGCCGTGCTGGTCTTCGCGGGCCTGGCTGCGTTGACGGTCGAATGGATTCGATCGGGGGGAATGGGACGCTCGGAAAGCGTTCCGGTAGAGGATGCGATGCCGCAGCCCGACGAGCTCGTCATGGCCCCGGTTGCGGCAACGCCCCTGGCCGAAGCTGAGACTCCATCTGCGGAGACCGAGGCTGACGTTCCCGACGCACCGGATGCCCCGGATTTGCCACGCCTGTTCCGGCTGACACGCGAAGCGCAGCGCCGCGACGGATCCTTTGCGGTGCAATGGGACCATGCACGTGTACAGGCACTTCGCCCGGGAGATGTCTTCGCGATCGATATGCCAGGTGGCGATGAACCGCACACCGCCCAGGTTGCTGGTGAGGAAAGCTTCGACGGTGGCCGCCGCCTGTCTGGAAGGATGCACGACGGCGGCATCGGGTCATGGCCATTCAGCCTGACGTTGTCGAGTGACGGCTATACGGTGGTTGGCAACCTGACGACAGCAATAGGGCATTTTTCTGTCGATGCCGACGCGAATGGCGGTCGACTGCGCAGTGCCGCGGAGGAAGAGTGGCAGAACGAGGAAAGCGAGGGAAGCGGGCATCCAGAGTAGTAGCGTGGATGTTTGGACACCCTGTACAACCTGCGCTCAGGTGGCAGGCGGAACATCAGAGCCGCTCGGGTGCAGCAACTGCAGCAGATACTCCTGCAGGCGCGACAGTTCCAGCGCCACGCCGCCGGGAAAGCCCTGCCGTCCGCCACGCTTGTCGATCAGCAGTTCACCGACAAAGCTCGATACCGCCGCGGCGTTGCCGAGCGCCGCCAACTGGTTTGCGATGCGTGGATAGGCGTGAAACAGCTCCAGCGGCCGGACTTCGCGCGGCAGGTAAGCCAGCCATTTGAGCGTTGCCGGCGTCAGGGACAGGGACAGCGGCCCCTCTGGCTGGCGTAGCTCGCTCCAGTCGACCAGGGTGGCGGCGGGCAGGTCGCCGTCCAGGGCCTTCTTGGCCTCTTCGACGGACACGAATTCGAACGACAAGGGATCCATGGCAGCGGGTTTCAGTAATGGCGCGCCGGTTCGATGGCACCCGTTCGGGTGAGATTCCGCGCCGTCACGCATCTTATCGGATCGGGTGCGGCAATTCTTGAGGGTTAAGACTACAGCGTTCCAAACGCACCACAGTCCTGTTTCTCATGTCAGGGCAAGCCATTGCTCATGGCAGGCGGGGCGGCGGGCGACCACACTGCAGGTATCAATCAAGGCCTGAACCGGAGCCCTGCCATGACCTGGAACCTGATGATCGATGCCGACTGTGTTCCCGTTACGCTGCGTGCCGGCGCCAGGGTGGCGTGCCGCACCGGGCGGCTATGGATCACGGTCGAGCATCGTCGCGCCGTGCCGTCGGAAGATATCGTCCTGCTGGCCGGACAGAGCCTTCAGGTGGACGAAGATGCCACGTACTTCCTTACATCCATGCGTGGCAGCGGTAGCGACGGGGTCGCGCTCTGCCATATCACGCCGGCACGCGACGAGCGGCTGGCGCTGCGCCTGGCGTAACGCGCGCCGCCTCCTCGCGGATCCACGCGGCCACATGTGCCACCTGTTCACGCGGTTGCTCCGTGGCATGGATCAGCCAGTATGCATTGGGGCTTGGCATGGCAGCGCCGGCAGTGGTCACAACGTTCAACTGGCCGCCTTCAATCAATGACTGAATCAGTTCCAGCCGCCCCAGCGCCACGCCTTGGCCAGCCAGCGCGGCGTGAATCATCTGGTCGTACTGGTTGAAGCGCAGGATGCCACGCCGGTTGGCCTGGCGGTATCCGTGCGCACTGAGCCAGTTGCGCCAGTGCAACCATGGCCGCGGATCATCGAATTCCAGCAGCGGCAGCTCGGCCAGTGCCTCGGCTGACGTTACCCGCGTGGCACCCAGCACGGGGTTTGCCACTGGCGCGATGGTTTCGTCGAACAGGTGTATGGCCTGCGGTGGCGCGGCGGACGCCGGGCAATAGCGAATGGCCAGGTCGATGCCATCCGCGCGCAGATCGCTGATCTGATTGCTGGCGGACAACCGTACGTCGAGATGTGGGTACCGGCGTTGCAGGCTACCCAGGCGCGGCAACAACCACAGGCCGGCAACACCGATGCTGGCCGTTACGGTGACCGGCTGCCGAGCGTCGCGCTTGCGGACTTCGGCGGCCACATCCTGTAGTTGCTGCACCGCGCCATCGGCGCTGCGAAACAGTCGCTCGCCTTCAGGCGTAAACGCAACGCCACGATGCTGGCGAACAAACAGGCTTACCTGCAGATGGTCTTCCAGTGCGCGGATCTGGCGGCTGACGGCCGATTGCGTCAGGCACAGGTCGTCGGCCGCCTGCGTAATGCTCATGCGCCGGCCTACGGCCACGAAGCCCTTGAGCAGATCGAGCGGGAACAGGCGGACGAGTGGGACTGACATGACAAGCCTCTCGGGCACTTGCAGGGACAGTCATTACAGCATGAATGCCGGCACGGTGCCATTCCCTGTAAGCATGGCAAAGCGCCTGAAATCTCGTTTGTGCTGGTGCCGGCAATCGCATGAAATAAGGGCACTTTCAATCTTGATGTCGAGGTGATGCCATGACGGAACGCGCATCGTCACATGAAGGAAGCGCATTGCATGCGACACCTTCCGCGCCCTGGTGGCGTGACACATTCTTCCTGTTGCTCGCGGCCGGGCTCGTGATGGGCATGGCGCTCGGGGTTCGGCATGTGCAAGGCCTGTTCATGCTGCCGATCGTTGCGGAACGCGGCTGGACACGCGAGGCATACGGCTTGGCGATGGCCGTGCAAAACCTGGTGTGGGGTATCGCCCAGCCGTTCACGGGCATGGTGGCCGACCGCTTCGGCTCGTGGAAGGTGATGCTTGGTGGACTGGTACTGTATGCGGCGGGCTTGTGTGGCATGGCCATGGCGCCGTCGTCGGCAACGTTCGTGCTCACGGCTGGAATCTGTATTGGCATCGCCCAGTCGGGTACCACGTTTGGCGTGGTGTATGGCGCATTGAGTCGCATGGTTCCGGCCGAACAGCGCAGCCGCACGCTGGGCATTGCCGGTGCGCTAGGTGGTATCGGGCAGTTCCTGATGGTGCCTTCCGCGCAGGCATTGCTGTCGCAGGTGGGTTGGCAGCCTGCGCTCATGGTGTTCGCCCTGCTGATGGTCCTACTGCTGCCGATGGCGTTGCCGTTCCAGGATCAAACGCCGGCAACCGAGGTGGCGGGCAGTCATCCAGCAACGCATCCACCAATGCTGGCCTCGATCCGCGAAGCATTCAGCCATTCCGGCTTCTGGCTGCTCAATCTCGGCTTTCTTGCCTGCGGGTTCCAGTTGGCCTTTATCGCCAACCACCTGCCGGCCTACCTGCGCGACAAGGGCATGCAGCCGCGTAGCGCGATGATTGCGCTGGCCCTGATCGCGCTGGCCAATATTGCCGGCACCTATGTATTTGGCTGGCTTGGCGGGCGCCATACCCGGAAGTACCTGCTGGCCGGTATCTATCTGGCGCGCACCTCGGCAATGGCGCTGTTCGTGCTGTTGCCGCTAAGTCCCGTAAGCCTGTACGGGTTTGCGGTGGTCATGGGATTCCTGTGGCTGGGCACCGTGCCGCTGACCAGCGGCATAGTTTCGCAGGTGTTTGGTGTGCGCTATATCACCACGCTGTTCGGTTTTGTCTTCTTCGGCCACCAACTGGGCTCGTTCCTCGGGGTGTGGTTGGGCGGGGTGGTATTCGAACTCACCCATTCCTATGATCTGGTGTGGATGGGTGCGATGGCGCTTGGCGTCATTGCGGCTGCGTTGCACTGGCCAATCGATGACCGCGAGATCGTGCGCGTGCCTTGGCAGGGCGTACGGACCTGAGGGAATAAAACGTCGGCCTGAAGTGTTTACGTGGCAGGCGGACCGCATGCCGGGCGCGGGGAGGTGGAGTATGCTTGGCATGTGGTTCCGCTGCGTCGTGTTACCGCGCGCCATTGCACGTTAAGGAGGCCGCCATGCCATTTCGATTTCGCGCCTGGATGGGCATTGCTGCCCTGGTGCTCGCAGGATGTTCCTCGTTGCAGCCCGTGGAAACCGGGCAAAAACTGATCGGCAGTCCGCAGGCTTCGGTCCGCGAAACGTTTGGTGCGCCAACCGATACGTTCCAGATGCCGAACGGCGCGCAGCGCTGGATCTATTCGAAGCAGCCCTACGGCTATGACATCTATGCGGCCGACTTCGACGCAGGCGGCAAGCTGACCAGCTTCCGCCAGATGCTGACCGAAAACGAGATCTACACCGCGCGCCCGGGTACCTGGACCAAGCAGGATGTACTCGAGCGCTGGGGCAAGCCCAAGGAGCCGATCCAGTACTACGCCTTGATGAAGCGTGAGGCATGGTCGTACCGGATGTACCTGCCCGGTTACTTGCCGGCTCATTTCAGTGCCTATTTTGATGAGAACGGCGTGCTCGATCGCACGATGATCATCCAGGACTCTCGCGGCGGGGAGCGCAGCCGCAAATAAGCCGGCACGCCAAACTATCGATGATTGAACAATAAAGGGGCTCTTGAGCCCCTTTATTGTTGGACGACTGCAACAATCCCGGCATCAGTCAAGAGACTCATTACAGACCCGTAATGTTGGTGGTATAAATGCGAACCATTCGTATTACTACTACTGTTTTCAAGTTTGGTCCCATGTAGTGCGGCCGGCACCGGCTCTGGAACCACGCATCAAGACCCACCAACAACAACACTCCCGGGATTCCCAATGTCTTTGCACCGTTCGTCCGACGGGCGCGCTAGCTTGTCCGCGCGCGTATCACGCCGTTCGCCGTATCACTTGCCGGTTCTGTCGCCTGTCGCGATTGCGGTGATGGGTCTGGCCCTGTCGTTGTCAGCACAAGCCCAGTCGCAGGCCAATGCCGACGCTACGGCCACGCTGCCCACGGCCACCGTGGTGGCCGACCGTTCCGGCGAAGCCGTCAAGGTCGAACGTGTCAGCAACGGTGCACTGGGGGACCGCAAGGCCGTCGATACGCCGTTCTCGGTCAACGCGGTATCGAGCGACGAGATCCAGCAGCGCATGGCGCAGACCGCCAACGACGTCTTCAAATACGATCCGGCGGTGCAGGTGCTGGGCGATAACGCTCGCACGGAAAACTCGTACTTCGCCGTGCGCGGGATGCGCGTGGACATGCTCAACGGCACCAAGATCGACGGCCAGAACTTCGTATCGTGGGATGCCGACATTCCGCTTGAACCGTTCGAGCAGGTGGAATTGCTCAAGGGACTGTCGGGCTTCATGTATGGCTTCGGCTCGCCGGGCGGCATCATCAACTACGTGACCAAGCGTCCCACCGACAAGCCGCTGCGCGAAGTGACGATCGGCTACCAGGCCAACAATGTGTGGAGCGAGAAGCTCGACGTGGGTGGGCGCTTTGGCATGGACGACCGCTTTGGCTATCGCATCAACGCGGTCAACGAAGAGGGCAACACCAATGAGCCGGGCGTGCATGTCCGCCGCCAGACGTTTTCGCTGGCCACCGACTTCCGCATCACACCGGACCTGACGTGGAATGCCGACGTCATGTACTGGAAGCGCAAGTCGCAGGGCACCATCTTCGGCCTGTCGTTCGGCACGGACACCATTCCGGCCGCCAGCAGCGTTTCGCGCAGCCTGGCGCAGCCGTGGTCGTCGCACGAAACCGATACGCTGACCGTGGGCACGGGCCTCGACTACCGCATCAACTCCGACTGGAAGACCAGCTTCAAGTACCGTTTCGCGCGCCAGAACCGGCTGAACGCGGACAGCTTCCTCTACGTCTTCGACAACAACGGCGACTTCTCGGATACCAACTACCGCTGGAAGACCGCCTACTACTACCAGGCGTATGACGCCATGGTGCAAGGCAAGTTCGATACCGGCGGCATCAAGCACGAGATCGTTGCCGGGTTGGGCTACCAGTCGCAGGTACGCGAACTCGACAACGGCCTTGGTGGCAACGGCATTGCCATGGGCGTCAACAATCTCTACAGCCCGGTGTCGCTGCCCGAGCAGGCGAGTGTGGGCAAGGACTACATTCCCTACCGTGACTACCGGATCCAGCAGAAGTCGATCTACCTGAGCGACACGATCCAGTTCACGCCGCGCTTCTCGGTGCTGGCCGGCGTGCGCTACAACAACTTCACGCAGGACAACTACGGTCCCGACGCGGTGCGCACGTCGCACTACAGCGCGAACCCGCTTACGCCGACCGTGGCGCTGATGTACAAGACCGACAATTTCTCGACGGCCTATGTCAGCTATGTGGAATCGCTGGAGCCAGGTGGCTCGGCAGGCGTGACCAATGTGAACTTCGGCGAAACTTTCGGCCCGCTCAAGAGCCGTCAGTATGAGGTGGGCTTCAAGACCGACCGCGAGAAGTGGGGCGCCAATGTGGCCCTGTTCCGCGTGGACAAGGGCTACGAATACACCAACACGTCGAATGTCTTCGTGCAGGACGGCAAGCAGCAGTTCACGGGTCTTGACACCAGCGGCTGGTGGCGTGTGGCGCGCGATGTGCGCCTGATGGGCGGCGTGCTCTGGCTGCACACCAAGACCAAGGATGTGGACGACCAGCTCGTCAACGGCAACCGGGTATTTGCCACGCCGAACTACATCGTCACAGGCCGCGTCGAATATGACACGCCGTTCCTCCCCGGCCTGACACTGTGGACCGGCGCCAAGGTCACGGGCTCGATGTACGTGAACTCGGCCAATACGCAGCAGATTCCGTCGTACACCACGGCCGACGTGGGCGCACGCTATACGACGCGCGTGCAAGGCAAGACGCTGACCGTGCGCGCTGCGCTGAACAACATGTTCGGCCGCCGCTACTGGACCACTACGTACGATGGCTTCGTACTGCCGGCGGCCACCCGCACGTTCCTGATGAACGCCTCGCTACAGTTCTGACGCGGCGGTGTTGTTTGCTCCCCTCTCCCGCAGCGCGGGAGAGGGGTTGGGGGAGAGGGCAATGCGGTTCAAATCGGCGACTTGTCTCAGCTTGCACCGCCAGCCTTCTTTCCCGTCCCTCGCCCTCTTCCCGCATCGCTGTGTTGCCGGCTGGGCAACGATAGTCCACGCAAGTTGCTCTTGCTCTGTTCCTGCATCTGACCGACGATTGCACCAAGGCATGGTTGCCGGTATCTGACCGTTGACGATCGGAACATGGAGGGAGCATTGGCGAAACGAATCCTGATTGCGGGCTTCCAGCACGAGACCAACACGTTTGCGCCGTCCAAGGCCACCTATGCCAGCTTCGAACGTGGTGAGGGGTTTCCGGCGCTGGCGCGTGGTGATGAAGTGCTGGCGTTGCGCGATGTGAACATTCCGGCCGGCGGTTTTATCCAGGCCGCGCAGCGCAACGGCTGGACGCTGTTGCCGGTGATCTGGGCGGGGGCGAGTCCGTCCGCGCATGTGACCGAGGATGCGTTCGAGCGCATTGCGGGCGAGATTGTCGATGCAGCGCGCGCAGGCGGTTTCGACGCGATCTATCTCGACCTGCACGGTGCGATGGTGGCCGAGCATGCCGACGATGGAGAGGGCACGTTGCTGGCCCGCCTGCGCGATGTCATCGGCCCCGACATACCGCTGGTGGCTTCGCTCGACCTGCACGCCAATGTCACGCAGGCCATGCTCGACGCAGCCGATGCACTGGTGGCCTATCGCACCTATCCACACATTGACATGGCCGAAACCGGCGTGCGTGCCGCCGAGCTGTTGCAGCATCTGCTCGACAGAAAGCCGCGCTGGCACTGTGTCGCACGTCGCCTGCCGTTCCTGATTCCGATCAACGGCATGTGCACGATGCTGGAGCCAGCGCAAGGTATGTACGCAAAGCTTGCTGAGCTGGAGTCCGACGGTCTGGTGTCGTTGTCGTTCGCGCCAGGGTTTCCGGCAGCCGATTTTCCGGAATGTGGTCCGGTTATCTGGGGCTACGGTGAGGATGCCGATGCGGTGCAAGCCGCGGTGCAGTTGCTGCATGACCGCATGCTGGCCGAGGAAGCGGCATGGGAAGTTCCGTTCCTGTCACCGGATGATGCAGTGCGCGAGGCCATGCGGCTGGCCGAGGGCGCCACGCGGCCGGTAGTGATCGCCGATACCCAGGACAACCCGGGTGCTGGCGGTGATTCGAACACCATGGGCATGTTGCGTGCGCTACTGCGCAACGGTGCGCAAGGCGCGGCAATCGGCCTGATCTGGGATCCGGCCGTGGCTGCCGCGGCCCATCGCGCAGGTGCGGGCGCGACGCTGGAGGTCGCGCTGGGGGGCGTTTCAGGTGTGCCGGGAGACGAGCCGCTGCAGGGGCGCTTTCAAGTGTTGCAGGTGTCTGATGGCGTATGCCGCTTTGGTGGCCCGATGATGCATGGCATGCAGGCCGATGTCGGCCCCGTGGCCCTGCTGGCGATCGATGGTGTCCGGGTGGTGGTCAGTGCCGGCAAGGCGCAGATGCTGGATCGCAACCTGTACCGTGTTGGCGGCGTCGAGCCCGAGGCCATGAAGATCCTCGTGAACAAGAGTTCGGTGCACTTCCGGGCCGACTTCCAGGGTATTGCTCATGCGGTGCTCGTGGCCAAGGCACCCGGTCCAATGACCGCCGATCCGGCGGACCTGCCATGGACCCGGCTCGCACCGGGCATTCGTCTCAAACCAATGGGCGAGCCGTTCTGCGGCTAGCAAGCCGCCACCACCACCACAAGCAGGCACTACCGTCGCTCACAGCTTCTGTGCCGCCGCCAGTCGGAAGATCTTTTCCCAGCGGCTGGCCGCGTCCCGGTCAGGCATCGGAATGATCCATTCCGCCTGTTTGTGGTGATGCAGGGTCAGCAGCAGATACCAGCGACCCTGACGTGCTTCGGGGCGGGCCGCGGCGATGTCGGCGAAGATCAGCACCTCGCGCTGGCCGTCCATTTCCAGTACCCCGTTCTTGCGCTCGGCATCGATCTTCAGGCTGCCCCAGTCACCGCTCAGCGTCAGTACGCGTTCGCCCTTGATACGCCGGCCATGGAGGGCCCGGTAGCGTCGTAGCCAGGCCAGGAACAGCGCGGTCAGCGCCGCCAGGATTGCCAGCACGGCGGCGGCTCCTGCCAGCGCGCCAAAGGCGGCTCCCACCTTCTGGTAGAGCCTTACCAGCCCGTAGATAAAGGCCGCGATTACGGCCAGGCCGAGGATAATTAAGGGCACGTCAGGTTTCCGGATTGTTGGTCGAGCGCGGCAACAGTGGTGGCCGCGCGCCAGGGTCGGACCGCCGAGGCCTATAATGGTTCGCCCCGCACTGCCGGACGGGGTCGACATCCGGTACGGCCAATCTTCATGCCATCGTATCCTCTCGTCCTTTGCCTGACCATTGCCGTGGTGTGCAGTGCGGGCATGGCCGTCGCCGCCTGGCCGCGGCGCGATGATCCAACCGTCCGCGCGTTCCTGGTCCTGGCGGCTGGCGTAACCATCTGGAGCGGTGGCCGCCTGCTGGAAATCAGCGAGACCGAGTTGGCAGGCCGGATTTTCTGGGCCAAGTTCCAGTACCTCGGGATCGTCGCGGTACCGATCGGGTGGCTGGTGGCCATGGTGCATGTCAGTCGGCCGCGCTTTGTCGTGCCATGGTCGCTGTTATGGGTGCCGGTACTGGTCGCGGTATTGACCGTGGCGCTGGTATTCACAAACGAGCGCCATCGCCTGATCTGGACCTCGATCGACCTGATGCCACCCGGCGTGGCGCCAGGCGCGGTTTTCCATCACGGCATCGGCTATACGGCCGCAGCGGCGTGGACCTACGCACTGCTCGGCCTCAGCATGTATTTCCTGGCCACGGCCAAGGTTCCCAATGCGGCGTTGTCGGTTCGGGGACGCAATGTGCTGATGGCTGGCCTGCTGCTGCCGCTGGTCACGCATGTCGCCTACCTGTACCGCTGGACCGGACCACTCGGTGGCGATCTGACGCCGGCCACGTTTTCACTGATGACCGTGCTGGTCTGGATCTGCGCGTTGCGCACGCATCTGGAGGACACCGGCCACTATGCGCGGCTACGCGTATTCGACACGATTCGCGAAGGCTGCGTGATCCTGGGCGCCGACGGACGCATTGTCGAATTCAATCCGGCGGCGATTGCGCTGATGACTGAGCTACGTCATGGCCAGCTTCCGCCGCCGGGATGGCACGATGCGCTGAATGGGCCCGGCGATGCGCTGCCATATATTCCTGAAGGCGCGGCCTATGAACTGACCGTCGAGCCGGTGCGCCGCATGGACGGTAAGCAGATCGGCCTGCTCGTGTTCATGCGCGATATCAGCCGCTACCAGTCGCGTGAACTGGCGTTGGCCACCCAGCTTGGCGAAACTGCCGAGCAACTCTCGCGCGTACAGGCGGACCTCGATATCGACGCGCTGACCGGCATCCCGAACCGCCGCTACTTCCAGCGCGAGTCACTAGTCGCCGTGGCGCGTGCCTGCGAGCGCGGCAAGGAGATCGGCCTGCTGATCCTCGACGTCGATCTGTTCAAGCAGTACAACGACCTCTATGGGCATCCGGCCGGTGACGAATGCCTGCGGCAAGTGGCACTGGCGCTGACGCGCGCGCTGCGTGGCGCGCAGTTCTGCGCAAGGCTAGGCGGCGAGGAGTTTGCCGTGGTGCTGCCGGATTCCAGCATCGAGGAAACGCGCAATATCGCGCGTGCCATGGTGGCAGCGGTACGGGAGCTTGGCATTTCCCACCATGGCACGCCGGTGCAGCCCTTCGTCACGATCAGCGTGGGCGCGGTATGCGCGGTGCCGGAAGCGCCGCGCCTTGAGCCATTGCTGCACCGCGCGGACAGTGCGATGTACCGTGCCAAACGTGCCGGCCGCAACCGCTACGTGCTCGACGGCAGCGTGTATCTTGGGGTTTGAATAGCTGATCCGCAGTTGCTGCAAGAAAGGGCTTGCAAATTCCCAAAGCTTCTGTAGAATTCGCGGCTCGCGTCGCAGCAGTAATGCAGCGAAACGAAGCCCAGATGGCGGAATTGGTAGACGCACTAGGTTCAGGTCCTAGCGGTGGCAACACTGTGGAGGTTCGAGTCCTCTTCTGGGCACCAATTCGAAAGCCCCGCTCAACGAGCGGGGCTTTTTCATTTATAAGGCCCAGAAAGGGCAGTTCAGCGCGGTCGGTTATTGATGCGCTGGCCCTCTCCCGCGAGCGGGAGAGGGGCGGGGGAGAGGGCAGGGCGCGTCAAGCTGCCCCAGCCCTCACTCCTTGCGCACCACCACCAACCACCACGCGCCCATCCTCCTGCGCCGCCGACTGCCGCACGACATCCCCGACCATCTCCGCCGTAACGGCCGACAGCGTCCAGCCCAGATGCCCATGCCCGGTGTTGTAGAACACGTTTGCCGCATGGCCACGTCCTACGCGCGGCATCATGTTTGGCATCATGGGACGCAGCCCTGCCCAGGGCACTACGTTGCGCGTGCTCACGCCGGGGAAGCATGCGTGCACCCAGTCGATCAGCGGACGAATCCGGTCCGCGCGAATATCGCGATTGATGCCGTTGAATTCGGCCGTGCCGGCCACGCGGAAGCGGTCCACACCCAGGCGGCTGGTCACGAGCTTGGTTTCATCGTCGAGCAGGCTCACCACGGGCGCGCTGGCCTGGCTTTCGGCGTCGTTCAGGTTCACGGTGATCGAGTAGCCCTTGACGGGATAGATGTTCACGCGATCGCCCAGTTGCTGTGCGAAGGTGCGACTGGCCACGCCCGCACAGACCACCACGCCATCGAACTCGTGTGAGGCGGGCAGGCCGTCTTCCGCGGACACGACCGTGGCGCGGCGGCCCGTCGTCGATACCGAGCGCACATCCTGGTTGTAAAGCGTCTGCACTTCCAGGCGACGGATCGCAACTGCCAGGCCGTTGGTGAATTTGTGGATGTCGCCCGTCGAGTCGCTCTCGGTGAAGTAGCCACCGTAGTACTGCCCGGCCAGCGTCGGCTCGATCGCACGCATCTCGTCGGGCGTGACCGCGCGGCGTTCCAGGCCGCCCTCGGCCAGCAGTTTCGACACGCTACCCGCATGATCGAAGCCGGCCTTGTTGCGATAGATATGCAGGATGCCGCGCCGCTTCAGATCGAAGTCGATGCCTTCGGCATCGGCCCACGCGAACAGGTGCTGCCGCGCGGCAATGGCCAGCCGTGCGGTTTCGACCGTGTTGGCGCGATAGTGCGGCATCGACGCGATGAACTCGGCAAACCAGCTCAGCTTGTGCCAGCTCGGACGCGGGTTGACCAGCAGCGGCGCATCGTTGCGCAGCATCCACTTGATGCCCTTGGCCAGCGTGGACCAGTGCGTCCAGACTTCGGCATTCGATGCCGACAATTGCCCGCCGTTGGCAAACGACGTTTCCATCGCCGCATAGCGATGGCGTTCGAACAGCGTGACGGAGAACCCGCGCTTGGCGAGAGCGTAAGCGGTCGTGACGCCGGTAATCCCGCCGCCAATCACTGCAATGGATTTCATGAGAAGGTCTTCCAGGACGTCATGGGATGGCAGTCCACGGCGCACCATGCGCTTCGCGGACGCCCCCTCTGTCCTTGACCTGAGAGATTCGCGCGCAGCGCGCAAGACCTGGCTTGCGCGTGCATCGCTTGCTCCTTCGGTACCGCCGGCTGACGTACAAGCCGGGGTTCTTCAGAGTGCACTGGCGATACCGGTCCTTTTGCCTGAGAGTTTCCGGGGCGGTTGCTCCTTCGGCGCCGCGCCTGCCGGGTGACAGACACGGGCTCTCCCGATATCGCGGGACACAACGGTGACAACTATGCCACAGATCTTCAGGCTGCGGCTACCAGGAATCGTTGCGCCAGCCGCACCCATGCCGCGGCACCCAGTGGCAGCACCTGGTCGTTGAAGTCATAGCCGGGGTTGTGCACCATGCACCCGCCGAACTCGCCCTCGCCATTGCCCAGGATCAGGTAGCAGCCGGGCACCGCATTGAGCATCCACGCAAAATCCTCGCTGCCGTTCAGGCCCTTCGGTGCCTGGGTCACGACCTGGTCGTCGCCAACCAGTTCCTTGCAGACGTCCGCGGCCAGCGCAGTCGGGACTTCGGCATTGACCATCGGCGGCGTCAGTTGCCGATAGTCGATCTGCGCGGTCACGCCATGGGCTTGTGCCGTCAGGCTCACGATATCGAAAATGCGTGCCTCCACCAGCGCGCGTGTTTCAGGCCGCGCGGCGCGGATATTGAGGCCGAGCTTCACTTCCTCGGGAATCACGTTGTGCGTGGCACCGGCATGGATAAAGCCGACCGAGACCACGGCCGTATCGTCGGGCGCCACATTACGCGCCACCACGGTCTGCAAGGCCGTGATGATGGCGGCAGACGCGGCAATCGGGTCCTTCGAGCGATGCGGCATCGCGCCGTGCCCGCCTACACCCCGGATGGTGATGTCGGCCACATCGGACGACAGGCTTACCGGACCCGTCAGCACGCGGAACGAACCGGCCGGCACACCGGGCATGTTGTGCAGCGCGTAGATGGCATCGCATGGAAAGCGCTCGAACAGGCCGTCCTCGATCATTGCGCGCGCACCGCACAGGTTCTCTTCGTCGGGCTGGAAAATTACGTTCAGCGTGCCGTCGAAGCTGCGCGAATCGGCAAGAGCCTTGGCCGCCGCCAGCAGGATTGCGGTATGGCCATCATGGCCGCACGCATGCATGCGGCCGTGCGTCTTGCTGGCATAGGGCAGGCCCGTGGCCTCGACGATTGGCAGCGCGTCCATGTCGGCGCGGATTCCGAGCCGGCGCGTGCCGTTGCCGACCTTGAGTTGCCCCACCACACCGCTCTTGCCGATACCGGTATGCACTTCGTAGCCCCAGCTTTCCAGCAAGGTGGCCACGAGCTTGCTGGTGGCACCAACTTCAAAGCCAAGCTCGGGCTGCGCATGGATCTGGCGGCGGATATTGACGAAGGTTTCGGTGTCGATGGCCGGCAGCAGGTGCGGCAGCAACTGGAACGGGGTAAGCGTGGATTCGCGGGTCATGTGGGTTTCCTTGGAGGATCTTGGGAATCAGTGTTCGCGTTTCTCGGCAATGCGCAGCACGGCGACCAGCGCCAGCAGCCCGCACGCCATCATGTAGAAGGCAGGGGACATCGGGTTGCCGGTCTTGGCCAGCAGCCATGTGACGATGAACTGCGAGGAGCCGCCGAATACGGTCACCCCCACGCTGTAGATCACGGCCAGCCCCGTGGCACGCACGCCAGCCGGCAGCATTTCGAGCAGCATCAGGAACATCGGCGTGGTGCCCAGGTTGATGCTGGCAGTCAGCAGTGCGGACAGGCCCAGCACCAGCGGTACGCTCGGATAGGTGTTCATGAGCCAGAACGCGGGATAGACGGCGACCAGGCTGAACAGCAGCGAGCCGGCCACCAGCGGCTTGCGGTAGGTAAGCCGGTCTGCCAGCTTGCCGGCGATCAGCGAGACCACCAGCAGCGTGACACCGGTGACGCACCCCGACAGGTACGACAGCGAGGTCGGCATATGGAGCACGCGAATCATGTATGTGGGCATGAAGAACACCACGAGGTACATCGTTGCGGTACCCGCGGTGGTGGACAGGATGCCCAGCGCCACCTTGCCTGCATGGCGGCGGAACAGTTCGCCGACCGGGCTCGGTGCATGGGCATCGGCCTCGTGCGTTTCATCGAGCTTGGCGCGGATATAGAGTCCCACCGGTGCAATCAGCAAGCCCAGCAGGAACGGCACGCGCCAGCCCCAGCTTTCGAGTGCCTCGGTGGACAACACGGCGTAGAGCGTGGCACCGGTGGCCGCGCCGGCCAGCGCGGAAATACCCTGGCTGCCAATCTGCCAGCTGACGCGCCAGCCGCGGCCCTTCACATCGCCACCCTCCATCAGCATGGCAGTGGAGGCACCGATTTCGCCACCAAGCGAGAAGCCCTGCAACAGGCGGCCTGCCAGGATCGTGAGGGAGCCATACACACCGGCCACGGCATACGTCGGCGCCAACGCAATGCACAGCGTGCCGATTACCATCAGCCCAATGGTCAGCGACATGGCTGCCTTGCGACCGCGACGGTCTGCGTAGTTGCCGATCACCACGCCACCAAGTGGGCGCATGATGAAGCCGATGCCGAACGTGGCCACGGCCAGCAACAGCGAACCGTACGGGCTATCGGATGGAAAGAACAGCTTGCCGATCAGCAGCGAGAAGAAGCTGTACACCGTGAAATCGAACATCTCCAGCGCATTGCCGATCGAGCAGGCGGCAATCAGGCGGAACTGGCTCTGCCGTGCCGCGGGCCGCGCTGGCGTGGCGGATCCTGTGGCTGGTGCGGTGGATGATGCGGATGTTGCGAGCGGCGCGCCGGCGGGCAGGGTTGCGTCGTTCATGCGGGTACTCCACGAACTGGTTTTGGGGGAATCGTGGAGACCGTATGTGCTGGCATCCATCGCGCAAAGGGCAGGGCATGTCCTTGGCGATGCAGTATTCAGGCAAACACGCCGGCCTGAAAATCATATATTTTCATGGTGATAACGTTATGGCATCACCGTCATCATCATTGTCGGCGCACCATCGGGACTAGTACCTAGGCGGCGCATTTTCCGATGGCGTGCACGACATTCGCGCATGCGCGCACCACGGCAAGGCATCGATCAAACTGATCATAAGAAAAGGCTCACGAGCCAGGAGGAACCCGAATGAAGCTGCAACAACTGCGTGTGCTGATGGCCGTAGCCCAGCACGGCAGCATGCATGAGGCCGCACGCAGCCTGCATACCTCGCAACCGGCACTATCGAAAGCGATTGCCGAACTGGAACGGGAACTGGGCGTGACGTTGATGACGCGCTCGGTACGCGGCGTCAGCCTGACTGCATACGGTGTGGCGCTGGTGCGGCGCGCAACCGTGGTGGAACAGGAACTGCGCCATGCGCTGGAAGATATCGAATCGATTCGCGGGCATGCCGAGGCACAACTGCACATTGGCTTTACCGCCGTGGCATCGAGCGCGGCCTTGCCTGATGCAATGGCGGTGTATCGGCAGCAATATCCGAATGTGACGCTGCGTGCGATGGAGTTGCGGCCGCAGCAGATCCTGGAAGGCTTGCGCGAAGGTCGGCTCGACCTCGGGCTGATCTCGACCAACAGCGGTCCCGGTGGCGGCGGCATGGAGTGGGAGCCGCTGTTCTCGGTGGGCATGGGTCTGGCCGTGCGGCCCGGGCATCCGTTGCGGCGCGCGCGGCGATTGCGTGCGCTGCTCGACGCGGACTGGCTCACACTCGATCCGCTCGACGATCCGGGCAGCCCACTGGCCAGCCTGATGCGCCTGCACAAGCTCGACATGCCCAAGCGTATCGTGCAGAGCGCATCGAACTTGTTGGGTTTGCAACTGGCGACCAAGACGGACCTGATCAGCGTGTGGTCGAACTACGTGTTCGATGGCACCGGCCCGCTCAAGCTCGATCCGCAAGCGCTGGTGCGCTTGCCGATTCTCGACGAGATGCCCGATTTCCAGGTCTTCCTGGTCTATCGCTCGGAAGACCTGATGACACACGCCTGCGCGCAATTCACGCGCGAAGTACGGCACTGCGCCAAGCCACGCCGCACGCGCTAGGCGTTAGCGATACCGCCAATGCGTATGTGCACGCGGTACGGCGCGGCCGCTGCGCCTACTTGAGCAGCTTCAGCAGTTCATGCGCGGCGGCATCCGACGATGCCGGGTTCTGCCCCGTGACCAGCCGCCCGTCGACCACCGCGTAGCTGCCCCAGTCGTCGGTACGTGAGAACTGTCCGCCGTTCTGCTTCAGCACGTCTTCCACGAGGTACGGCACCACGCTGGTCAGTTGCACGGCGTCTTCTTCGGAATTGGTGAAGCCGGTGACCTTGCGACCCTTGACCAGCGGCTGGCCGTCGGCGCCCTTTACATGGCGCAGCACGCCCGGTGCATGGCACACCGCCGCGACCGGTTTGCCGGCGCGATCGAAGGCCTCGATCAGCGCGATGGAGCGTTTGTCTTCCGTGAGGTCCCATAACGGACCATGCCCGCCGGGATAGAAGACCGCGTCGAAGTCGTCGGCCTTCACCTGGTCTAGCGTCAAGGTGGTGGCCAGATGCTGTTTTGCCGCCGCATCGGACTGGAACCGGCGCGTCGCGTCGGTCTGCGCACCGGGGTCGTCGCTCTTGGGGTCGATCGGTGGCTGGCCACCCTTGGGCGAGGCCAGCGTGAGATCGACGCCGGCATCCTTGAACACGTAGTAGGGAGATGCGAATTCCTCAAGCCAGAAGCCGGTTTTCTTGCCGGTATTGCCAAGCTGGTCGTGCGAGGTAAGCACCATCAGGATCTTCATTGCGTTCTCCGGTTGCGGATGGGATGCGGCCGACACCCGCATGGGCATCGGCGTTGCCCTATCGTAGGTATCCGCCGGGGATTCGGCAATGAACGTGCCGCCGCGATTTGGAACGACTACGGAAGCCTGCCGCGCCGCTTCCTGCCCGTGAGCATCGCCACGATCAGGTTCTCCCGGCCCTTGATGCTCATCGCCAGCGCTGCAATCACATGCACGATGATCAGGCCCAGCAGCGTGTTGGATAGCCAGCGATGAATGTCGATAGGCCAGTCCTCGCCCCAGAACGGATCCAGACGCGATATCCAGCCCGTGACGGCCAGGGCCAGGATCAACGCCCACATCGCCAGCATCATCACGGCCCCTAGTGGCGTGTGGCTGACGAAGCGCGGCGCGCGGCCCTTCAGCAAGGCCCTGCCGTAGGCCAGCACGCCGGCGGGACGCGGCAGCCATGCGCTGAAGCGTGCATGTTCGCTGCCGACAAAGCCCCACAAGATGCGGAACAGTACGAGCCCGGCAGCAACATAGCCCAGTACGCGGTGTACCTGGTCGCCGGAATCGTCGACCAGGTCATAGAAGACGATGGCCGCCACGCTCCAGTGCGTGAAGCGTACGGCCAGGTCCCAGACGCGAATCGTGTCGGGGGCGCTTACCCGATCCGCCGGGGTTGCCACAGCTTACTTCCCGATTTCCGATTTGACGATGTTCAGCGTCTTGGTGTCGAAGTAGATTTCGGCCTTCTTGCCATCCTTGGTGGTGCCGTAGATCTCATAGCAATTGCCATCGACCTTGAACTTCTTGATGTTGTAGCCCTGTTCCGCGATCTTGGCCTTGGCATCGGCCTCCGGCATCCATTCGGACTTGGGGTGCTTTTCGCAATTGGCGCCAGCAAAAGCGGCAGTGGAGAGGGCTCCGGCAACAACGAAAGCAGCAACTTTGAACATGACGACTCCTCGGTCGAAAGCCCGCCAGGGCGAAGATGAATTCGAATCCTAGAGTGTAATGAGAGCGATTCCCAATACTGGCTTTCCCCGAGCAATCCAAGGTGAGAAAGAGTCATTGCGCGGCAAATGCCATCTGGAACTGGATGTCAGCGGTGTGTAATAACCATGACGTGTACGTGGACTCCATCATTGTTCGCGATGTGGGACAATCGCGGCGCATCGGATAAGGGTTTTCCCGATGTATGCTACGAAAAGGCTCGCATGAAATCGATTGACTGGAAGGACTGGGAAATTTTCTGCCGTGTGGTGGAAGGTGGCGGCTTCACACAGGGGGCCGAGTTGGCCGAAGTCCCGAAGTCATCGGCAAGTGCCGCCGTGGCACGGCTGGAAGGCCAGCTAGGCGTGCGCCTGTTCGAGCGCACCACACGCCGCGTGCGCGTGACCCAGCGTGGCCAGCAGCTTTACGATCGGGTGTCGCCATTGTTCGGCGCGCTGCGCGAAATCAGCGCCGAGGCCGCCTCGGTCAGCGAGGAAGTGGGTGGAACCATCCGCATTGCCACGCCGTATGAAGTGGGCTCGCAGCATCTGTCGCCCACACTGAACCGTCTGCTCAAGCTGCATCCGGCGCTGCGCGTGCAACTCGATGTCAGTTGGGACCAGCCCGATCTGGTTCGCCATGGCTATGACCTGGCGTTCGTGATGACCGATACCAACCTGAGTGACAGCTCGTTTGCCAGCAAGCGCGTGGTGCTGATCGAGCGCGCCTTCTATGCGGCGCCGTCCCTGATCCG
Source organism: uncultured Cupriavidus sp. (assembly GCA_963543405.1). Taxonomy (GTDB): domain Bacteria; phylum Pseudomonadota; class Gammaproteobacteria; order Burkholderiales; family Burkholderiaceae; genus Cupriavidus. Next base: position 39,390 of record CAUUBQ010000029.1, read on the forward strand.
CGAGCGTGGCCTGCCGCGCACGCCGCAAGACCTGCAAGGCTGGCCAACCGTCGGCAACCAGGACGACACCCACTGGGAATTCCTGCGCGATCGCGTGGAAACCTACTCGATGGATGTAGAGCCGCGCCTCTGCACGCACAACGCGGAAGTTCGCATCAAGGCGGCAGTCGATGGCCTGGGCGTCACGCGCTTGTCGCCTCGCTTCGTGCACGAACAACTGGTGCAGGGACAATTGGTGCGCGTGTTGCCAGGCTATACCTCTTCGCCACTGAAGGTCTATGTGCTGATGCCCGCGCGCAAGCTGATGCCGGCCAGCGTCCGCGCGTTCCTGGACGCACTGGAAGAAACGCTGGGCGTGCCCGACACCGCGCGCCGGCCGGTACCCCGTTCCATCAACACGACCGACGCCCCGACCGACGCCGCCGCGCCGGCCGGTGACGACGACAACGCGCCGACGATCCTGACGATCGAGTAACGGGTCGATCAGTATGGCTGGTCGCCGCTGCGCAGGTCGAATGCGAGCGTCTCGGCGATTTCGAGCATCTCGTCATCGTCTTCGCTGCGCGTGATCCAGCCCGCGTAGGCATCGCCACCGGTATCCCAGTTCCAGAGCGTGTAGCCTGCCACGCGCAACTGGTCGGTGGCCAGTTCCATCAACTCCGGCACGCTGGTGCCTTCAAGGAAATCCTCGTCCTCGGGATCTTCGGTGCCCCAGTCGATTTCCAGGTCGAAGCGCTCGCACAGCTGGTTCAGGCAGCCGATAAACGATTCCGCATCCTTCCAGTCGACGTAGAAACCCGCCTCCCAGTCGATGATCTCCTTGATCTGGAAAAGCAGCGCATCGGCATCAGCCTCGTCTTCCTCGGCGTCTTCCAGTGCCTCTTCGAACAGCGCCACATGCCGCGTGGTCTGTTGCGTGTCCCCGAGATTGATCAGCGCAAACAGCCGGCTTACGGCGTCCTGCGCGTCGTCTTCCAGTTCTATTGTCATCCGTTACTCCTTGGTGGCTTTGTAGCAAGGTTCATGCTGCCACTTTCCCGATCTCTCGATGCCCGCGCTGCGTCACGCGCAACGCGCGCGACGTGACCGTGGGTTCTATCCAGCCCCGCTCCAGCAAGGTTGCCAGCAATGCCGCCCCCAACGCGCCGCCCAGATGGGGTTTGCGTTCGCTCCAGTCGGGGCAGGTGCAGGCAAACTGGCGCCGCTTGCGCCGCGCCGCGTCCAGGTCGATCCCGAGCCGGGCCATGGCCTGCACGCCATCGCCAGTCAGGTCGACCCGCGTACCGTCCACGGCCAGCCAGCCCGCCTGCGACATTCGTTCGAAAAGACCCACCGCAAGTTCCCCGGCCAGATGGTCATAGCAGGTGCGCGCCAGCCGCAGCGCCGCCGGCGCGCTGCGCGAAACCGGCACGGCGCGCAGCCGCGGCGGCTGGCTGGCCAGCGAAGCCGTGGCCAGCGCCTCGATGGCAACCCCGATTTCCGGCGCGGCCAGCCGATAGTAACGGTTCCGCCCACGCGTTTCGACCGCCAGCAGGCCCCCTTCGGATAGCCGCGCCAGATGACCACTGGTGGACGATGCCGACAGCCCGGCAATCAGCGCAAGCTCACCGGCCGGCCTGGCACTGCCATCCATCAGCGCCCAAAGCATGGCCGCGCGGCCCGGATCGGCCAGCAGGCCAGCCAGCTGGCTGATGCCCGGAGCGTATTCCATAGTTCATGCGTTGGTGAAGGACGGATGGAGTATAGGCGATGGTGATGCTGATAATGTCGAGACTTCAGTCGAAGCAACTCGCCAGAACGACTGGGGTACACGCGCAAGCCGCGTGTCGGATGCCGCGCGACCCTTATATGCAACCGAAGAGAATCCGGCCGCATTGTTCAACGGAGGTTGTGGGACTATTCCCCCGATTGCGCCGAGCCGATCCCTGCCATATGTTGCACGACTTCCGAGAGATAGTCGTCTGCCATATTTCGCTCGCATAGGGCGGCGTACAGGTTTTCGATGTACTCGGCATTGCTCCCGAACACGCCGGAAGCGGCTGCCGCGAATCGGGCTACCGTCGCAACGGACGTGTCAGCCTCATACAGAGGCTGATCGGGATTTGCAACGAAGGCGATAGCGACGACGGTCTTGCCGTTTGCCAGTTCGAGAGTCTCCCAGGTCGGCAGATAGACGCCACTGCCCATTTCCCTGGCCCAAAGCAGGCGCAATTCACTCAACGCAATCGTGTCAGGCAAGCGATATGCCACGCCGTGTGTCTGCTCGCCACGCTCCAGGCCGAGTACCCGGCCCGGTTTGTCTGGTGTGCCGCGGGCCGATATGGTTCGGATGCAAAACGTACGTCGCCACCCGCGCAGGCAGGCATCCTGTTGTTCTTCAAACGAGATCAGCGGATTCCAGATGAGCGAGCCGTAGGCGAAGATCCACAGTCCCTCAGGCGGCCTTGATTCCAGGAGTTGCTGTAGCGATGTCTCAAGCTCTGCATCGGTCCAGGACAGATGCGCTGGCATGGCCAGTCGATCGCGCAGGCTGCCGTCAGCCAGGATGGATCGCGTGAGGTTTGTCATTCCGAGCTTGCTCCGGGTTACCGTTTGATTGAATTCTTGTTGGATCGAGAGCGTGCACGCTCAGTGTTACTCCGACATCCCTGCCTCGGCCGGTGCCGCGGACGACTGATCCGCTAACCCAGCCTCGAGGTCCACGCCTGCCATGCCTGCGTTGATCTGGTTAAGAAAATGGACCAGTGACACCTTGTCATCGAATCGGAAGTTCATGAGCGCTTGGCGGTAGAACTCATAGATCTTGGGTTGAAGGCTTGCCCAGTAGGCTCGTCCCTGCGGCCTCAGCACCACCTTCTTCGCGCGCCGATCGACCGTGTCCGCGACACGCGCAACGTGATCCTCTCGTTCCAGGCGCTTGAGCACGCCGTCAAGGCTTTGCCGGCTGACCACAAGGTATTCGGCCAGATCTGAAAACGACATGCCATCGGCCACCTGCGGCCGAGACAGCGCGCCAAGTACCGACCACTGCACCGTAGTGATGCCCAAATGCTTGATGGTTTGCCGATCGAGCGTGTTTCCCGCCTGGAAGAGCCTGAAAAACAGGCGGTTATGCACGGACGAGACGGATTCGTCGTAGGAGGGATCGAATTTGGTCATTTGGCTCTATCAGCTCTGTAGGCGGGCGGCGCAATGCGTGGACGACATTCTAAGGCGTGATCGATCCGACCAACTCGACTGGTGGGTGATGAACACTGCGCATGTCCCTATCTATGACATGTAGATTGCATGATAGACCATTTGTTTCGGGGTTTTTACGTAAAAGTATGTCATGTACTTGACGTAGTTGTGGGCCGTGCCTATATTCACGCCATACACATCAGAAAACACCGAGGACCCCATGGAGACGCTCGACAAGATCCTGACGCCGCTCACAATCGGCCGTCATGTCATTCCTAACCGGATGGTGATGGGCGCGATGCATACGCGCCTTGAGACCCTGGATCGCCCGCATGAGCGGCTCGCCGCCTTCTACGCGGCGCGTGCCCAGGGAGAGATCGGGCTGATCCTCAGCGGAGGCTTTTCGCCGAATCCGGAAGGCGTGATGGAGGAAGGTGGCCCACTTCTTAACAGCGTCGACCAGCTCGACGAGCATCGAGCGGTGACGTCGGCGGTTCATCAGGCCGGCGGAAAGATCGTGCTGCAGATCCTTCACGCCGGGCGCTACGCCAAAGTGCCGGAATGCGTCGCCCCCTCGCCGGGCAAGGCTCGCATCAATACCTTCTCGCCGACCGAATTGACCACCGGGGATGTGTACCGGACGATCGATGACTTCGCGCATACCGCGGCGCTTGCCATCGAGGCGGGCTATGACGGCGTGGAGATCATGGGTTCCGAGGGCTACCTGATCAACGAATTCACTGCTGCGCCGACGAATCGCCGTACGGACGAGTTCGGAGGCAGCTTCGATGGCCGCATTCGCTTTCCACTTGAGGTGGTACGTGTAGTCCGCGAGCGCATCGGCGCGGACCCGATGCTGATCTACCGTATCTCGTCTATCGATCTGGTCGAGGGCGGAATGACCGGTGAGGAGGTCGCCGAGTTTGCGCGGCAGGTCGAAGCCGTCGGTGCGGATCTGATCAACACGGGCGTCGGCTGGCACGAGTCCGCTGTGCCGACCATTGCGGCGACAGTGCCGCGCGCCGCCTGGAGCGATGCGGTGCGTAACGTGAAGCAGGCGGTCCGCATCCCGGTGATGGCGTCCAACCGCATCAATGCGCCGGACGTTGCGGAGCAGGTGATTGGCTCGGGCATTGCCGATCTGGTTTCCATGGCGCGCCCGCTGCTTGCCGATCCCGACTTTGCCAAGAAGACGCGACTCGGGCTGACCGATGAAATCAACACCTGTATCGCCTGCAATCAGGCATGCCTGGACCGGATCTTTACCGAGCGCACGGCTACTTGCCTCGTAAATCCGCGCGCCGGCCGCGAGATCGAGTTTCCGATTGGCGTTGTTGCAGCGCCGAAGCGCATTGCGGTTGTCGGAGGCGGACCGGCAGGGATGGCATTCGCGATCAATGCCGCCGAACGTGGACACGATGTCACGCTCTTCGAAGTTGACTCCGAACTTGGTGGTCAACTGAACCTTGCCAAGCAGGTGCCGGGCAAGGCCGAGTTTCACGAGATGCTGCGCTACTTCCGCGTGCGCCTGCAAAAGCTGAACGTGACCCTCAGGCTCGGCGAAGCGGCGACGCCCCGTTCATTGGGATTCGGCAACTTCAATGAAATCGTCCTGGCTACGGGCGTATCCCCGCGGATTCCGGATTTCCCGGGTGTTGACCATCCCAAGGCGGTGTCCTACATCGACGTGCTGAGGGGCAAGGTTGTTCCGGGGCAACGTGTTGCAATTATTGGCGCTGGCGGCATCGGGTTTGACGTGGCCGAATTCCTGCTCGGCGATGCGGAAGAGTCGCTGGATCCGCAAGCGTTCTTCCGCGCATGGGGCGTTGCACCAACCAGCCCGACACCCGGCGGTCTGGCCGACGCCGCCGAAGCGCCGACACCGCGGCGCGCAGTATTCATGTTCCAGCGTAAGGATGAATCCCTGGGCAAGCGTCTCGGGAAATCCACTGGTTGGATCCTGAAGGCGAAGTTGCGTCGCGCCAATGTCGCCATGACCGCTGGTGCCACCTACGACGCCATCACCGATGAAGGTCTGCACTACACGGTTCAAGGAAAGGCACACGTGCTGCCAGTCGACCACGTCGTACTTTGCGCGGGTCAGAACTCCAACCGCACGCTGTTCGATGCGCTCGTGGCGCGCGGCTTGAAGCCCCGCCTGATCGGCGGCGCCGATGTGGCCAGCGAACTCGATGCCTTGCGCGCGATCGACCAGGCTACCCGACTTGCTGTTTCCATCTGAACCGCCTGTATTCCCGGAGGAGACATCCGTGCGGACAAAATATGACCTGGGCCTCGAACGGTGTGAGGCAAACTTCCAGCCGCTGACGCCATTGAGTTTCCTGAGGCGGGCTGCGGATGTATTTCCGAATCGCCCGGCGGTCGTCTATCAGGATCGTTGCTATACGTGGCAGCAGTACGCCGAGCGCTGCCATGCGCTGGCGCGAGCAGTAATCGCGGCGGGCATTCAGCGGGGCGATACAGTCTCGATCATCGCGCCCAATATCCCTGAAATGCTCGAAGCGCATTTCGGCGTACCGATGTCTGGCGCGGTGCTGAACTGCATCAATATCCGACTCGACGCTGCGGCGGTTGCGTTCATCCTTCAGCATTCCGAGACGCGCCTGCTGCTGGTCGACAGTCAGTTTGCGGCGGTAACACGCGAAGCGATCCGGCTGGCGGATCTCGACATACCAGTAATAGACATCCTGGATCCAGCATCCGGCTTTGAAGAGCGGGTTGGGTCCATGGATTACGAGGCCTTCGTAGCTGCGGCGCCCCAGGATCTTGAGTTGCGCTTTCCGGCCGATGAGTGGGATGCCATTGCGTTGAACTACACCTCGGGGACCACCGGTAACCCGAAAGGCGTGGTCTACCACCATCGCGGCGCCTATCTGAACGCGCTTGGCCAGTCCATCAATGCGGAGATGCCCGGAACCAATCCGGTGTACCTGTGGACTCTGCCGCTATTCCATTGCAATGGCTGGTGTTTCGCCTGGGCGTTGGCTGCCATGGGCGGCACCAGCATCTGCCTGCGTAAGGTCGTGGCGGACGATATCTATCAGGCCATCGGCACCTATGGCGTGACGCATCTTTGTTGCGCACCGACTGTGCTGGATTTCCTGGTTGATGGGAAGCCGCATGACTGGAACAAGCCGCCGCGCCCGATTCGCATCATGTGCGCCGGGGCGTCTCCGCCGAGCGCCGTGCTGCGCAGGATCTCGGCGCTCGGCTTCTCGCTATTGCACGTTTATGGCATGACCGAGATGCACGGTGTCAACACCCTTTGCCAACTGCAGCCCGAATGGGAGTCTGAAGGTGAGGACGGCTACTTCTCGCATCTCTCGCGGCAAGGTGTACGCAGCGCCGTGATGGAGGACATGGCCGTAGTCAACGCGGCATTCACACCGGTTCCACGTGACGGCTTGACGATGGGCGAAGTCATGTTTCGTGGAAATCTCGCCATGAAGGGCTACCTCAAGAACCCCGATGCGACTGCCGAAGCGTTCTCCGGTGGCTGGTACCACACCGGTGACCTGGCGGTTGTGCATCCCGATGGTTATATCGAAGTCAAGGATCGGGCCAAGGACATCATCATCTCCGGAGGCGAGAACATTTCCTCCCTCGAGGTCGAGGAAGTTCTTTACACCCATCCGGCAGTGCAGAGCGTTGCGGTGGTCGCCGTGCCCGACGCCAAGTGGGGCGAGGTTCCCTGCGCGTTGCTCGAGTTGAAGCCTCAGTACGTGGGCACGCTGAGCGCAGAGGAAGTCGTGCGTTTCTGCCGTGAGCGGTTACCGGGATTCAAGACGCCCCGCCATATCGTGTTCGAGACATTGCCCCGCACGGCAACCGGAAAACTTCAGAAATTCGTTCTGCGCAAGCTTGCGGCCGACGCCGTCTCGCGCATGACCCAATAAAGATCTACCCAGGAGGAAGCAGTATGCGTGGTCTGAAAGACAAAGTCGTCGTTATCACCGGCGCCGCTGGCGGCATTGGCAAGGCACTGTGCCAGCGCTTTTGCGAAGAAGGTGCTCGCGTCGTGGCAGTGGACGTCAACGCCGATGCACTCGAGCAACTCGGTGCGTCGCTCAAGGACAGCGGCTCGCGTGTGACCGCAGTGAAGCTCGATATCACCGACCACGGTGCCGTCAAACAAGCCATCGACACGATCGCCGAAGAGCTCGGCGGGATCGACGCGCTGGTCAACAACGCCGGCTGGGACGTGGCTGCACAGTTCATGGAGACGACACCCGAATTCTGGAACAAGGTGATTGCCATCAACCTGATTGGCCCGCTCAATCTCCATCACGCGGTGCTGCCGTGGATGGTCAAGGCCAAGCAGGGCAAGATTATCAACATCTCCTCCGATGCCGGCCGGGTTGGGTCGTCGGGTGAGTCGGTCTATTCCGCATGCAAAGGCGGCGTTATCGCCTTCAGCAAGACCATTGCTCGCGAATGCGCCCGCAACAATATCAATGTCAACGTCGTCTGCCCCGGCCCCACCGATACGGCGCTGCTGCAGTCGTTCCTCGGGGAGGGTGAGTTTGGCCAGAAGATCTACGAAGGCCTCAAGCGCGCCATTCCGCTGAAGCGACTTGGCCAGCCCGCGGATATCCCGGGCATGGTCGGCTTCCTCGCAAGCGACGACGCCAACTTCATCACCGGACAGGTTATCAGCGTGTCCGGCGGTCTCACCATGCACGGCTAAGACAGGTACTTACCATGAGCGAATATACCGACATTCTGTATGAAGTACGCGAAGGCGTGGCCCGCATCACCATCAATCGGCCGCAGAAATACAACGCCTTCCGTGGCAAGACTTGCGACGAGCTGATTGACGCGCTCAATGCCGCGTCGTGGGACAAATCGGTCGGCGTAGTGGTCCTCACCGGCGCAGGCGACAAGGCATTCTGCACCGGGGGCGACCAATCGGCGCATGACGGTGGCTACGACGGCCGTGGCGTGATTGGTCTGCCAGTTGAAGAACTGCAAGGCATGATCCGCGAGTGCCCGAAGCCGGTCATCGCCCGGGTCAATGGCTTCGCCATTGGTGGCGGCAATGTGCTGGTCACGTGTTGCGACCTGGCCATTGCTTCGGAGTCCGCCCAACTGGGCCAGGTTGGCCCGAAGGTCGGCTCGGTTGATCCCGGCTTCGGAACGGCGCTGCTGGCACGGGTGGTGGGCGAGAAGCGAGCTCGCGAGATCTGGTTCCTTTGCCGCCGATACACGGCATCCGAAGCCCTCGCCATGGGGTTGGTCAATGCCGTCGTACCGCACGACCAACTCGACGCCGAAGTGGACAAATGGTGCCAGGAGATCCTGGCCATGAGCCCCACCGCACTGGCAATTGCCAAACGTTCCTTCAATGCCGATACCGATTCCATTCGGGGCATTGGCGGGCTGGGCATGCAGGCGCTTGCACTCTACTACCAATCGGCAGAGTCGCAGGAAGGTGTGCATGCCTTCCTGGAGAAGCGAAAGCCTCGATTCCGTGATGTCTACGCAGGCAAGCGCGCCGAACCCGGCGGAGAGCAGGCATGACGATCAGCCTCCGTTTCGATGGCGAAGTTGCCGTGCTGACGATCGATCGGCCGGCGGCGCTCAATGCGCTGAACTTCGACATGCTCAAGGCGCTGACGCGCCACGTCGACGATATCGAGCAGTATCACGCTCGCGGCGTGGTGGTGGTCGGTGCCGGTGAGCGGGCGTTCTGCGCGGGGGCTGACATCAGCGAACTGCAAGACCGTTCCCCGCGTGAGCATTTTGACAGTGCGGTGTTTGGGCAGGTGGCGTTCTCGAAGCTGGCGGCGTTGAGCATGCCAAGTGTTGCGGTGATTCGCGGTGCGGCACTTGGAGGGGGGCTGGAGCTGGCAATGTCCTGTACTTACCGTATTGCGTTGGCCGGCGCCAAGCTTGGTCTACCCGAAATCAAGCTTGGATTGATTCCCGGGTATGGCGGCACGCAACGGCTGCCCCGCTTGATCGGCACTGAACGCGCGCTCGAAATGATCACCAGCGGGCGTACGCTGGGTGCCTACGATGCGTTGCAGGCCGGACTGGTGGACCGGCTCGTCGAGGAAGGAGATCCGGTCTCGATCGGCAAGGCATTCCTGGCTGAGCGTGCCGAGGGGCGACCTTCCGCGGTACACCTTGCCAGAGAGGCGGTTCTGGCGGCATCAAGGATGGATCTGGACGCCGGATTGCGTGCCGAGGCCGAACTGTTCTCGCGGGCCGTGCGCACTGCCGATGCACGCGAAGGCATCCAGGCATTCCTGGCAAAGCGCGCGCCAGAGTTCACCGGCAAGTAAAGCAGGCTGGGAGAAGGAGCTTCTCTCCGACATCACGACGGAGTGGGCTCCTTCTCGTCTCTTTGCTGTTACGCCTTCCGTGCCGCCGTCCGCTGCACGCATTCTCGTTCTACTTCCCGAAAACCAGAAACATATCCCGACCGTCAATAAATGGTGGCGGGGCAGGAGACCATTCATGTCGGCTTCGGACCAGTACCGCGCCAAACTACGTTCCCCGCACGAGGCGATCGATCTCGTGCGGAACGGCGATGTCATCGTCGTGTCGACAGGCGCCGCAGAGCCGCCTGCTTTGCTGGGGGCTCTGTCCGATCGACGGCGAGAGCTCCATGGCGTTACCGTGGCTCAAATGCTGCCGATGCGAAAGTATGGCTACTTCGATCCGCAGACCTCGGCACATGTGCGGCATGTCGGGCCGTTCCTGGGGGCGGCATCGCGACAGGGCGCCCAGCAGGGGTGGATTGATACGTTGGCCTGTAACTTCTCGGAACTACCCAGGTATTTCCGGGACGGACTGACGCCGGTCGAAGTCGTGTTCTGCCTGGCCTCCCCCATGGACGAGCATGGATACTTCTCGCTCGGCCTGGGTGCGGACTATACGATGGCCGCCATCGAAAAGGCGCGAGCGGTTGTGCTTGAAGTCAACCCGAACGTTCCGTACTCGTATGGCCAATGCCAGATCCACGTGTCGAAGGTCGCTGCCCTGGTGGAGAGCGAGACGCCGATCATCGAGGCGGCCATGCCAGCAATCGGCCCCGTCCAGGAAGCGATTGGTCGTCATGTCGCCAGTTTGATCGAGGATGGTTCGACGCTGCAGATCGGCTATGGGGGGATTCCCGATGCGGTGGCGCTACAACTGCGCGACAAGCGTGATCTCGGCATTCACACTGAATTGATGGGTGATGCGCTGCTTTCGTTGGTCGAGTGTGGCGCAGTGACGAATGCCAGAAAGAACTTCCTGGCTGGAAAATCCATCGCGACGATCGCGGTAGGCTCGGCGCGCCTATACCGCTTCATGGATCGAAATCCCGCGTTCGAAATGCATCCCTCGGACTTTACCAATGACCCGTGGTTGGCCGGGCAGAATGATAACTTCGTGGCGGTCAATGCGACGTTGCAGATTGACCTGTCAGGGCAGTGCGGTTCCGAGTCGCTTGGCGTGGTTCCCTACTCGGGCAGTGGTGGGCAGGCAGATTTTGTGCGCGCAGCAAACCGTTCGAAGGGTGGCAAGTCCATCATCGTGTTGCCTTCGACGGCGAAGAATGACACGGTATCCCGAATCGCGCCGGTTCTTGATCCTGGTGCCCTGGTGACAACCAGCAAGAACGATGTGAATTACGTGGTGACGGAGTACGGCATCGCTCAATTGCGTGGAAAATCCATGAGGGAGCGTGCGCGGGAGTTGATCGCTGTTGCACACCCGGCGTTCCGTGAGGAACTGGAAGCGCATGTTGGACGGCTGTTGCGTTAGGAAGATACTCGCCTGACAAACTCTAAGCACTGTGGGCCGCAGTCGTGCACCACAGTGCTTTTTTTCTTCTACGCCCGTCGGACTGTCAGGCAGACACCGGCTGCGGTCAGTGCCATGCCAATGACCGTAGGCATCGAGATGGGTTCGGAGAACATGACCCAGGCGAGAATGGCGGTGGTTGGCGGGACGAGATAGAAGAGACTGCTCACTGAGGTCGCCGCCCCACGCTGGATAAGCACATAGAGCAGGGAACTGCCGCCAATGGTCAGGCCCAATACCGACCAGCCCATTGCGCCAATCAACTCGATATTGAGCTCCCCGCCTTGAGAGGTCCAGTGGAATGACCCGGGCTCCAGAAGCGCGAAGGGCAGTGTGACCGTGAACGCGGCGATCAGTTGCAGCAGGTTCGCGGTACGCACATCGCAGGCCTCGACGAATCTTTTCTGATAGAGCGTGCCGCTGGTGATGGCGAATAGCGAAATGACCGTGCAAGTCAGCGTGAATGCGCTGACTTCGCCCACGTGCAGTTTCTGCCATACCACGAGTAGCAGCCCTGCGAGCCCCATTGCCAGTCCGAGCCATTGGGCGCCACGGAGCCGGGCTCCACGAGTCGACACCCACAATGCGGTCAGAACCGGTTGAAGCCCCACGATCAGCGCGGTGAGGCCGGCACCCATGCCAGCCTTGACTGCAGACCACACGCCAGCAAGATAGATGCCATTGATAAGCGTGCCGACTACAAACAGGTGAAGCCATTGACGGCGCGTTTTCGGCCACGGGGCTCGCGATACAGTCGCCCATAACAGGAAGCAACCAACGGATAACGCGTAGCGCAGCGCAAGAAACTTCATGGGCGGCGCATGGGGCATGCCATATCTGGCGACGATGAAGCCGGTACTCCAGATAAACACGAAGGCGGCGGGAGCAAGCGCAAGGGAGAGAGACGGAGCTTGCAGGGATCGGCTCTTGGGACTTGTCATGGCGCGATTTGCTGAAGGTGGGGAGTGAGCCGGCCGCAGGGCGGCCGGCCCGCCGTTTTAGAGCCCGAGCCCGCGGCCGATCACTTCCTTCATGATTTCGGTCGTGCCACCATAAATGCGGCTGATGCGGGCATCCGCCCACGCGCGCGAGATCGGTTGCTCGGTCAGGTAGCCCCAGCCGCCGTGGAATTGCAGGCACGCATCCAGGGCGCGGCCCTGCAGTTCGGTGCACCACCATTTGGCCTTTGCTGCGTCCGCGGCATCGAGTTCGCCGGTATTGAAGGCAACAACGCAAGCATCGACGAATGCCTGCGCGACGTCAACTTCGGTCGCAATCTCGGCAAGGCGGAACTTGGTATTCTGAAAATCTCCGATCGGTTTGCCAAACGCCTGGCGTTGCTTCACCCACGACAAGGTCCATTCCAGCGCGGCACGCGCGGCAGCGACCCCATAGGAAGCCATCGAGAGCCGTTCGGCAGGGAGGTTCTGCATCAGGTGTACGAAGCCCTTGCCTTCCTCACCAAGCAGGTTGGCTACGGGAACGCGTACGTCCTTGAAGTGCCACTCAGCGGTATCCTGGGCGTTCAGGCCGATCTTCTTGAGATTGCGCCCGTACTCGAGACCTTCCATGCCTCGCTCAAGCACCAGCAGGCTGATGCCCTTGTGGCGCTCTGACGGATCGGTCTTGGCCGCGACGATCAGCAGGTCGCCGTTGATGCCGTTGCTGATCAGGGTTTTCGTGCCATTGACCACGTAATAGTCGCCATCGCGAATCGCCGTGGTTGTCATCGAAGCCAGATCGGAGCCTAGTGCCGGTTCGGTCATGCCGATGGCAGTAATCACCTCACCGCTGGCTACGCCGGGAAGCCAGCGGGATTTCTGCTCGTCCGTTGCAAGATTGAGCAGGTACGGTGTGCAGATGTCGGTGTGAAGCGTCAGACCAAGTCCAACCGCCGCGAAGCCTGCCGTGGCAAGCTCCTCGCCCAGTACGAGGTTGTATCGGAAGTCGCGTGTTCCGCGTCCGCCGTACTGCTTCGGAATACTGGTATCGAACAGGCCAGCCGCGCCGGCGCGTGCGAAGAGCTCGCGCGGCACAATGCCGGCTGCCGTCCATTCGTCGTTGTGCGGCGCCACATGCTCGGCAATAAAGGTACGAACGGTCTGACGGAATGCTTCGTGTTCTGCGTTGTAAACGGTGCGTTTCATGTCTCTCTCGGTGATCGGTTCAGTTTTCAGTTGCCGGTGAAGTTCGGCTGACGTTTTTCGGTAAAGGCGTTGACACCTTCCTGGTAGTCCTGACTCCAGCCAAGTTCGCGGATTGAGGTGGCTTCCATCGATAGCTGTTGCTCGAGGGTGTGCACGGCTGCAGCGAGCATCAGTTGGCGGGTGCGGACCATTGCCTTGGTCGGCATCTGCGCAATTCGCTGAACGAGCGCGTCAATGCGAACGCCGAACTCCGTGTCGTCGATCACATCCCAGATCAGTCCCCATTCCGCCGCCTTCTCGGCGGGCAGCTTGTCTGCGAAGAGCGCCAGCCCCATCGCGCGGGCAATGCCGACACGATGCGTCAGGAACCACGTGCTCCCGGTGTCCGGGGACAAACCAATTCTGGAGAACGCCTGCAGGAAGTACGCGGACCGCGCTGCCACGACGACATCGCATGCCAGCGCCAGCGATGCCCCACCACCGGCAGCCAGACCGTTCACAGCGGCAACTGTCGGGATGGGCAGGTTCTGTAGCTTCATTACCAGTGGCTTGAAATGGCGCTCCACGAGATTGCCGATATCGGGCAGCTTCCCGTCAACAATCTGCATGGCCGGATCAGCCAGATCCTGGCCTGCGCAGAACGCGCGTCCCTCGCCAGTCAGCACCAGCACGCGAATCGTCGGATCGTTGGCGATCTGATCGACGGCGCTGTGGAGCTCGATCATCGTGGCTTCGTCGAGGCTGTTCAGCTTGTCCGGCCGGGCCAGCGCGATGCGCGCCTGGGCGCCATCCGTCGTGACCTTGATGTTTTCAAACTTCATGGGTTGTCCCTCACGCATGGATTGGTGCGACGAGTAGTGCGGCGCCTGATCCGCTCTGGCGGACACGCCTGCCATCGATTCCCTCCCGTCTTGCCCGGACTATATGAGTCGCTCTTGAAAACGTCAAGAACATGACATAAAGTCGCTGTGCGATCAGGGTTTACGGCCTTAAATAAGCCGTATTCAAGATGAATAATGACATCATCTAGTCATAAATTCACAAATTTGGCCGCGGCATCCGCAGCGTGCCGAACCACACGGAGGAGACTCACAATGAGGCGTGTCGATGTACATGAGGTGGCGGATAACGCGACCTTCAACCCGTTCCATGCCAAGGTTCTCGCATGGTGTCTATTGGTCATCATCATTGACGGCTACGATATCGCGGTAGCCGGCGCAGCGCTGCCGTCGATCATGAAAGACATGGGCGTGACGCCAACGACGGCTGGCTTCATGGCGAGTTCAGCGCTTTTCGGGATGATGTTTGGGGCGATCTTTCTCGGCGCCCTGTCCGATCGAATCGGACGCAAGGCCACGATCTCGCTGTGCGTCTTCCTGTTCAGCGTGTTCACCGCAGCGGCTGGCCTGACCAGTGATCCCGTGACCTTCAGCGTGACGCGCTTCGTCGCTGGCCTCGGGATTGGCGGTGTCATGCCGAACATCGTTGCGCAAATGACCGAGTATTCGCCACGGCGGATCCGTAGTTTCATGACGACCGTGATGTTCTCTGGCTATGCGATCGGGGGCATCCTGGCGGCGGTCATCGGCAAGCAGTTCATTGCGGAGTTTGGCTGGCAGATCGTATTCTTCGCCGCCGGCGTGCCAGTGCTGCTGATTCCGTTCATCCTGAAGTCGATGCCGGAGTCCCTGTCCTTTCTGGCAGCTCAGGCTGATCAGGCGAAGTTGCGTCAGGTTGTCACCCGGCTTGACCCGTCGGCCGCGTATTCAGCGAACGATACCTTCGCCACGGCGCATCAGGCGACAGGTACCAGCGTTCCGGTTGCGAAACTGTTCCAGGATGGCCGAGGCTTTAGCACCGTGATGTTCTGGATCGCCTTCTTTACCGGGCTGTTCATGATCTATGCCCTCAGCACGTGGCTGACGAAACTGATGGCGATGTCCGGATATAGCCTCGGATCGGCGCTCAGCTTCGTGATTGCCCTGAACCTGGGCGCGGTGGTCGGCGCGATTGGCGGTGGCTGGCTGGCGGACCGTTTCCATATCAAGTGGGTATTGGTCCTGATGTACGGCTTGGGGGCGGTCTTTCTTTACCTCATGACGTTCAAGACCTCCACTGAAGTGCTGTACCTGATCATCGGCGCGGTCGGGGCTTGCACAACAGGGGCGCAGATCGTGGCCTACGCGTACAGCGGACAGTTCTATCCGGGCCCAGTGCGATCCACGGGCGTGGGGATGGCTTCGGGAATTGGCAGGCTTGGCGCAATCGCGGCGCCGATGCTGATCGGCCTGATTGTCTCGCTCAAGCTGCCGCTGCAGCAGAATTTCCTGGTGATTGGTGCGGCAGGACTGGTTGGCGCGCTGGCGCTGGCCTGTATCAACCACAGTCGCTCCGCATCGAACAGCACACAAGCAACCGGGCAGGCTTCAGCGGCGCCTTCCGCTCAGGCAAACACTTGATACGGTGATATCAGGGGCGCTCACCTCCAACGCGGAGGAGGCGCTCCATTCGACCTTGGCTTTCGCAGGGAATGACAACGTCGCGGAAGCCGCGAAACATGGATGCCGATGAGTTCCGAGGGTGCCTCGAGTTCGGGAGAGCTTGCGAAGTTTCGAAATTGCAAGGAACGCCGGAAAGTTGGCGTTGGGGAAATGCTGCAGCACATACGTGCGGCATCTCGCATGGTTCGACAACAGGCAAGGGAGGGGGCGGCCGATCCGCGCGTCACCGAGATGCTGCACTTCAGTCGCCTGCTATCGATGGCAATCCGGCAGGCATCGGCCTTCGACATCGCCGTAGTGCTTGGTAGCGCGGCCGAACTGCAATGGTATCCAGATGACCGTGCGCTCGATCTATGCACGAAAGCTGTCGAGGGCGCTGGAAATGCCGCGTTCCGCGCAGTGGTCTGGACGGTACGGCATCGGCGGGAACAAGGCACGCCGCATGCCAGGCGCTTTGTTGTACCAGACGTAAGGTAGGTTCAATACTGGCGCGGCACGGTTCGCGCGCAGCCGCGCCTCGTACGTGGGAAGTCACAGCATTGGCGACGTGCGGATCAGCACCGTCTTCAGCGCGAAACTCGAGCGAATGTGTTCGACGCCTGGAATGCGCGTAAGCGTACGGGTCAGGAAGTGCTGGTACGAACCCATGTCTGGCACGACCACGCGCAGGATGAAGTCCGCATCACCGGTCATGGTGAAGCAACTCATGACCTCGGGTGCCACGACGATCTCCTTCTCGAAGCGGTTGATGACGGCTTCGGACTGGTTCACCAGCGTGACGGACACGAAGACGTTCAGGTCCCCCATCAACTTGCTTTCGTTGAGCTGTGCCGTATAGCCGCGAATGTAGCCCTCCTTCTCAAGCTTCTGTACGCGGCGCAAGGTCGGCGTGAGCGAAAGATCAATCCGTTCCGAGAGTTCTCTCCAGCTAAGACGGCCGTCGACCGAAAGTTCGCGAAGGATCCGGAGGTCCGTTTTGTCGAGATCGTGCGTGTAGGTCATACATGCTAGTCGTGTTGATTTCGATAGTAGGAATGCGCCAAAAAATGAACATTCCGTAATTCACTTTGGCGCGAAACCTTGATGTGAGAAATCTAAACTTTCTAGTCATAAATGACAACGTCCTGGAGTCCCCGTGAGCCCCACTTCCGCTACCTCAACTTCGCATTCGGGTACCTTCGAGCGAAGAACGTACTTGACCGGCATCCAGGCGCTGGTACGTCTGCCGATGATCCAGCGCGAACTCGACCGGGCTCAGGGTCTCAACACAGCGGGTCTGATTTCGGGCTACCGCGGTTCACCGTTGGGGGTCTACGACCAGCAACTGTGGCGTGCATCGAAGGACCTGGCTGCGCACGACATCGTGTTTCAGCCGGGCCTGAATGAGGACCTCGCGGCCACCGCACTTTGGGGTACGCAAGTACAACGCGCATTTGGCGAAACCCGAGTCGATGGTGTGTTTGGCATCTGGTATGGCAAGGGGCCCGGCGTGGACCGTACCGGTGATGCGTTCCGGAGCGCCAACATGTTCGGTACATCGGCGCTTGGTGGCGTGCTTGCCGTTTCCGGGGATGACCACGCGGCACAATCATCGCCGTTTCCTCATCAGACGGATGGCATCTTTCACTCTGCATCGATCCCGGTCCTGCAGCCATCCAGCGTGCGGGAAGTGATCGAACTTGGCGTGGCCGGCTTTGCGATGTCGCGCTTCTCCGGTTTGTGGGTTTCGCTCAAGACCATTGCGGAAGTGGTCGAGACCGCCGCGACTATTGAGCTTGGCAATTGGCCAGCCTTTCGGAATCCGAAGGGGTTTATCGTCCCGGCGCATGGACTCAATTGGGACGCGTCGATCAAGTGGCCTGCACAGCGTGGAGAACTGGAGCGTCGCCTGATTGAAGAGCGTCTACCGGCCGCCCGTGCATGGGCGCGTGAGAACGGCATTGACAAGGTCATTGTGGAAGCCCGCTCGCGCAAGCTGGGGATCGTGACGGTGGGCAAGGCGCACCAGGACGTCATGCAGGCGTTGCGCGATCTCGGTTTGCAAGAGGATGATCTCCGGGCGTTGGGCATCTCCATCTACAAGGTGGCAATGAGCTGGCCGCTGGAAACGGAAGGTGCATGCGCCTTCGCCGCAGACCACCGGGAAATCCTTGTGGTCGAGGAAAAGCGCAGCAACGTAGAGGCTCAGTTGAAGGAGGCGCTCTTCCACCAACCTGCTGAGCGACGGCCGGTGGTGACGGGAAAGACCGACAACTCCGGATCGGCGTTACTGCCGGAAGTCTCCGAGTTCGGCGCCCGGCTTGTAGCCGGCGTGATCGTGCGCAGGTTCCGGGCGAACGACATCGACGCGCCTTGGCTCGATGACCGACTCAAGGCGCTTGAATCCGCCGCGAAGAAGCCCAGCGCGGCAGTCATCCCGATTCGGGGCCCGTACTTCTGCTCCGGATGCCCGCACAATACATCGACCCGCACGCCTGATGGCTCGATCAGTGGTGGCGGTATCGGTTGCCATGTCATGGCGCTCTCGCAGCCAGAACTGAAGACCAGCGTCATGAGCCATATGGGCGGCGAGGGTGCGCAGTGGGTGGGTGCGGCACCCTTCTCAAAGCGTGCTCACATCTTCCAGAACCTTGGCGATGGCACGTATCAGCACTCGGGTCTTCTGGCAATCCGGGCCGCAGTGGCCGCCAAGACCAACATCACCTACAAGATCCTGTACAACGACGCCGTCGCCATGACTGGAGGCCAACCGGCCGAAGGTGTCAACGACCCAGCGCGCATCACCCGCCAACTTCATGCCGAAGGCGTGGGGCGCATCGCCATCGTCTCGGACAATCCCGAGCGTTGGCGGAATGACAAGGCGCTTGCGCCAGCGGTTGAGGTGCATCACCGCGACGCACTGGATGAGGTTCAGCGTACCTTCCGCGAAGTTCAGGGCGTGACGGCCATCGTGTACGAGCAGACCTGCGCCGCGGAGAAGCGACGCCGCAGGAAGCGTAAGGAGATCGTGGATCCGGATCGCCGGATGTTCATCAACCAGGACGTCTGTGAAGGCTGTGGAGATTGCTCCATCCAGTCGAACTGCATCTCCATCGAGCCGGTAGATACGCCGCTGGGCCGCAAGCGAACGATTAACCAGAGTGCATGCAACAAGGACCTGTCCTGCGTGAAGGGGTTCTGCCCGAGCTTTGTCGAAGTGGAAGGTGTCAAGTTGCGCAAGCCGGACGCCAAGCGTCTGGCGACCATCGAGAAAGCGAAGGTTGCCGGGCTGCAATCCCCTGCACAGCGTTCACTCGACGAGCCGTTCAATATCTACATCACCGGTATCGGAGGCTCCGGCGTTCTGACGATGGGAGCACTGCTCGGTGTCGCGGCGAGTGCTGACGATCTGGCAGCGACTGTGCTCGACTTCACGGGTATGGCACAGAAGAATGGCGCCGTGGTCAGCCAGGTGAGGATTGCATTGGCAGAATCCGAGATTCCCGCGTCCAGAATCGGAGAAGGCAAGGCCGATCTGTTGCTGGGTGCGGATCTGGTCGTCTCGGCTGCAGCGGATTCCGTCAGTCGCCTGGCTTCCGATCGGACTGCTGCGGTATTGAACCTGGCCGAAACACCGACCCCGGAAGTGATCAGGAACCGCGATGCGGTGCTGCCGACCCAGTTGATGCACGACCGGATCCGGAGCCGCTGCAACCCGGTGGCCTTCCATGCAATGGACGTCGGTGCACTGGCCATGCGTATCTTCGGAGATACGCTGCCGACGCATACCGTGATGCTTGGCTATGTCTGGCAACAAGGGCTGGTGCCGCTTAGCCATGCCGCGATCATGCACGCGATTGAGCGCAACGGTGCGGCGGTGGAGATGAACAAGTCCGCCTTCAACTGGGGGCGAATCATTGCTGATGATCCCAACGCGCTGTCTGCGATTGCCGATTCGCCACTGGAGCCACAGGCTGCACCGACGACACTGGATGCGGCCATGGCGCTCCATCAACGCAAGCTTGTCGAGTACCAGGGTGACGCCTACGCAAAACAGTACCTTGATCTGGTCAATCTCGCTCGACGTTCCGAGAAGGCGGCAAGGCCGAACAGCGAAGCATTTGCACAGGCGGTGGCAAACGGCGCGTTCAAGCTGATGGCGTACAAGGACGAGTATGAAGTCGCACGCCTGTATTCCTCACAGTCGTTCCGCGATGCGCTCGCACGGCAGTTCTCAAGCGCCGAAAAAGTTTCCCTCTGGCTTGCACCGCCGCTGCTGTCGAAAGTAGACGCTCGCACGGGTCGACCGGCCAAACGGAAATTCGGACCGTGGGTGTTTCCGGTTCTCAAGGTGATCGCGCGCATGCGCGGGCTACGGGGTACGGCGTTCGACCCATTTGGATACACCGCGGAGCGCAAATCCGAACGCCGCCTGCGTGATGAGTACTTCGACGATGTTCGCAAACTCTGCTCCGGTTTGGCTCGGAGTAACTTCGACCAAGTGGTAGCCATCGCATCACTGCCATCCGATATCCGCGGCTTCGGCCCGGTAAAGGAGCAAGCCATGGTTCGCCACGCAAAACGGCGTAGTGAAGCACTTGAAACGTTGAATTCGGGCGCGGACATCCGAGTCGATGCCGCCTGATCAATCTAGGAACCTGGAAAGCATAGCCATGACAATCGAAACTGCAACGGGTCTGCACAGTGCCTATCGACTCTCGCTGCGTGCGCAACGCATGACGAGCTCGGTGATTCGAGAAATCCTGAAACTGACGGAGAAGCCCGAGGTCATTTCCTTTGCCGGCGGCCTGCCGGCGGCGCAGACTTTTCCCGTGGAGGCAATGCGCCAGGCCTGCGAGCGAGTGTTCGCCACATTGCCGGAGAGCGCGTTGCAATACGGCCCGACGGAAGGCTTTCAGCCGCTACGCCAGTGGATCGCTGACAAGCATGGTGTCGACCCGGCGACAGTGCTGATTACAACGGGATCACAGCAGGCGCTGGATCTGATTGGGAAGGTCTTGATTGACCCGGCTAGCAAGGTCCTGGTGGAAGCGCCGACATATCTCGGGGCGCTCCAGGCCTTCTCGATGTTCGAGCCGAACTATCTCGAGTTACCGATGGATGAGGATGGTCTGGACGTGGAGCAGCTTTCCACGACCCTGGCCGAGGATGCGCGCTTCCTGTACCTGATTCCAAATTTCCAGAATCCCACGGGCAGGCAATTGTCTTTCGAGCGACGGGAAGCTCTGGTGGCGCGTGCCAGACGTTTGGGTCTGCTGATCGTCGAAGACAACCCTTACGGGGAACTGCGCTATTCCGGGCAGGCCATTCCGACGCTCCACTCTATGAATGCCGACGGCGTTGTCTATCTGGGCTCCTTTTCCAAGATCCTTGCGCCGGGTCTCAGGCTCGGATATGTGCTGGCACCCCCGGCTATCCATGCCAAGCTGGTTCAGGCGAAGCAGGCGTCGGACCTGCATACGCCAACGTTCACGCAACGGCTTGCATGGGAAGTGCTTAGCACCGGCATGCTGGACGCGCATGTCGGGGCGGTGTGCGACCGCTACGGCATGCACTGTGCCGCGATGCTCGATTCGCTGGCTCGTCATATGCCGGATGGGGTGCGCTGGAGTCGTCCCGAAGGCGGCATGTTCATCTGGGTCGAGATGCCGCAAGGCATCGATGCGATGGAACTGCTGCAGGAGGCCGTGGCCAGGGACGTGGCATTTGTCCCGGGATCACCTTTCTACGCCAGATCCCCGAAGGCAAACACACTGAGACTAGCTTTTGTCACCGTGCCACCCGAACAGATCGAGGTTGGCATAGCCCGGCTCGGTCAAATCATCACAAGCCGCCTGAACTCGTAATTGACGAACGGAACCACGCGAGTGGCGTCATTCTCCATCCTGGGCATGGCTGCATGCTCGGGATGGTTTTTTTTTGCGGGGTGACGCCTCGCATGGAGACGGGATGGAGATAGGGGGATGGAAGTAGCGATGGAAATCGAGGGAGGCCTTACCTCCCTCGATTCGGTTTTGACTGGCCAATGCAGGTTGTGCCGACGCTAGCCATTTTCCTGATGGCACTCCCCGGGTCGGATCGTGCCGAGTATGAACTGCAGCAACTGCCGCAACTGCTGCATGAGTTCATGAGAACAGTTTACCTAACGATCCCCGGGTAGTTGCGCTATAGCTGCGACTGGATGCGAGACGTCAAGGTCGAAATGCGCTACGCATTGGCTCAACGATGGTGCAATCGACTACCGCGAGGTGTCGTTTGGCGTTTAGCATTGACGGAACGGTCGCGCTTAATTTCCCAAGTAGTAGCCCAATTCACTGAGGAGCGTCGAAAACATGGAACACGTCAACCACGAAGGCAATCTGGAATCCATCGCAACCAGTTTTCGCAGCCAGCCCGCCATGGGGCTGATCCGTGCGACGATGCCTGTCATCGAGATCGGCCGCACGGAGATCCATGTGCCGCACTGGGATGGTGTCGAGCAGCAGCATGGGTTCGTTCATGGCGGTGTGGTCGGAATGATCGCCGACGCGGCTGCGGGTTATGCCGCGATGACCATGGTCTCAACCGAGGCATCGGTGCTGACTGCGGAATACAAGATCAACTTCATGGCCCCTGCCCGTGGGGAGAAAATCATTGCCAGGGGCAAAGTGGTGAAGGCGGGCAAAACGTTGATTGTGACTTCGGCGGAGGTCTTCGCGGTGCGTGAAGGTGGGGAGTCGCTTTGCGCGGTGATGCAGCAGACGATGATGGTCGTTTACGGCGCGACGTGCCGCTAGGCCTCTTCCGTGAGGTGCCAACGGCATCGACTCAACGACTGCAAACGATCAAAGCGATTTGGGGGAATACAGCGCGCTTTGGAATTCGGGCACGTACTCGTACTTGAGCATCTTGCCAAGCTTCAGGGACTTGATGAACGTCGATAGACCTCCGTCAGTCAGGCCGAGGTTCACCGTGTCTGCACTTGTGCTGGAGGCATGACTGAGCTGGCGGGAAGTTGCAATGCACGTGGTCAACTTCCCCCGCTGATCTACGTTGGTAAAGCTATTGGTCACCCATGTTGATGGTTGTACTTTCGGCTTGCTGGATACCTGATGTCCCATCGGCCCAAACAGGAATCAAATGGGTGCCCAGAAGCGCTGCTCCGATTGCGGCCGCTAGTTTGCTGATTTTCATGTTGATGAACTTGAGTACTTGAGCTTGCGTTCATGGATGCGGGAAGTACGGTGTGTCGACGTCGGCTTGCGCCAGATGTCTGGTCAGCCTGTCAGTCGTACCCGCGCTGGGCCATCCAGCGCCGATACTGGCGGACGCGGCGTGCGTCGGATACCTGCTGCAGGATCAGCGCGCGCAGCGCTGACACCTTCGGATTGGTTGCCTTGCCGCAACTGAGCTTGCGTAGTTGAAACTTGACTGCCGCCATGTTGGCCAGCGAGGCCAGCGGCTTGTTCTTCCAGTTGATCGGCAGTAGCGCGGGAGCGCTGTCTTTACCGGCGCGCCAATCGCGTGGCAGATTGGGATCGATCGCCAGGGCGGTGCCGATGCCAACCATGTCCACGCCGCTCTTGACCACGTCCTCGGCCACTGGCCACCGGCGGATGCCGCCCGTGACCATCACTGGCATCTTCGCCACCACGCGGATGTGGCGGGCGAACTCGATAAAGTAGGCCTCTCGGGCGAGCGTGCTGCCGTCGCGTGCGTCGCCCTGCATGGCCGGGGCTTCATAGCTACCTCCTGACAGCTCTACCAGATCAACTGCCAACTCGTTGAGCAGCGTCACAACCCTGTGAGCGTCGTCCGCGCTGAATCCGCCCCGCTGGAAGTCCGCCGAGTTCAGCTTGACGGCAACCGCGAATCCAGGCGAAACCACAGCGCGTACGGCCTTGACGATCTCAATGAGCAGGCGAGCGCGGTTCTCCAGCGAGCCACCCCACTCATCCGTCCTCTGGTTGCTCAACGGCGAGAGGAATTGGCTCAGCAGATAGCCGTGTGCCGCGTGAATTTCGACGCCAGTGAAGCCGGCCTGTTCGCCCAGTTGAGCTGTGCGGGAAAAGCGACGGATCACGTCCTCGATGACTTCGTGCGTCATCGCCTTTGGCGCATTGAAGTGCCTGGACATGTTGCCCAGGTTCAATGGCACCGCAGATGGAGCCCAAGTGGGCTGCCCCAGGTTGGCGGGCATCTGGCGGCCGGGATGGTTGATCTGCAGCCATAGCTGCGCCCTGTTGGCCCGACCGGCCTGCGCCCAGCGCTTGAACCGGTCCAGATGCGCGGCGTCTTCCAGTACAACGCCGCCGGGCCCTGTCATGGCGCGGCTGTCCACCATCACGTTGCCAGTGATCAGAAGACCGGCGCCCCCCTCTGCCCAGGCCCTGTACAGGCGTATCAGTTCCTCGGAGGGCGCGTGGTCCTTGTCTGCCATGTTCTCTTCCATGGCGGCTTTGGCGATGCGGTTCGGAATCGTCGAACCATTGGGGAGTGCGAGCTTGTCGAACACGTTCATGGGGTCACCTCATTGATCGTGTTTCGACTCTAAGATTAAAGTCAGCTTGAATGTCAACACCATTTTTGGGCCGACAACGGTCTACTGACAATGGCTGCCACATGAGCGGCGGCAGAGACGCCAGAGGCGCATGAGCCGCCAGGAACGGCGCTAAAACGCAACTATCCGGATCGGCTTGACCTTGAAGTTGACTTTAACCTTAGAGTACTGACCTGAAGGCACTTCGGGTGCATCAATTATCGAGGGAGGTCAGCGATGAACATGAGGATCGGGGAACTGGCGGAGCGTACTGGCCTTGCTCCTTCGAGAATCCGCTTCTACGAGGACATCGGCCTGTTGAAAGTCGAGCGTAAAGCGAACGGCTATCGAACCTATCCACCGCAAGCGGTGCTGGTCCTGGACCTGATCGCGACCGCGCAGCACGCAGGCTTTACTCTCGACGAGATTCGCGCGGTGCTTCCCCCCGACTTGGCGATGTGGAAGCCTGACTCGTTGCTCGAAACGCTCCGCAACAAGGTACGGGACATTGAAGCGCTGGAGATGCGGCTTGCGCAGAGCAAGTCGCACATCAATGCACTCTTGGCCGAAATCGAGGCGAAGCCAGAGGAGATTGACTGCGCCACCAATGCGGAGCGGGTACTGTCGCGGATCCGTTCAGGGGAAATGGAAGGCCCAGCCCTGGCAGCCGGTGATGTCACCGCGCTTCGCAAGGCACGGCGACGCAGGTCGCCCGGGTCGGAGGAATAGACAGTCAAATGGCCGTGTCGTGGCTGCGGCTGCCTTGAACCGTACCGGAGGCGGCGTCAATGGTCAGACTTGCTCCATGGAAGCACCGTTGGCAACGGCCCCGCTACAGGTCGCAACCTTCTGCTCAAACGACGCCGAGCGCCGGTGATCAATCAGCAGCACTGCAACCATCCCGATAACTGCGGGAATCGCTATGGCAACGAAGTTCTGCTGAAGGGGCAGGTTCATGCCGACCAGCATTCCAATCACGATTGGCGCCAGGATCGCGCCGCTGCGTCCGATGCCCAATGCCCAGCCAAGACCGGTAGCGCGAATAGGGGTCGGGTAGAACTGTCCTGTATAGGCGTTGGCGACGATCTGGGTGCCGATTGTCGAAGCACCGGCGAGAGCCACGACAATAAACAGCAGTTCAGTGGGCATCTTGAAGCCAAGAAGGGTGATGGACACGGCTGCCAGCGCGTACATCGAAGCCAGCACATACTTGATATGAAACCTGTCGGCCAGCCATCCTCCACCCACTGCGCCGATCATTGCACCGACATTTAGAACCAGCACAAAGGTCAACGCAGAACCGAGGCTGTAGCCGGCACTGGCCATCAGTTTTGCCAGCCATGAACTGAGCGCATACACCATGAAAAGGCACATAAAGAAGGCGACCCAGAACATCAGCGTGCTGAAGCCACGACCGCCGTGGAACAGGTGCCGGATCGGTGTGTTCTCCGTACGGTCTTGAGGCGCCACTACGAAGTTGTCACTCGACGCGGGCACATAGTTGGGGGCCAGCCTGGATGCGATTGACTTCAACTCTTCGTCCCTGCCTTTGGCCAGGAGAAACGGCATCGACTCGGGTAGGGATTTGAAGATAATCGGAATGAGCAGTACTGGCAGGCCGGCAGCAAAGAACACTGATTGCCAGCCGTATGCCTCGATCATGCCTCTACCCAACAATGCGGCCACGATACCGCCAACCGCGTAGCCGCTGAACATCAAGGTGACGAGCGTAGCGCGCATCTTCTTCGGCGCGTACTCGGTCATCTGTGCGACTACGTTGGGCATGACACCGCCAATGCCGAGCCCGGCGAAAAACCGTGTGATGCTGAACGTTACCGGATCCTTGCACAGGCCGGCCGCTGCAGTGAAAACACTGAACAAGGCAATGCAGAGCGCAATGGTCCAGCGACGGCCAATCCGGTCGGCGACTGTGCCGAGGAAGATGGCGCCAAACACCATGCCAAACAGCGCGGAGCTGACCATGAAGCCAGCGTTGGCCGGCGTAACGGCAAACTCTTTCATGATGGACGGCAGCGCGATTCCGACCACGGCCAGATCATAGCCATCAAAGATGATGATCAGCGCGCACCAGCATAGAACCAGTGCGTGAAACGGGTTAAAGCGGGCCTCGTCGGCCAGCTTGTGGATGTCAATCTTGCGCATGGGTGTTGTCTCCGAAATTATATTTGTATGTTCACGCTAGATCTTTGACATAGGTGTATTGATGTCTGCGAGAAGGGCGGAATCGACGGGTCTCTTCTGCTCGATGAGCCGTCGCGCGAAGCGCAAGTCCTTGGCGGAATTCGGGCCGAGCGCGGCCTGGATGACATCTCCATCCAGATAGAACAGGACGAAGCTCCCGTTCTCCGGAGCACCACGCAAGACCGCGCGGTGAGATGGCGCGGGGACGCCGTAGATCTGCAGGTTCATGTCGTACTGATCCGACCAGAACCAGGGCAACGGCTGATAGTCCACGGCTAGCCCGAGTGCCGCACGGCCTGCCGCAATGCCTTGCTCCTGGGCGTTCTGCCAGGATTCAAGACGTATGCGACGGCCAGCCCATGGATTGGGCGTCACAGTGACGTCGCCTGCGGCGAAGATATGGGGATCGGATGTCTGGCAGCGCGGATCGACGATAATGCCGCCGTCGCATTCCAGGCCAGCCGCCCTGGCGAGTTCGTCGTTCGGGACGAGGCCAATGCCAGCGACGATCACGTCGCTGTCGATTATTTGACCGTCGGCGAGCGAGATGCGGGAACGATCATCACCCTGTCGAGCGATATGTGCGACTTGAGCGCCAAGCATGATGTTGGCGCCGTGCTCCTGATGCAGTGACAGCAAGTATTCCGAGATCTCCTTGGGTACCGTGCGCTCGCAGAGGCGTGACTGTGACTCCAGCACGGTGACGTTAGCCCCCTTCTTGCGCGCGGTGGCGGCTACTTCAAGGCCGATCCATCCGCCCCCGATCACAGTCACACTGCGACCAGGGGTAAGCATTGGTGCGAGCGTTTGGGCATCGCTAATTGTCCGCAATGCATGGATGGAAGCGCCATCGGCGCCGGCAACCGAAAGCGTGCGGGCGCGGCCACCGGTGCATAGGATCAGCTTGTCGTACGCGAGCGTTTCGCCGCTATCGAGTGCCAGGCGCTTCGGCTCGCGCTCAATACTTTCTACCCGTGTGTCGGGCCACCACTCCAGGTCCAGAGCCTGCAATGCGTCGAGGCTAGTCAGCCATGTGCTGTCGGCGGCGGCGTCGCCCGCCAAGACGGCTTTCGACAATGGTGGGCGTTCGTGAGGAGGATGAAGTTCCTCGCCAATCAACACCAGTCGGCCGGTAAATCCTTCCTTGCGCAACGTCTGTGCTGCCCAGAAACCCGCTTGGCCGGCGCCCACGATTGCGATGGTTCCAGCCTGCTCGGCGTTCATTGCGGCAGTGGTTTGTTCCGTATTCATGGTCGTCTCAGCCTTTTATTCGAGGACGAGCCAGACCCGGTCGCCTTCGATCTTGACCGGATACGACTTGAGCGGCTCGGTCAGCGGTGCACACAATGCGGATCCATTGCGAACGTCGAATCGACCCTGGTGCAGGGGGCACTCGATCTCGTGGCCCTCAAGAAAGCCGTCGCACAGGCGTGCGTGGCCGTGGGTGCAGATGTTGTCGGTCGCGAATACCTCGCCATCGACCCCGTACAGCGCAATCTCCCTGCCGTCGACCTGCACGGCCGTCACGTCGTCCTGGGGCACGCTGGAAAATGCGGCTGCATCGATCCAGTTCTGAGTCATGATTGGTTCCTTCCAGGCTGCAGGTCAGATCGGGTAGATCAGCGAGTTCGGGATCATCTCGCTGTCGAACACGCAGAGGCGTTGGCTAAAGCGCAGACCATCGGGGGTCTGCACGATGACGTCGTGCGACCGACCAGCATTGAAGATCTCGCTCATCTGATCTGGCTTGGTGCGGATCACGACGTAGTTCGTCTCAACCACAAGCCGGTCTGGTGCGGATTCGCGCACCAGCGGGACACTGAAGATATGGCGCTGGTAGTACGGGTCATGGAACAGTGTTTCGCGGATGCCGAAAACCCGGTCCTTCAGCATGCCCTTGCTTTCGAATGACAGGGTGGCAAGCGGCAAGCCGCGATCGAAGTTCTCGCGTGGCTGCACGCGATAGATGCAGTCCTCGGTAAAGAATTCGGGCCAGCGATCCCACTCGCCATTGTCGACAACGGCAGCGTAGTCGGCGTACAGCGCAAGCAGCGCGGAGTAAGTAGTGAAGTCCATGGCCTCAAACCTCCATGACCTTGCGCCAGTAGGCGTACATGCCACGGATGAGTGTCTCCGTGACCATGTGGTCTGTGTTCTCGGCGGTGCGTCCGCCGAGTTCGGCAAGCACACGATGCCAAGGCTTCTGTTCAAAGCCTTCTTGCGAACACTCGATTACCTCACCATCGTCTGCGGAAACGAAGCCGGCGGGGCCAAACAGATTTGCCTGACGCAGGCGGCGCCGCGTCATTTCCTCGGTGTCGTCCTCGAAGCCGAAGTGAGTCCAGACGAAGTCAAATGAGTCTGTGCCGTTGGGCTGGATATGGCGGGTCGAGACAGAATTGACCTGCTGCTGGAAGATGACACTCGGAAACACGGTCATCATGACGGCCGTTGGATCGCCCCACCACGGCTCGTGAACGATGTCGAGAATGCGGTCATCATGTAGCGTCATCTGGTCCTTGAAGCTGGCGACGCCCGACGTCACATCCCCCTTGCCGCCTTGTCCGCGGGTGGAAACCATCGCGGCGTGCCGGAACTGCTCATCCATCACGAGCCTGGCCTTGTTATCTGCGCGCCAAAGTCCGAAAGTAACGAACCACGTATGCAGTAGACCCGGGTGATAAGGGTCCTTGATGTTCTCCTGCATCAGCTTCCAGTTGCCGGGAATGCGCTGCTTGTTGTAGCCCAGGACCTTGAGTTTGCGACCGTTGAAAAGGCGGTCGAAGTAGCCGAGGATTTCCGGGCCGAGATATTCCTCAAGCGGAACGACGTCATGGTCGAACGAAGCGAATACGACGCCGCCGCGCGTGGCGACCTTCAGGCGTGTCAGTCCGTGGTCTTGTGGTTTGAAATCAGCCGGCATACCGCCGTTGACCTTCCCGTCCTGCTTCACGCCGCGCCGGAACGGCACGCCCTGAAGATTTCCCTTCAAGTCGTAGTTCCACTGGTGATAGGGGCAATGAAAATCCTTTCGGTTACCGCTACGCTCGCGGCAGAACTTCATGCCGCGGTGCGCGCAAACATTCTCGACGACGTTGATCTCACCGTCCTGGTCGCGCACAAGGATTACCGAACGTTCGCCAAGCGTGGTGCGTTTGAAGTCGCCTGGATTCGGGACTTCTGCCTCCAGACCTACGTAGTTCCAGTGACCGTTATAGAAGCAACGCTCAAGTTCACGTTGATAGAGCTGCTGATCCGTATAGACGCGAAAAGGAATGCGGCTGATACCTTCGTCGGTCCAGGTGGGAAGGGGGCTCGGGTGGCAAGGGGCCGAGAGGGGCATGCTGTCTCCGTGGGTGTTCTTGTGTGGAGGCAATACTCGTCCATTGCCGTACATTAGCCAATAGAATCTCGGCTATATGTGATATTCACGGAATCAATAAGGACGCTGAGATGGAACTCAAGGACGTCGATCTGAACTTGCTGGTGGTGTTTGAGTTGCTGCTTCGCGAGCGAACAGTTTCCGGGACTGCGAAGGCCTTGAACCTCACGCAACCCGCTGTAAGCAACGCCTTGGCACGGCTGCGCAAGGTATTCGATGACGAGTTGTTTGTGCGAAGCAGCAAGGGGATGCTGCCCACGACGCTTGCACAGGAGTTGGCTGAGCCCGTTTCATTTGCCCTGGAGTCGCTGCAAGCTGCAATCAGTCATCGGGTTGAGTTCGACCCGCTGCGTAGCCATCGGTCCTTCCGGCTAGCCATGACCGACATCGGCGAAGTGCACTTCATTCCAAGACTGATGGGCGCGCTCTCCGAGCGTGCGCCCACCGTGACGGTTGCCACCATTCGAAATACGGCGGTCGATCTTCCCGCCGAAATGAGCCAGGGCCATGTGGATTTGGCCGTGGGATATTTGCCCGAACTCGGCCCGGAGTTTTTCCAGCGACGTCTGTTCAGTCAGCGCTATGTGTGCATGTTCCGGCCCGGACACGCGATGGATAAGCGTACCGTCCGTATGCGTGACTTCGAGCGTGCTGATCACGTCGTTGTCACGGCGGCAGGCACCGGGCATGCGCGCGTCGACGAAATCCTGGCAAAGCAGGGGGTAGAACGAAACGTTCGCCTACGCGTGCCCCATTTTGCTGCGCTTGCGGACATAGTCGCGAGCACGGATGTCGTGGCGACAGTCACGGAGACCTATGCACGGCGCAGCGCAACGTACTTTGGACTGAAGTACATCAAGCATCCCGTTGACCTGCCGGAGATCCAGATCAACCTGTTCTGGCATGCGCGGTACCATCGAGACCCGGCCAACCAATGGCTGCGGAATCAGTTCGTGGAGCTGTTCTCGGATTGATGGAGGGGCGGGGGCTCGCTACGGACAAACAATCGAAACTCGCCCATCTGGAATCCCGTTTGCGAACCAGACCGGATCTGCAAGCAACTTGCGCGGATATACACTCGCCGGGCAACGCGACGGCTGCCTAAGATGGCGTCATAGAGCCGCCTGAACTCGTAATTGACGATCGGAACCGCGCAAGTGGCGTCATTCTCCATTCCGGGCATTGCAGCATGAGGAGCGTCGCAAACATGGAACACATCAACCACGAAGGCAATCTGGAATCCATCGCAACCAGTTTTCGAGGACAGCCCGCCACGGGGCTGAGCATGGGTTCGTTCATGGCGGTGTGGTCGGAATGATCACCGACGCGGCTGCGGGTTATGCAGCGATGACCATGGTACCAACCGAGGCATCGGTGCTGACTGCGGAATACAAGATCAACTTCATGGCCCCTGCCCGTGGCGAGGGCGTGGACCTGGAAATCGCCGACCAGCTTATGGGCCAATATTCAACAGGCACGACCAGGGACATTTCGTTGTCGATGCTGTCCGTAAGCAGGCAACCTTGCAAATGAGCGGCCGCGAGCGCTGCGAAAGAGTCGACGCATCGCAGCACTGCCACTATCATTGGCCTCGGTCTGGCAATGTAGCCAGAGGTCTTGAGAGATTACGGCGTGTATTTCGACGGCAGCCGCCAAGCAAACGAGCTGACGTTCAACGTCATCATGGAGTATGGCATCCCGCAGCAAAGCAACTGCCTGGTCCCGGTCTCGGTGACTAATCAACGGCTCTCGAGGCGCGGCTTCAAGAATCGCCTCACGAATTCTTGCCATCAAGTTTCCAGCCATAGATTTCCCAATCGAGCTTCCGCTTGCGTAGCGGCGAGGCTGCAGTTTGTCTCGATCCAGCTCATCAAGCAATTGCATAATCATCAAGTATTGATGCACTCCGATCACGCATAAGGTGGATGGCGATGAAGCGTAAGATACCCAGTACGATCGCGTTGGCGGTCTTCGAAGCCGCGGCTCGGCAAGGAAGCTTTGCCAGGGCCGCCAACGAAGTCTGCCTTACAGAAAGTGCAGTCAGCCGGCAGATCGCCTCACTGGAGACGTACTTGGGGGTCAAGCTGTTCACGCGCGTGCGCAAACAGGTCATCCTCAACGATGCTGGGCGCATGTATCTCAAGAACATCGCAGGCAGTCTGGCCGACATCGAGGCTCATACCGCAGCCTTGATGGCCCATAAGGGAGTTGGCGGTGTGCTTGAATTGGCGGTCATCCCCACGTTTGCCAACCGCTGGTTGCTGCCACGCTTACGCGACTTTCGCGAGCGGCATCCCGACATCATCCTCAATCTGTCAGAGCGCCCGCTGCCCTTTAGCTTTGAGGACACGAACTTTGACGCGGCACTGAATTTCGACCATCCGTCCTGGACCAATGTGGTGAAGGTTGATCTTTTCGATGAAGAATTGGTGCCAATCGTAAGTCCTCGGTATTTCGACACCCAGCTCTTGGCTTCGCCCTCCGATTTGACTGAGCTCCCACTCCTGCACAAGTCCACTCGACCGGAGGCTTGGCGTCATTGGTTCGAACTGAGCGGCGTCGCAGATTTCACGCCCGTTCCCGGGATGCATTTTGAGCTCTACGGTATGGTCATCGAAGCCGCTCGCGCAGGTCTGGGTGCTGGTTTGGTGCCGCGCATGTATGTGCTCGACGAAATTGAGCGCAACGATCTCGTGGTCCCGTTTGATTTGTCCCTAAAGCACGAGAAACGGTACTGTTTGGTGTTCCCCGAGCGAAAGAAAGACTCCGAACTCGTCCAGCTCTTCCGGGATTGGGTGGTTGGCATCGAGACTGAATACCGGTCTAGGTGGAAGTAATATAAAAGTATATAGATAGGCACTTTATTCGCGAGATGCTTGCTCTGGACGCATCAGTTCTGGAGAAAAACTCGTTTTACGGTGCGGGGCGGTGACGGGGAAAATTGGCTCGTTCCAATATGTAGATCGAGTTCCCCGTATGTTCCTGACCACCCTTCCAATGGCGCCCAAGGACCCCATCCTTGGGATAAATGAGGTCTTTGTCCAAGACCAGCGTCGCGAAAAAGTAAACCTTGCGGTAGGTGTCTACTACGACGATAGCGGCAGGATTCCCTTGCTTGAGTCCGTCGCCGTGGCGGAAGCCTCATTGGTTGCGGAACGTCTGCCGCGCGGTTACCAACCGATTGACGGCACATCAAATTTTCAACGCGCGGTACTGCCGGTCGTGTTTGGCGTAGAAAGTGATGACCCGCTGGCGAGTCGGATAGCAACCGTACAAGCGGTAGGGGGCACGGGCGCACTCCGCGTCGCTGCAGATTTCGCCAAACAATGGGGTGCAGCGGAGCATGCGCTTGTCAGCGACCCCACTTGGGAAAACCACCGCGGAGTGTTGGCAAGGGCCGGATTCCAGGTTGAGACCTATCGGTATTTGCAGCGGAATGCTCAACAACCGAATGTCGAGGCGATGCTGGAGGATCTATCCCACGCGGATGCAGGCACTCTGGTGGTGTTGCACGGATGCTGTCACAACCCGACTGGCTACGATTTGCCGCGCGAGTCGTGGCCAGCCATCATTGAGATTATCGGGCGGCGGGGGCTAGTGCCTCTGATTGATCTTGCCTACCAAGGCTTTGGCGACGGTTTGGAAGCTGATGCCAGTGTTGTCCGTGAATTTGTCAAAGCAGGGCAGCCTTTCCTGGTAGCTACTTCATTCTCTAAGAACTTCTCATTGTACGGAGAGCGTGTCGGTGCGCTGTCTGTTGTTTGCCCATCGTCGGAAGTGGCAACGAAGGTTCGCTCGCAACTGAAAGCGATCATCCGCGTCAACTACTCGAACCCGCCTTCTCACGGCGGCCGCCTCGTTTCCGAGATTCTTACGAGAGCACCATTGCGGGAACTTTGGCAGGCCGAGTTGGACGGGATGCGATTGCGAATTGCGCGCGTACGCAGGGAACTCGGCGAGGCCCTTACGGCGCAGAAGCTAGGGAAGGATTTTTCCTTTTTCACTCGCCAGAAAGGTATGTTCAGCTATACGGGTCTTAACCGCGTGCAGATGGAATACCTACGGGACGAGTGGGCTATCTACGGTGTCGAGACTGGTCGTATCTGCCTTGCGGCCCTCAACAGCGCCAATCTGGCGCGCGTGGCTGACGCAATGACTGCCGCATTCCGCGTGGCCGAAGCCGGCGTGGAATCATGAAAAAACCTCATCATCTCTGAATTTCTTCTCGTTTGCGGCACGTGAGAGCTTTTACGAAAATGAATTCAAGAGAGCAGCCATTGAGTTGCCTCGCTACCTAATCATGGGGACGTCATTCATGCAAACGCAATACCAACTCTTCATCAACAACGAATGGGTCGATCCGACTGGAGGCCAATGGTTTGATTCGCTTGACCCGTTTTCTGGTGAGCCGTGGGCCCAGATTCCGCGCGGAACAGGCGAAGATGTCGATAAGGCTGCCCAGGCGGCTGCCGCTGCAATGAAAGGCCCTTGGTCGAAGCTGTCGCCTACCAACCGAGGGATGCTGCTCTACAAACTGGCCGGTCTGATTGAGGAAAATATCGACCTGCTGACGGAAGTAGAGGCCCGCGACAACGGAAAACTCCGCAGCGAAGTGCGTGGGCAGGTCGGCTATGTTGCCAAGTACTTCTACTACTACGCTGGTATGGCCGACAAGATCCAAGGCGCGGTAGTGCCGATGGATAAGCCTAAGGTTTTCAACTATACCCGTCTTGAACCGGTGGGCGTAATCGGCACGATCACGCCGTGGAACTCCTCGCTGCTTTTGACCGCTTGGAAAGTCGCTCCAGCACTCTGCGCAGGTAACACTATTATTGCCAAGCCGTCGGAGCATACGTCGGTTTCGCTGCTTGAACTGGCCAAGCTGTTTGTCAAGGCGGGTTTCCCGCCGGGCGTCTTCAACGTGATTACAGGTTTTGGCCAGGATGTTGGTGAGCCGCTGGTCGAACATCCTCTGGTACCTATGATCGCCTTCACCGGGGGCGATGAAGGTGGACGGCGCGTCAACCTCGCGGCCGCCGCTCATTTCAAGAAGGTCACGCTGGAGCTGGGCGGAAAGTCGCCGAATATCGTGTTCGATGACGCCGATTTGACCAACGCCGCGAACGGTGTCATTACCGGAATTTTCTCGGCCGGCGGCCAGACCTGCATGGCAGGCTCCCGTCTGCTGCTTCAAGAGAGCATCCACGATGAGTTCGTTGACCGACTCATCGCGATCACCAGCAAGGCAAAGCTTGGAGATCCCGCACGTTCGGATGTCCAGATGGGACCTGTTGCTACGCGTCCTCAGTTCGAAAAGGTCGTCGACTACGTGCGTATTGCGAAGGAAGGCGGCGCGACGTGTGCCTTCGGCGGCAACACGCGAAGCGGTGAAGGCTATGGCGCTGGTCAGTTTGTTGAGCCAACGATCTTCACGAATGTCACAAATGACATGCGAATCGCGCAGGAAGAGGTTTTCGGGCCGGTGCTCTCGGTGCTGAAGTTCAAAGACGAAGACGACGCGCTGCGTATCGCCAACGATATCCGCTTTGGCCTGGCTGCCGGCGTTTGGACGCAAAGCCTGCATCGTTCCATGTACATGTCGGAGCGGCTTCAGGCGGGAACCGTGTGGATCAACAACTACCGTTCGACAAGCTTCACGACTCCGTTTGGAGGCTACAAGGATAGTGGGCTGGGACGAGAGGGTGGCACCGAGGCTGTGAAGGAGTTCATGGAGACCAAGAGTGTGTGGGTCTCGACTGACCTGGAAATGCCGGATCCCTTCGTCCGCAAGTACTAAGCAGAATATTCGGAGACATAACATGAGCGCTGCTTACGGTGCTGACAAATTCGATGTGGTAGTTATCGGTTGTGGCATAGCTGGCTTGTCAGCGGCCGTAGCGGCCGCGGTAAAGGGTGCCCGCGTGGCTGTTCTCGAGCGTGCAACCCGAGAGGAGTTCGGCGGCAATACGCGCTGGACAGAAGCGTATTTCCGGATGAAGAGCGAGACGGAAGTCAGCGATGACTTCGACGAGCTTCTTGCCGCCAACGCGGGGGACAATCTCGACCCCAATGTTGTTCGCAGCATGGGGGACGCCTATGAGAATTGGCCGCCATATGTGAAGGCTCACGGCATGCCTGACCCGGAACTGTTGTCGACGCTCTCAAATGAGGCAGGTCCCACGGTGCAGTGGCTGCAGTCTTTCGGTATCCGCTTCGCGGCGCTCCCCACCTATTTCGTGACTGCCGCAGCCCCACGGATCATGCCCGTGGGAGGCGGCCTGGCCATGATCGAAGCCTTGCATGCACAGGCTTCGGAGTTGGGCGTCCAGTTCTATTACGAAACCACGGCTACCTCGCTGTCGCGCCGAGATTCGGAAGGCGTGCTGCGACTGAACCTGGTGGATGCAGATGGCAACGCCTTTGAGCTACGCGCCCGCTCAGTGGTTATCGCGTCCGGCGGTTTCCAAGGAAACCCGGAAATGCTGACGCAGTACATGGGAGGCGCAGCTCGTTATGTGCGACCTGTTGCGCGCGGCGGCTATTACAACAAGGGCGAAGGAATCCGCATGGCCCTCCACGTAGGGGCTGCTCCTGCAGGCGATTTCAGTTCATTCCATGCCGAACCTCTGGATCCGAGGTCGGCTCAGGTCGAAGCCTTGGTCATGAACTTTCCCTACGGCATCCTGGTGAATAGGCTTGGACAGCGATTTACTGACGAAGCGCCAGGTCCGGTGGACGTTCACTACGACCACATCTCCCGAGCAATCAAGGACCAGCCAGACGGGATTTCCTATGTGATCTTCGATGAGAGGATCAACGACGTCCCCAACTGGAAGAAAGGGATTCGCACCGACCAGCCGCCGCTTCAGGCGGATTCCTTGGAGGCACTGGCGCAGCAATGTGGGATCTCGGTAGAAGGCCTGCATCGGACGGTGTCGGAGTTTAACGCTGCGTGTCAGGACGGAGAATTCATTCCTCTGGAGGAGGACCATCTGAGCACGGTGGGGATCACTCCAAAGAAGTCGAACTGGGCAAGACCGATTGATAGCGCACCGTATTTTGCCTATCCAATTATGCCGGGCATCTGCTTCACATACGGCGGAATCAAAATTAACCGGCACTCGCAAGTCGTCGACACTGACGGCAAGGCGATTCCAGGCTTGTATGCGGCCGGTGAGGCTGCCGGACTCTACTACCAGGTCTATACAGGCGCCACCTCCGTCATGCGCGGCGCGGTGTTCGGCAAGCTTGCCGGCGAGCACGCAGCACAGATCTCGAAACAGAAATAAGCCTTGAAAAAGGGCGGAAAGACTAGAAGAACGCAGGAGACAACCATGAACTTTGTTGCACAAGCACGGCGCTGGGTAACCAGCGTCGGGGGGAGCGCTCGCTTCGCGGGTAGCGTTATCGCCATGAGTGTCACGGTATTGGCAACGGCGCCGGCAATTGCTGCGCAGCCTGGATGGACGCCGTCGAAACCCATTCGTCTGGTTGTGCCATATGCGCCGGGCGGCGGCACTGACGTGCTTGCGCGCCTTGTCGTTGCAGGCATCGGAAGCGATCTGGGACAGCCGATTGTCGTAGAAAACAGGCCCGGAGCAAATGGAGTAATCGGCGCCAATGTCGTCTATGCCGCCCCTGCTGATGGCTACACGCTGCTCTTCGCGGCTGCCGACTTCATCTCGGTCGCTCCGCATATCCACAAGAAAGTCGTACAGTTTCAGCCGAACGGCTTCCGGCCCGTGGCCCCTGTCGCGAAGATGGGCTTCGTCCTGGCTAGCCGCGCGGATGCGGACACCAAGACAGTTCAGGACATCGTGAACAAGGCAAAGAGCAGCTCGCTTTCCTATGGCCATTGGGGTCCTGGCAGCATGGCGCAGATGGGCATGGAGCTTCTCAAGACGAAGGCGCACATCGACAACCTTCTCGAAGTGCCATTCGGTGGAGCATCGCCTGTCATGACTGCAGTCATGGGCGGCCAGGTCGACTATGCCTTCATCCCAACACCTCTGGCAGTTGCAAACCGGACAAAACTGCGGCTTTATGCACTCGCCTCCCCCGAGCGATTCCCCTCTATCAAAGACATCCCGACGCTCACGGAGGTTGGTTACCCTGTAGACGCCGACACCTGGTTCGGTGTCCTCGCACCGCCTAACACGCCGCAAGCAGTCGTGGATGCCATCCAGGCGCAGGTGGTGCGGGCGACTTCGAAGCCTGAGTTCCGCGCGAGACTGGCGGACATGGGTTACACGCCGATTACTGTGGATCCCAAGCGTTTTGGTGAGTTCGTTCAAAGCGAAAACCAACGCTGGGGAGCGGCTGTAAAGACTGCGAGAATCAAGATCGAGGATTAAGCGGCGTTTGTTGACGTTGGTGAATGGCTCGCTGGACGAGCGGTGGAAGACCGCTTGTCCAGTTTCCAACGCAACACCACTATCAACGAAATGATTTCCGACCTAACTTACGCATACAGAAAATGCCCGCTTCGACGAATGGTCCTTCGACCCCCATGCCATTTACCGCCTCGCATGGCGATACATGTTTCGAAAAGATTTACCACCAGAACAGGGGAAACCTGGGACCTAACACTGGTCGCACGCCTACCGAAGCTCTGCAAGATTCCGCTGAACGGCCTGATGTGGCTTCCATAGCGATACTGGGATACAACTAGGGCGACAAGGCTGCACTAGCACATGGAGTGCACTAGCGATTCTGGGCGGTGTCGCCTGTCAAAGACAAGCCCTGACATCAGACCACCCAAGCACCTCGTCCAGCGTAGTGCGCAGGCGCTCGAACATCTGGGCGAAGTCGTCTTCCGTGTAGCACAGTGCAGGGGCGAAGCCGAGAATGTTGTCGCCGAAGGCGCGGAAGATGAGTTTGTTGCGATAGGCGGCCGCGAACACGCGATCGGGCAGGCCGAGTGCCGCGTCGAAGCCACGCTTGGTGGCTTTGTCACTGACCAGTTCCAGGGCGCCGAGCAGGCCAAGGTAACGCGCGTCGCC
Organism: uncultured Cupriavidus sp.; assembly: GCA_963543405.1. Taxonomy (GTDB): domain Bacteria; phylum Pseudomonadota; class Gammaproteobacteria; order Burkholderiales; family Burkholderiaceae; genus Cupriavidus. Next base: position 78,137 of record CAUUBQ010000029.1, read on the forward strand.
CACCAGGGGATGTTCGCGCATCGATTCCAGTCCCTGTGCAAATGCCTGAGCGACGCGTTGTCCGTTGGCCAGCAAGCCGCCTTGCTCGTAGAGGCGCAAGACTTCCAGGGCTACTGCGGCGCTGACAGGGTGGGCGGAGTAGGTCATGCCGTGTCCCACTGGAACACCCGGTGGCATGCCGTCGGCAATGCCCGCGTAGACTTCGTCTGACATGAGGACGGCACCCATTGGCGCGTACCCGGCGGTGAGTCCCTTGGCTACGGTCATCAGGTCTGGCTCGACCGATTCATGCTCGCACGCGAACATCGGGCCGGTGCGCCCAAATCCGGTGATCACCTCGTCAGCGACGAACAGAATGTCCAGTTCGCGGCAGGCGTCGCGCATGGCCTTGAGCCAGCCCTTTGGCGGTACGATGATGCCGCCGGAGCCCTGCACAGGTTCGCAGAAGAATGCCGCGACGTTATCCGCGCCGAGTGCTTCCACCTTCGCGCGCAAGGCAGCCACGGAAGTCGCGATCAGCGCCGCGGCGTCGTTGCCTTGCGGATGGCGGTACGGATAGGGCGACGGGATGTAGTGCTGATTGGCGTGCGGCAGGTCGAAGCCGCGATGAAAGGCAGGCAGCGCGGTGAGCCCTGCGCCGAACGATGACGAGCCGTGATAGCCGCGTTCAAGCGAGATGAACTGCTTTTTGCTGGGGCGGCCGGTGGCGTTGTAGTAGGCGGTGATAAAGCGTACGGCGGAATCCACTGCGTCCGATCCGCCCAGCGTGAAATAGACGTGCTGCAACGACGCGGGTGTCAACTCCACGAGCTTGGCTGCGAGTTCGATGGCCGGCTCGCTGCTGAAATGGAAGTAGCCGGTGGCATAGGGCAACTGGCGCATCTGGCGCGCGGCGGCCTCCACGATGCTCTCCTGTCCGTATCCGACGTTCACGCACCATAGCCCGGCGAACGCGTCGAGCAGTTCGTTGCCATCGGCGTCGCGCACGTAGGCGCCATGCCCCGAGGTCAGGATCGTGGGGCCGCGCTGCTCATGGGTGCGCCAGGGCGAGACGGGGTGGATCAGATGGGCGCGGTCCAGCGCGTCCAGGTTGTGGCGGGAGTCGGTGTGCATGGCCGGTATCGGAGCGGTAATGGCACTCAGCTTATGCCGTCTTGCGCAGAAGTTGATGCCGCAACCATGGGGTGTAACCGAAGCCCGTGGCGTAGTTCGCTTCCATTCAGCAGAAAATGCCGCATCGCGCCAGATGCACCTCGGCGTCGGGGCGATGCGGCACTTTCGTGCACGATCAGGCTTGTGCGTTGACGCAGGCGCCAATCGCGTCGCGCAGAATGGCCAGTGCCTGCGCTACCGTATCCGGCTCGGTGTTCAACGGTGCCAGCAGGCGCACCGTGTTGCGGTGGACGCCACACTTGATGACCAGCAGGCCACGTTCGCGGCAGGCGTCGATGACCGCCTGCGCCAGCGAGGCATCGGGCTGGAACGGGTCGGCATTGCGCACGAATTCCAGCGCCAGCATCGGTCCCACGCCGCGCACCGTGCCGATTGCGCTGAAGTCACGCGCCAGGGATTCCAGGCCGGCGCGCAGCAATTCGCCAGTGCGCGCCGCATGGTCCAGCAGATTGTCCTGCTCGAAGACATCGAGCACGGCCAGCGCCGCGGCGCAGGCCAGCGGGTTGCCGGCATAGGTGCCGCCCAGGCCGCCAGGCGACGGGGCGTCCATGATCTCGGCGCGGCCGACTACACCGGAGAGCGGCAGGCCGCCGGCCAGGCTCTTGGCCACCGTCACGAGGTCCGGCTGAATGCCGGCGTGCTGGAAGCCAAACATCTTGCCGGTGCGGCCGAAGCCAGCTTGAATCTCGTCGAGAATCAGCACGATGCCGTGGCGCTGGGTCAGCGCGCGCAAGGCCTGCAGGAATTCCGTGCCCGCTGGCAGGAAGCCGCCGTCGCCCTGCACCGGTTCCAGGATGATCGCCGCCACGCGTTCCGGGGCGATCTGGGTGGCGAACAGGTCTTCCAGCGCGCGTATGGCGGCCGCGGCATCGAAACCCCGATACGGGTCCGGATACGGCGTGTGGTAGATGTCGGTGGCCAGGCCAAAGTTCTGCTTGTAGGGCGCGCTCATGCCGGTCAGCGTCGACCCCAGCAGGGTGCGGCCATGAAAGCCGCCGCGGAACGCGATCACACCGGGCACGTTGCGGTAGGCGCGCGCGATCTTGATGGCATTCTCCACGGCTTCGGCGCCGGTCGTCACGAATAGCGACTTGTAGGCTTCGCTACCGCCCACCAGGCGGTTCAGGCGCGCGGCCAGCTCGACGTACACGTCATAGCCCACCACCTGGAACGCGGCATGGGTGACGCGCTCCAGTTGCTGGCGCACCGCCGCCACGATCTTAGGATGATTGTGGCCGATGTTCTGCACGCCAATGCCACCCACGAAGTCGATGTAGCGGCGGCCTTCCACATCCCACAGATACGCGCCCTCGGCCTTCTGTGCGAACAGCGGATGGGCGGTGACCACGCCCTGTGGCACATGCTGGTTGCGGGCGGCGATGTAGGCTTGGTTGGTTTGACTCATGGCGTGACACCTCATTGATGTTCGGCGACGGCTGCGTCGCGTTGGGGTTGGAGCGATGCGGTTTGGGACGGGGCAGGGCGCGCCTCGGCCAGGATTTCGGCCAGATGGCGTGCGTCGCGCCCGGATATCTTGCGAATCTGCGAGCGGCAGCTGAAGCCGTCGGCGGCCACCACGGCATCGGCGGACAAGCGTTCGAGCTTGGGCAACAGCGATGTCTCGCCAATGCGGCGCGACACTGCTGCGGTTTTCTCGTGGTAGCCGAAGGCGCCCGCCATGCCGCAGCAGCCCGTGTCGAGCACCTTCAGGCCGAGCCCTTGCTCCGCCGAGGTACCGCCGCAGGCGCGCTGGTGACAATGCGCGTGTGCGTGGACGTCAGTCACGTCCGTCAGCGAAATGCCGGCGCGTTTGGCGAATTCGGCCATCGTCAGCGTCAGGTCTGCGAGCGCTTTGGCCCGGGGGTCGTCCGGCAGCATGGCGGACATTTCATCGCGGAATACGGACAGGCAACTCGGTTCCAGCACCAGTACGGGTACACCCGCGGCAATCGGCTCGGCCAGCACGTCCAGCATCTCGCGCAGGTTGTCGCGTGCCTGGTCGAGCAGGCCCACGTCATAGAGTGGGCGGCCGCAGCAGACGTGGCGCGTGCTGAGTCGTGCGCGCCAGCCATGGCGCTCGATCACCTGAATGGCCGCCTCGATCACGTGCGGGGTAAAGCCGTTGTTGAACGTGTCGGTCCAGACCACCACATCATGCGGCCCGAACGAATCGCCGTCGCTGGTGCTCAGGCGTCGCGCGGTGGTGCCGTGGCGGAAGGCCTTCGCGGCCAGCGTGGGGAGTGCGGCATCGCTGGCCAGCCCGAACGCTTGGCCGACCCTGCGTGCCAGCCGGTTGCGCATGACCGCGTTGAACAGCCCGCTGAAGCGCGTGGCGGCCGGGAGCCATTGGCCGAGGCGGCCGATCATCGCATCCATGGGTGCCCGCATGCGCCGCTGGTAGTAGCGGTAGAGAAATTCGCTGCGGTACTTCGGAATATCGACGTGGGTCGGGCAGTCGTGCTTGCAGCCCTTGCACGACAGGCACAGGTCCATCGAATCCTTCACCTGATCGGCGTCGCGGGACTCGTCGATGACCTCGCCGTTCAGCAGTTCGAAGAACATGCGGGCGCGGCCGCGCGTGGCGTAGCGCTCTTCGCGCGTAGCCTTGAAACTTGGACACATGGTGCCGCCGTCCAGGGACCGGCACTTGCCCATGCCGATGCAGCGTTCCGTCTCACGTCCGTAGCCGGTGTTGGCGCCGTCGCCCATCGGATAGGTGAACACGCTCGGCGCGGCGCTGCGGTGGTAGTCCGGGCCCAGGCGCAGGTTGGCATCCACTGGCATGGCATCGATCAGCTTGCCGGGATTCATCACGCCCTGCGGGTCCCACACCGCCTTGAACTCGCGGAATGCCTGCATCAGGCGCGGCGAGAACATCAGCGGCAGCAGTTCGCCCTTGGCCTGGCCGTCGCCGTGCTCGCCCGACAGCGAACCCTTGTACTTGACCACCAGCGCTGCCGCTTCTTCCAGGAACTTGCGCCAGTCGCCGACGCCCTGCTTCGAGCGCAGATCGAATGTGATGCGCGAATGGATGCACCCGTCGCCAAAGTGGCCGTACATATTGGTCTTGTAGCCATAGCGCGTGACCAGTGCCGAGAACTCGCGCAGGTATCCACCCAGCAGTGCAGGCTCTACTGCGGCATCTTCCCAGCCCACGGTGGGGTCGGGCTGCCCTGCAATGGTCGACAGCGAGGTGGCCGAGGCGCCGGTCTCGCGGATCGACCACAAACGGCCCATCAGGCTCGCATCTTCCACCAGGCGCACGCTCGGACGGGCGGTAAAGCGCGACGCTACGTCGGCTGCATGGCGCGCCAGTTCGATGGCACGCGCGCGTTCACTCGCGCCAAACTCGATCATGAGCCACGCGTTGCCCGCGGGCAGTTCGGCGATGTCGTCGAGCTTGAGCCCCAGTTCCTTCAGGCCGCCGATGATGCCGGTGTCCAGGCCCTCCATGGCGATGGGGCCCAGCGGTAGCAGGTCGGGCACACAGTCAGCGGCATCGAAGATGCTCTCGAAGCCCAGCACCAGCAGCACACGCTGCGGCAGGCCTTCCACCAGCAGGGTCTCCGCGCGCATTACCGTGGCGCAGGTGCCTTCGCTGCCGACCAGTGCACGGGCGATATGAAAGCCGTTCTCCGGCAGCAGTTGATCGAGGTTGAAGCCGGACACGCGCCGCTTCAGGCGCGGAAAGCCGGCACGGATGTCGTCGGCGTAACGTTCGGCCAGTTCACGCAGGCCACGCACGATACGTGCGCGCTCGCCACCGGCGGCCAGATGTTCGGCATAAGTGGCCTCGTCGGTGGCGCCTACCCAGAAGCGCGCACCGGTGGCAGTGATGACTTCGAGCCGCTCGATGTTCTCGACGGTCTTGCCCGCCATGACCGAGTGCGCCCCGCACGAGTTGTTGCCGATCATGCCGCCCAGCGTGCAGCGGCTATGCGTGGCGGGGTCGGGGCCAAACGTCAGGCCGTGCGCGGCGGCGGCCTGCTTTAGCTGATCGCAAATGACGCCGGGTTGTACCCGGCCGATGCGTGTGTCCGGGTCGATTGCCTCTACTGCGTGCAGATACTTCGAGTGGTCGATACAGATGGCCGCATTGACTGATTGCCCGCTCATGGACGTGCCGGCGCCGCGCGGCACCATGGCGACACCGAGTTCGCCGCAGGCGCGCACGGTGGTCTCGAGATCGGCCATCGTGCGCGGGATCACCACGCCCAGTGGCACCTGCCGATAGTTGGATGCTTCCGATGCATAGATCGCGCGCGTGACCTGATCGAAGCGCAGCTCCGCGGTGGTCTCTGCCGCCAGACGTTGGCGCAGGCGCAGCAGCAGATTGAGATCGCGTGGCAGTTCGGGAGTGGCTTGTGTCATGGTCGTGGCGGTGCAGTGCGGCCCGGCGCGCTGTGCAACAGGATGCGGATCAGTATAGGGAGGGGGGTGGTCAAGCTTTGACCGAAATGGGGGGGCGGTTCAGCAGCGAATGTGGTTGTGCGGGACCGAACAGCAGTTCCTTCGTTTGCGCTGTCCGCACCCGCGGGGCGGGCGCGGACAGCATGGGCCGCACTCAGTCGAGCTGGCCCTGGCACACGTACTTGATGTGCATATACTCTTCCAGGCCGTAGCGCGATCCTTCGCGGCCATAGCCGGAATCCTTGATGCCGCCGAACGGCGCGGCTTCCGCTGCGACCGCGCCTTCGTTAATGCCGACGATGCCCGATTCAAGCGCATCGGCCAGACGCCAGATGCGGCGCACATCGTTGGAGTAGAAGTAGGCCGCCAGGCCGAACGGTGTGGCGTTGGCTTCTGCCACGACGTCAGCCTCGGTGTGGAAGCGCGTCACCGGTGCCACCGGTCCGAACGTCTCCTCGCACGAACAGTCCATCGTCGCGTCGACGTCGACGAGCACCGTCGGTGCGTAGTAGTTCGCGCCCGGGCAACGTTCGGAGCGGATGCGCTTGCCGCCAGTCACCACGCGAGCACCGCGGCTCACCGCATTGTTGACGTGGCGCTCGATCTTTTCCACGGCCCGCGCGTTGATCATCGGACCGATCTGCGCGGCCGGGTCGGTGGCGGGGGCTACCACCAGCGCACTCACGCGTGCGGCCAGCTTTTCGACAAAGGCGTCGTGGACCTTGTCCTGCACGTAGATGCGGTTGGGACAGACGCAGGTCTGACCACCATTACGAAACTTGGCGGCCATCAGCCCGTCGACGGCAGCGTCCAGGTCGGCATCGTCGAACACGATGAACGGCGCGTTACCGCCCAGTTCCAGCGACAACTTCTTGAGTGTATCGGCCGAGCGACGGGCCAGATGCTTGCCTACTGGTGTGGAGCCAGTGAACGTCATCTTGCGCACGCGCGGATCGTCGAGCCAGACGTCGACTACTTCGGCAGCGCGTTCGCGCGAGGCGGTGACGATGTTCAACACGCCTGCGGGTACACCGGCCTGTTCGGCCAGCTTGACCAGCGCCAGCGAAGTGAGCGGGGTGTCCTCGGCCGGCTTGCAGACAACTGTGCAACCGGCGGCCAGCGCAGGCGCGATCTTGCGCGCGATCATCGCGGCCGGGAAATTCCACGGCGTGATGGCGGCGATCACGCCCACCGGCTCGCGCAGGGCGAACATGCGGCGGCCAGGCACCGGTGCGGCGATGACATCGCCATCGGTGCGCGTGGCTTCCTCGGCGAACCACTCGACGTAGCTGGCAGCGTACAGAACCTCACCCTTGCCTTCGGCCAGCGGTTTGCCTTGCTCGCGCGAGATCAGGCGGCCCAGATCCTCTACATGGGCCACGATCAGGTCGTTCCAGCGCTTGACGATCTGGGCGCGCTGCTTGGCCGGCACCTTGCGCCATCTGGCGAACGCGGCGTGTGCAACGTTGACGGCGTGCTGCGCGTCGGCGGCGCCGCTGTCCGGCACGGTGGCGAAGACCTCATCGGTGGCGGGGTCGCTGACGTTCAGGGTGCGGCCGTCTGCGGCGGCACACCATTCGGCGCCGATCAGGTTGGCGCCCGGCAGCAGGCTGGTGTTCTCGATGGTCAAAGGCATGACGTTTCTCCTTGGCAATAGGGGACCGTTGCCATGCCGCGCGCTACGCGGCGATGGCCCGGAAGAGATTCGGATAAAAAGGGGAAGGGATACGGGTGCAGCGGCCCTCAGGGTGCGGCCGTGGCGCTGTCTTGCGCGGCCGCGCGCGCGGCGCCGAGATCGACTTCGTCGATCCAGCCACGGCGCAGCTCTGGCACGGAACGCTCCAGCAGCGCGTAGTACGGATGGTGCGGACCGCGCTGGTAATCGGCGTGCGCCACCTGGGTAAGCTTGCGGCCGTGTTGCATGACCACGATCTCGTCGCAGATCGCCCGCACCGTGTGCAGGTCGTGGCTGATAAACAGATACGATACCCCGAGCTCGCGGCGCAGGTCGGCCATCAGGTCGAGAATCGCCGCGCCCACCACGGTATCCAGTGCCGAGGTAATTTCGTCGCACAGGATCAGTTCGGGTTCAGCGGCCAGCGCGCGAGCAAGATTGACACGTTGCTTCTGACCGCCCGACAGCCCTGCGGGCGTGCGGGTGGCAAGGCCGGCGGGCAGTCGCACCAGATCGAGCAGCTCACGGATGCGTGCGCGTTGCGGCGCGCCGCGTAGACCACGGAAGAACTGTAGCGGACGCGCCAGGATTTCCTCGATGGTGTGCGACGGGTTCAATGCCGTGTCAGCCATCTGGAAGACGATCTGGATCCGACGCAGTGCTTCGCGCTGCCGGCCGGCAAGCGTTGGCGGCAGCGGCTGGCCGTCGAAGTGGATGCTGCCGCCGCACGGCGCCACCAGGCCGGCAATGGCGCGCGCCAGCGTGGTCTTGCCCGATCCCGATTCGCCAATCACGCCGATCGACTGGCCGCGATGCAGCGTCAGGTTGATGTCGTCCAGAATCTTGATCTCGGGTTGCCCTTTGGCATCGACCGCGCCATAGCCGGCCGACAGCCCGCGCACTTCCAGCAGCACGGGGTTGGCCTCCGGACGCTCGGCCCGCCCACCGCGTTCGGTCGGTCGCGCAGCGTCGAGCAGGCTGCGCGTGTAGTCATTGCGCGGTGCTTGCAGGATCTGGTCGGTCTCGCCAAGTTCGCGCATCTGCCCGTCGCGCAGCACGAGGATATGGTCGGCCACCTGCGCCACCACCGCGAGGTCGTGGCTGACGTACACCGCGGTCGACTGACGCTCGCGCACCGCGCGCCGGAACGCCCGCAGCACTTCCACCTGCGTGGTCACGTCGAGCGCCGTGGTGGGCTCGTCGAGGATGACCAGGTCCGGGTCGGTAATCAGTGCCATGGCCGCCATCAGGCGCTGCAACTGGCCGCCCGATACCTGGTGCGGATAGCGTTCCCCAATGGTCTCGGGATTAGGCAAGGCCAGTTCGCGGAACAGATCCACGGCTTTGCGCTCGGCACTGGCGCGGTCCATCAGCCGGTGGATCAGCGCCGGTTCCACCACCTGATCCATGATCGTGCGCGACGGGTTGAACGACGCGGCCGCGCTCTGCGCGATATAGGTAATGGACCGGCCGCGCAGCGCGCGCTGCTGTGCTGGTGACAGGGCCAGCACATCGGTGTCGCCGACGCGGATGCTGCCGCCGACGATTTCGCAGCCGTGGCGCGCGTACCCCATCAACGACAATGCCGTGGTGGTCTTGCCCGAGCCGGATTCGCCGATCAGCGCCAGCACCTGGCCTGGCGCGATCTGGAAGTTGACGTCGTCGACGATGGTGACGTCGCCTGCGGCGATGCGCAGATTGGTGACTTGTACTGACTTGCCCATTATTTGCCTCCGGCCCGTGCCGAGCGGCCCGGCAGGTTGTCGATGACGAGATTGACCGCGATGGTCAGGCTCGCGATGGCCAGCGCCGGTGCGATCACGGCCATGCTGCCATCGGCCAGTGCGCCGATGTTTTCACGCACCAGCGATCCCCAGTCCGCGTCGGGCGGCTGGATGCCCAGGCCCAGGAAGCTCAGGCTGGCCAGCAGCAGTACGACGTAGACGAAGCGCAGGCCCAGGTCGGCCAGCATCGGACCGAGAATGTTCGGCAGGATTTCCTTGCGCATGATGTAGCCAGTGCTTTCTCCGCGGGTGCGGGCCACTGTCACGTAGTCCATCGCGTTGATATTGACGGCCAGCGAGCGCGCAATACGGAAGGCGCCGGGAATGTAGATGATGGCGGCCGTGAGTGCGAGCATCCACACCGACGAGCCGAACGCCGCCACCATGATCAGCGCGAACATCTTGCTGGGAATGGCGGTCAGTGTGTCCAGGCCGCGGCTGAGTGCGGTGTCGATCCATCGCCCGCTGACCGTGGCCAGCAGCGCCAGCCCAATGCCCAGGCCGCTCGCGCAAAGCGTGGAGACCAGCGCCACGCATACCGTGTAGCGCGCACCGAGCACCACGCGTACCAGCATGTCGCGCCCGAGGTAGTCCGTGCCAAGCCAATGCTGCAGACTGACCGGTGCAAACACCTGAATGTCGCCGATGGGCGTGCCGTCGGTGGTGATCAGGATCGGGCCGACGATGGCGGCCACCAGCCAGGCCAGCAGCACCAGCGCGCCGAGCCAGCCCGGTACGCCGAGTCTGGGCAGCTTCAGTCGAGGGTGGGTGGGGTCGGTGGTCACGGCGGGCGTGGTGTGGGTATTCGTTGTCGTGGACATGATGAGACTTCCAATGGCGCGTCAGCGGTGACGCAGGCGCGGATTGGCCACGATGCCGCAGACGTCGGCCAGCGTGACGAGAATCAGGTAGGCCACGCAGAAGATCATGGCGCACACCTGAACCACGGGCATGTCGCGCTGCGACACGCTATCGACCATCAGCTTGGCAATGCCAGGGTAGTTGAAGATGGTCTCGACGATGATCACGCCGCCCAGCAGGTACGACAGGCTCAGCGCCACGGCATTGGCAATCGGGCCGATCGCGTTGGGCAGCGCATGGAACAGAACCATGCGCGCCGGCGAGGCGCCCTTGAGCCGCACCATCTCGATGTACGGAGCGTTGAGCTGGTCGATCACGGCGGCACGGGTCATGCGCAGCATCTGCGCCACGATCACACAGCACAGGCTCATCACGGGCATGGCCAGGGAGCGGAGCAGCGTCTGCCATGAATCGCCTTCGCTCACGTAGGCCAGCGCCGGCAGCCAGCGCAACTGCACCGCGAAGAGCAGCACGGCCAGTGTGGCGACCAGGAACTCCGGGATGGACACCACCGCCACGGAGCCGATGCTGACCGCGCGGTCGAACCATGTGCCGCGGTACACGGCAGCCAGGATGCCTAGCCCCAGGGCCACGGGTACCGAGATCAGCGCGGTCAGGCCGGCGAGCAGCAGCGAGTGCGGCAGACGACCGCCAATAGTGTCGGTGACCGGCATGCCGGTGACTATCGATGTGCCTGCCGACCCCTTCAGCATGCCGCCGAGCCAATGCGCGTAGCGCACCGGCGCCGGCACATCCAGACCCATCTGCGCGCGCAGCGCAGCCAGGGCCTCGGGGGTGGCGTCCTGCCCGAGTTGTTCCTGGGCGGCATCGCCGGGCAATACCGCGGTGATGGCAAAGACGATCACGGAAACGGCCAGCAGCGACAGCACCGCCAGCCCCAGGCGGCGCGCCAGCAAGCGCAGGATGAACTGATTCACGATACCTCCTACACGCGTGGCGTTACGCCGCCAGCCAGACATGCTCGGCGAACGAGTAACCCATCAGGCCACCCAGCGGCACCGGCGACAGGCCCTTCAGGCGCTTGTTGAACCCGTCGACCGAGGCGACGAATAGCGGGATGCCGATACCGGCGTCCTGGCGGATCATCGTCTGCATGTCGGCATACATCTGCTTGCGCTTGGCCACGTCGGTTTCCGCGCGCGCGGCCAGCAGCAGCGCATCGAACTTCGGATCCTTGTAGCGCGATTCGTTCCACGTGGCATCGGACTTGAAGAACTGCGTGAGCAGCGTGTCGGCGCTGGCGCGGGGGTTGACGGTGCCAAAGCCCACGGGGCTATTGAGCCAGTGGTTGGACCAGTAGCCGTCGGCCGGCATGCGCTTGACTTCCAGATTGACGCCGGCCTGGCGTGCGCTCTGCTGCAGGATCTGCGCCATGTCCACGGAATACAGCGCGGCCGGCGATGCCACCACCGGGATTGCCGTGCTGCCGATATTGGCCTTCTTGAGATGGAACTTGGCCTTCTCGGGATCGAACGCCGTTTGCGGCAGGCCTGCGAAGTAGAAGCGGTTGGTCGGGTCGATCGGCTGGTCATTGCCCAGCACGGCATGACCCATCGCAATGCTCTTCTTCATCAGCTCGCGGTCCAGCAGCAGCTTCATGCCTTGCACGAAGTCCGGGTTCGCGCCCGGGCCGCTGTCGCGCCGCATGATGAGGTCCGTGTACTGGCCGGACTGCGTCACGAAGATGTCGGTGTTGGGTGCACCCTTGACGCGCGGCGCCGAGCGCGGATTGATCGACGCGACGAGGTCAAGGTCGCCCGACAGCAGCGCGTTGACGCGTGCGCCTTCGTCGCCGATGCCGACGAATTCGATCTCGTCCAGATATGGCTTGCCGGGCTTCCAGTAGTTGTCGTTGCGTACCACCAGCGAGCGCACGCCCGGGCGGAACTCCTTGAGCTTGTACGGGCCAGTGCCGATGCCCTGGTTGAAGTCCGTCGTGCCGGCGCGGACGATATGGAAGTGGAACGTGCCGACGATAACCGGGAAGTCCGCATTCGGCGCGGTCAGTACCACGGTCACTTCATTGGGGCCGGTGGCCGTGGCGCTCTTGATCTGGTCGGCCAGCGATTTGGCCTTGGACGCGGTGGCGGGGTCCTTGTGGCGCAGCAGCGAGAACACCACGTCCGCCGGCGTCAACGCCTTGCCGTCATGGAAGGTGACATCCCTGCGCAGCTTGAAGACCCACGTGACGGCGTCTTGCGTGGCGAACGACACGGCCAGCGCCGGCTGGGGTGCCAGCGTGGGGTCGAGTTCGGTCAGCCCGTTGTACAGCATCGTGCCGCGACAATAGTCGGTCTTGTTCGATTGCTTGGCGGGGTCGAGCGTGTCGGCGGCGGAGGCATTGTCGCCCGCCACGCGGATGCGGCCACCGCGGCGCGGTGTCTGCGCGTGGGCGGACACGGCCACCCCAGCCAGGGAGCCCGCCAGGGCGGCTTGCATCCCGCCGGCGGCCAGCAGCTTGAGAATGTCGCGCCGCGTGGCGCCGCGCTGCAACGCATGCATGATTCGGGTCGATTCGGTGGGACCGACGAAGTCTTCCAACGGCTTCTTGTCAAACATGGCGATAGCTCCTGTAGGGGGCGGAGTGTTTTCGGGAGGGGTCTGTTGAGTCGTGACAGATCAGGACACGGCGTCCTTCATCTTGTAGTAGAGGCCGACGGCGGGCAGGAACCAGGGCGGTCCGACATGACCGGGAATGGCTGGCCAGTCGCGCCCGCGCCATGGGTTGGCGTTTGCTTCGCCAGTCATCACGCGGGCCATGCACTGGCCCATGTGCACTGACATCTGTGTGCCGTGTCCACTGAATCCCATGGCGTAGTACAGCCCGTCGCGTTCGCCGGCGTGTGGCAGACGGTCCTGCGTCATGTCGACCAGGCCACCCCAGCAGAAGTCGATGTCCACATCGGCAAGCTGCGGGAAGGTTTCGAGCATGCCGGCGCGCAGGATGGCACCGCTGCGCGCATCGGACTGCGGGCTCGATACGGCAAAGCGTGCACGGCCACCGAAGATCAGGCGATGGTCGGGCGACAGGCGGAAGTAGTGGTGGACGTTGGCGGTCGTGACATAGGTGCGCTGGCCGGCCAGCAGCGCTTGTGCGCGGGCCTCGCCCAAGGGGGCAGTAGCGATGATGAAGCTGCCAATCGGTACGATGCGGCGGCGCAGCCAGCCAAAGCTGCCATAGCCGCCATGGCGGGTGGCGCCGGTGGCCAGCAGCACCTGGTCAGCTTGCACGGTGCCGCGCGGCGTCTGAATACGGTGCGTGTGGCCGGTGCCGACGCGCGTAAGCCGTTGCACCGGCGTGTCGAGATGGATCGCCGCGCCATGACGCACTGCAGCGTCGGCCAGGCCAAGCGCAAAGCGGCCCATATGCATCTGTGCGCTTTTCTTGTAGAGCAGGCCGCCGTGATAGCGGTCGCTGGCCACTTCGGCGTGCACGCGCGCCGCATCCATCAGTTCGACGTCGGCATCCACGCCATCGCGCAGCAGCCGCTCGGCACTGCGGGCCAATGCGTCCAGATGCGCCGGGCGCGAGGCCAGCTTGAGTTTGCCGCGCCGCACGAAATCGCAGTCGATGCGTTCGTCACGCACGATCGACTCGACCGTGTCCACTGCGGTGTCGTAAGCGTGATACCAGGCACGCGCCTGCGCGGCGCCGACGCGCGCCGCCAGCGTGGCGTAGTCGACGGCCAGGCCGTTGTTGACGTGGCCGCCGTTGCGGCCCGATGCCTCGCCGGCCGGGCGGCTACCTGCTTCCAGCACGATCACGCGGGCGCCGCGGCGTGCCAGCCCGAGCGCGGCCGACAGGCCGCAGAAGCCGCCGCCCACGATGGCCACATCAACATGGGCCGGCAATGCGTCGGACGTGCCGACGAATGCCGGGACGCCTTCTTTCCAATAGCTATCGAGCTTCATTTCAGTCACGTCAGTCACGTTTAGGCGCCGCGGGCATCGTGCGGCCGAGGCCGGAAAGCCTGGCTCGCAAGGCACCGTTTGCGGCCTGCGTCATCACGTTGAAATTGAAGCATGCATATCCGAAGACTTTATTGGGTTCTTGACGCCCCCACAGCGATTACTGCGGTTTCGGACCGGGCATTCGGCATTGCCTGCCATGGGCACGACGCGCGTGCATGTGCACCGCAAAAATCTCCGGGATAACCCGTGGTTTGCACGGCTACGGTGCGTACGGGCAGGACAAGCATTTTTTCCTATCTTGACCCACCGCTTCATCGCATCATGGCGGCTTCCTGAATCCATACTGGCTGTGTCGTGCACGCCATGCATTCCGCAATGACTCCCGCACAACGTGCTGGCAGCGCTGCCAGCGTCCGCGCGATGGTGCAAAGCGATCTCCCCGAGGCGCTCGCGCTCTCCGAGTTGGCAGGCTGGCCGCATCGCCTGCGCGACTGGAAGCTCCTGTTCGAAATCGGCGAAGGCCGCGCTGTGCAGGTCGACGGCAAGATCGTCGGCGTGGGTATGCGCTGGCTATGGGGCCAGTACGAAGCATCGCTGGGCCTGGTCGTGGTGCATCCGGATTGGCGCGGGCGCGGTCTGGGGAAGCAATTGCTGCAGGCGCTCTGCGCGGGGCTGGAGTCGCGTGCCACGCGCATGCACGTGGCGTTGCCGGTGCCGGATTGGGCGGCCGCCCTGGGGTTTGCGCAGGTCGGAGAAATTACACGCTTCGAAGGCAAGGCCGTGCAGCCGCCACTGGTGGCGCTGCCGGACGGCGCGCGGCTGCGCCCGGCGGGACGCAAGGACCTGCCGCTGCTGGCCGAACTGGACGCGCGTGCCACTGGCATGACGCGCGAACGGATGCTGCAGACATGGTTGCCCGGCGCGCTGGGCGCGGTGGTGCTGGATCACCGTGATGGCGCACAGGGATTCGCGATGATGCGTCGCTTTGGACGCGGCGCGGTGATCGGCCCGGTGGTGGCGCCGTGCGAGGACACCGCACGCGCGCTGGTGGCGCACCTTGCCGCACTGGCCGATGGCCGCTTCCTGCGGCTTGACGTGGTTGCCGGGCCGGACCTGCGCGAATGGATCACCGGCTTGGGGTTGGAAGAGACCGGCCGAACCGCCGTGCTGCTCAGGGGTGACCGTGGCGTGCGCCCCGATCACTGCTGCTGTGTGGTGCTGGCCGACGAGACATTGGGATAAATGCATGCGTGACGCAGCAACGTTTCTCTACAAGGCCGACCCCGTGCGCGGCGCAACATGGGCCGAGGTATTCGCCCGCGAGGCGCCGCATCTGCGCTTTCGGATGTGGCCCGACGTCGGCGATCCGGCGGACGTGCAGTTCCTGGCCGCATGGGAGCCGCCCGAGGACCTCACGGCATTCCCCAATTTGCAGGTGTTGTTCTCCACCGGGGCTGGCATCGACCAGTTCGATCTGTCGCGACTGCCTGGCCATGTGCCGCTGGTGCGCATGATCGAGCCGGGCATTGTCGAGGGCATGGTCGAGTATGTGACGTTATCCGTACTGGCGCTGCATCGCGACATGCCCGCATACCGACGCCAGCAGGCGCAGGGTGAGTGGCGACCCCTGCAAGTCCGGGCGGCATCGGCTTGCCGGGTTGGTGTGCTGGGCCTGGGCTCGCTGGGGCAGGCGGTGCTGGCGCGCCTGGCATCGTTCGGCTTCGACTGCGCCGGCTGGGCGCGTTCCGCGCGACAGATCGATGGCGTGCAGACGTTTGCCGGCTGGCCCGCGCTCGATGCGTTCCTGGCGCGCACCGACATCCTGATATGCCTGCTGCCGCTGACCGACGAGACGCGCGGCATGCTCGATGCCGGGTTGTTCGCCAAGCTCCCAAGAGGGGCTGGGCTGGTCCATGTTGGCCGCGGACAGCATCTGGATGCGGCGGCCTTGTTGAGGGCGCTGGACGATGGCCAACTGGGCGACGCCGTGCTCGACGTGGCGGAACCGGAACCCCTGCCGGCCGGGCATCCGCTGTGGCGCCATCCGCGCGTCTGGATCACGCCGCACGTGGCCAGCATGACGCGGCCTGATACTGCCGCGCGCGTGGTGCTCGACAATCTGCGCCGCCTGCGCGACGGCGAGCCCATGCTGGGCCTGGTGGATCGTACGAAAGGATACTGACGCGCCGGATGTGGCGGTTGCTTACTCCCCGAGGCCCGGGGAGAATGCTATCCAGTTAAGTCTGTCATTAGGAAACATGGTTGCGCCTATCAAACTCGATCGTCTGGACCTTCGCATACTGGCTCATCTGCAGAAGAACGGGCGGATGACCAATGTGGATCTCGCGGAAGCGGTCGGCCTGTCAGCCAGCCCGTGCCTGATTCGCGTCAAGCGGCTCGAGCAGGCGGGCTATATCGGCGGGTACAGCGCACAGATCCGCATGGACAAACTCGGTGACATCCTGACGGTGTTCACCGAGGTCACGCTGCAGGACCATCATCGCGAGGACTTCGCGCATTTCGAGAAGGCGGTGGCCGCGGTCGACGAGATCGTTGAGTGCCACCTGGTGAGCGGAGGGTATGACTACCTGCTGAAGTTCATCACGCGCGGCGTGAACCACTATCAGGAACTGATGGAGAGCCTGCTCGAAAGCAATATCGGCATCGAGAAGTATTTCAGCTTCATCGTCATCAAGTCGCCGTTCATCAAGACCCACTATCCGATCGAACGGCTGTTCCCGTCGGACTGACCCCGTCGGACTGACTACCGAGCCCCGTGGAAACGGGGCATGCGGCAGGCAGGTCAACTCGCAGTTCAGCCCGTAAGTCGGCCCGCAACTTATCCCATCACGACGTACACCTTGCGTACGGTCTCGCGGATATCCCACACGCCAACGGTATTGGCGGGAAAGAACAGCGTGTCGCCCGCACGAATCTCGCGCGCGGTTCCGCCGGCGGGCGTGAACGTGCAGGCGCCGCTGAGGATATGCATGACTTCGGCATTGGCAAGCTGCCGCTCGAAGCGGCCCGGGGTGCATTCCCACAGGCCGGAGCGGTTCTCGCCCGCGCCGTCGAGCGCGACTTCCAGCGATGCGGTCTCGCAGGCGGGCTGGCTCAGCGGACGCGCTACCGCGCCGCTGGAGGTCAGGCCTTCGGCCTGGGCGGAGTTGGAAAGGATGACGATGGACATGGGGGCAGGGAATCTGGCAGAGAATCGGGCAGGGTGATCGGGCGGGGTGGAATGTCACGGTTTGCCCGGCCGTGGGGCCGGGCAAACCGTGCAGTACTTACTTGCCGGCTTCTACCGCATCGGCCAGTTCGGCCAGCGTGTGGAAGTGGTAGTCAGGGACGGTGTGGGCCGATTCAATGGTGCCGCCGGAGCCTTTCTGCGCATGACGGCGCTCGATCCAGCAGGTGGTGATGCCGAGTTGCCTGGAGATGCCGATGTCGTGGTACTGGCTTTGCGCGACATGCAGGTTGTCGGCCTGCTTGTAGCCCCAGGCGCCTTCGTAGCGGCCGCGTGCGTAGGCAAAGTAGCGCGCATCGGGCTTCTCGCAGATCGCGTCGTCGCAGCTCAGTTCCAGATCGAACGGGTTGTCCAGTGTCTGCGCAAAATGGCGCAGCGCCCAGGTCTGGGCGTTGGTCATCGTCACCAGCTTGAAATGCTTGCGCAGGCGCTTGAGTGCTTCCACCGAATCGGGGAACGCCGGCCAGCGGGCCACGGAATCCCGGAAGCCGCGGGCGATTTCGTCCGACGCGGGCAGGCCCAGGCCCGGGGCGATGGCTTTCCAGCAGCGCTCCAGATCGTCCGGATACCACGTCGTGTCAGGGCTCTTGCGTGCCTGGCGGTAGGCGGCCAGGAAGTCCTCGTCGCTGAGCTTGGCGTCGGGGGCGACGCTGCGCAGGTAATCGAGCATGCCGCGTTCGAAGTCGATCAGGGTGCCGACTACGTCGAAGGTCAGGACTTTAAAATCTTTCAGACTCATGGGTGCACTCGCTCTTCAAGGGATAGGGGAGGGTGGAACTTGCCGGCCGCGCCTGCGGCACTCTGAAACTGCCGCGGGGTGAGTCCGCAGGCGTTTTTCATGCAAAGCGCCAGATGACTCTGGTCGTAAAAGCCGCATGCTTGCGCCGTCACCGCTGGTGAGTGGCCCAGCTTGAGCATCGATGTCGCGCGCGTCAGCCGTGCACCGCTGATGTACCGGTGCGGTGGCATGCCAAGCGCCTGGCGAAATACCGTGATGAAACGGCTGACACTGAGGCGGGACAGCTGCGCGAGCTGGTCGAGCTTCAGCCGTTCGTCCAGATGCAGGTGGATGTATGCCAGCGCGGCAGCCAGGCGCGGATTGTTCTCGCACGGCGGCGGGCGATCGGCGAAGGGGTTTGCGGGGGCGCTAGCAAGGGCTTTCATAACCCTCAGCATAAGAGCAACCCCACCGCGCTTAACGCTGATGTTGCCGGCTCATTCCGCATCGAATTGCAAAGTCACCGGCCCCGGGAGCAGAATCTTTGTTGGCTGTTAATGTGACCCATGAAGCCCAGCTAGTTGCTCAGTTGTTGCCTCCATCGTTCGGCTCCTGAGGCTCTTGCAGCAAGTGCCCGTACGCGTCGATTTCCTTCTGGATGCGTGCCTCGCTTGCAGCAATTGCCTCCGGGCTGATTTCGCCATCGACGAATTCGACCGACACCCGTTTCACGCGTGGGTCCTTGTCGACGATGCCTTGCAGGACCTTGTCGAACAGTTTTTCTCCTGCCTTGATGCCCAGCGACCGCGGCACCAGCACCTTCACCAGCAGGATTTCGTTCTCGCCGGTGCCTTGAGCCACGCCAGCGAGTTCTGCCTTCAAATAGCTCTTCAGCTTGAGGACGCTCAGGTCGCCAGGGATCGCAACGTGCGATACCCGTATCGATTTCTTGTCCATGTCTTGTAATTGCTTGGTGGTTGACAGGCGCTGAATATACCAAGGTGCGTGTTGGGTCTGACTGTTGCGGGGGGCGCAGGCATGCCAAAGCATGATGGCAGCAGCCGAATCTTCTATTTCACGCTCTTCCAGTGCGGTGGATAAGATCGTCTACAGGGATGGCGCATGACGCCCGTCCACAAAACAACTATCTGGAAGAGACATGAAACGCTTGTTCATCAAGGCGGGGGTGGCGCTCGCACTTTTTTCTGTCGGTGCGTACGCCCAGCCTGCATACCCAGACCACCCGATACGCCTCGTGGTCGGTTTCGCCGCAGGTGGCAGTACTGACCTGGTTGCGCGGATCGTCGCCAACCGGATGAGCATCTTGCTGGGGCAGGCGGTTGTGGTCGAGAACAAGGCTGGAGCAGGAGGGACGATTGCCACCGACGGCGTGGCGAAGAGCAAGGCAGACGGTTACACGCTGCTGTTTGGCACCAGTTCCCACGCCATCAACACTACGCTGTACAAGCGTCTCGCGTACGACCCCAACGATGTCGTTCCGGTTTCGGTGGTTGCCTCAGTGCCGATGGTGTTGGCTGTGAATACTTCGGTCAAGGCCAATACCGCGAAGGAGCTCGTCGACGAGATCCGGAAGAACCCGGGCAAATACAGCTACGGGTCGGCGGGCAAAGGCAGTGCGTTGCATATGGCTGTGGAGCTGCTTCAGTACCAGGAAAAGCTCGAACTTACACATGTGCCTTTCCGTGGGGCGAGCCAGGCGATTCAGTCTGTCATAGCCGGCGATGTCCAGTTCCTGACCGATGCGGTTTCCACGGCTGCCCCGATGATCCAGACCGGTCGTCTCAAGGCCCTGGCGGTCACTACTGGCACGCGTTCATCGGTCCTTCCCAACGTTCCGACCATGAAGGAAGCGGGGTTCCCCAACTATGAGACTTCGATCTGGAACATGGTCATGGTCCCGAAGGGTACGCCGGCTCCCGTTGTCGAAAAGCTGAGCGTGGCGCTCCAGAGCATCGTCAAAGACCCTGACGTCAAGCAACGGATGCAGAAGATCGGAGTCGAGCCCGTGGTTGGCTCGACTCCGGACAAGGCTGCAGCGTTTGTGCAGGCTGAGACCAAGCGCTGGGCCGAAGTCATCAAGAGCGGCAACATCCAGCCCGAATAAGGCCGGGGTCGCGCTTCTAGTTGCCGATCCAGGTTGCTCCCGGCCACGCCCCGTCAAGCACCAATCGCTTCATCAGCGTTACGAGCTCTGAAGCGGCGAAGGCCGAAGCGGGAGACGGCCGGCGGCTGGACGATGTGGCCATGACGATGCGTCGTGAAAGGTTGGGCGTGACGATGGGTACGCCGGACAGGGTTCCGTTCTCGAGTTCTTCAGACACCGCCGAGCTGGGTAGCACGGTGTATCCAAAGCCTTTGGCGACGAGGTCCTTCTGAACGCTGAGGGCGTTTGTCTCGACTGCAATCGTTGGCGTAATCCCTGCCACCGCGCATGCATGCTCCACAACGCTGCGCAGGCCGTGGGGGGCGTTGGGAAGCACCAGCGGGAGCTCCCTGAATTGCATTACCGACTGATGTGAACCCGCTTCAAGTGCGCCTGGCGGCCCGATCAGGAAAAGCTGTTCATCCAGTAGCGCTTGGGCAACCAGCATGGAGGATGATTTTGTGTCGTACAGCAATGCAACCTCAACATCACCAGCCTCCAGCCACTGGAGCACGTTGCCCGCGTACCCGGCATTGAGGCGGACAACGATTTGCGGATGTTTCGATTTGACCGTTGCAACCAGTTCGGTGGCCAGCAGTTCGCAAGTGCTCGGCAGCAGCCCGATTGCAGCAGTGCCTGACAGGACGCTGGCCGAGGGGCGTATTTCGGATTTTGCGCGGTCGAGTTCCTGGAGCGCACGCCTTCCGTATTCGACCATGGTTTTCCCGGCCTTTGTCAGGACCATGCCATGGCGCTCGCGCTCGAAAAGTTCGACGCCAAGCTCTTCTTCCAGCAGCCGTACGTGGCGGGAAACCGCTGGCTGAACAATCCGCAGCAAATCCGCGGCTTTCGTGGCGCTACCTGTCTCGGCGATTGCCAACAAGGCGCGTAGCTGCTTGATATCCATGAATTTCCGTTCCCTTTCGTTGCCATTCAGCTTTGTGATTGTGACATCAAAATATTCTATTTAGTGACACAAGCCAATCAAAACTATGATGGCAACGCTGTTCCCACCCGATCTATTTGCCCACTATGACCAGTCCAAACTCTGAGCCGCTTGCGTGGCAAGAGGCCATCTTCCAGGCCTTCAAGGAAAACAATGTCCAGCAGGTGGCATACGTGCCCGATGCTGGCCACTCTCATGCGATAAAGCGCGCCAAGGCGGATCCGGAAATCCGCGACGTGGTGTTGACCACGGAGGAGGAAGGCGTGGCCGTGGTGAGCGGTGCGTGGCTGGGCGGTCAGCGTGCCGTCCTGCTGATGCAGAGCAGCGGCGTGGGCAACTGCGTGAACATGTTCTCGCTGCTCGATAGCTGCCGCTTCCCGTTCTTCACGCTGGTGACCATGCGTGGCGAGTATGCGGAGTTCAATCCGTGGCAAAACCCGATGGGCCTTGCAACGGAGCGCGCGCTCGAACTGATGGGTATCACCGTGTACCGCGTGAACTCGCCGGAAGAGGCTGCGGAACTCGTAGATGCCGGCCTGGCCTCGGCTTTCGATGCAGGCAACCGTGTTGCCGTTCTCCTCTCCCAGAGCCTCATCGGCCGTAAAAAGTGGATGCGCTGAATCATGACTACCTCGACTCCCAAGACTGGCATTGATCGCCGCAAGTTCGTTGCCGAACTGCTCAAGCAGTTTCCTGATGCCCTGGTGGTGACAGGCCTCGGTTCGCCCTCGTACGACGTATTCGCAGCTGGCGATCGTCCCGGCAATTTTTACCTGTGGGGTGCCATGGGCGGATCCACCTCGCTGGCCCTCGGCCTGGCTATTGCGCAACCGGAGAAGCAGGTAATCGCCATCACTGGCGATGGCGAGCAACTGATGGGCATTGGCAGCCTGGCCACTGCCGCCGCACAGAAGCAGAAGAACCTGGCCATCGTGATTCTTGATAACGGCCACTTTGGCGAGACCGGCATGCAGCAGAGCCACACCAGCCTGGGAACCAACCTGGCGCAGGTTGCCCGTGCAGTCGGTGTACCGAACACGCTCGAGATCTCCGCTATCGATGAACTGGTCCAGCTCGCCGCGCAGATCAGGAAGGCTGATGGCATGACTGTGGCACAGGTCTATATTTCGACCGAGGAGCCGCAGCGCGCCCTGCCGCCGCGCGACGGCGTCTATGTGAAGAACCGATTCCGCCAGCACCTGGGATTCGAAACATTCTAGGCCCGCAAACTCAACCGGAAGCAAAGCGCCATGAAGCAGTATCCAATGTTCATCGATGGGGCCTTCGTCAATGCGAGCGACGGTCGCTGGTTTGAAACGCTGAATCCGTTCACCGGGAAAGCCTGGGCTGAGGTGGCTCGGGGAAGCCAGGCGGATGTCGAGCGCGCCGTCACGGCGGCCGACAAGGCGTTCCGGACCGGTCCCTGGGCGGACATGACACCGACGCAACGTGGCGCGTTGCTGCGCAAACTCGGCGACCTGATTGCGGCGAATGCCGATCGGCTGGCAGAGACCGAGGTGCAGGACAACGGCAAGCTGCTTGCCGAGATGGGCGCCCAGGTCAGGTATCTGCCGCAATGGTTTTATTACTTTGGTGGCCTGGCGGACAAGGTTGAAGGCTCGGTCGTTCCGCTGGACAAGAAAGGCTACTTCAACTACACGCGGCGTGAGCCTTTGGGAGTCGTGGCGGCCATTACGCCGTGGAACTCTCCGCTGATGTTGCTTGCCTGGAAGATTGCGCCTGCGCTGGCCGCGGGCTGTACTGTCGTGGTGAAACCCTCCGAGTTCACCTCGGTCTCCACGCTTGAATTGGCAATGCTGTTCGAAGAGGCAGGGTTCCCGCCGGGCGTCTTCAACGTTGTGACTGGCTTTGGTGGCGAGGTTGGCTCGCCCCTGGTTACGCACCCATTGGTCAAGAAGGTCACGTTCACTGGCTCTGACGCCACTGGCCGTATCATCAACCAGCAGTGCGCGGCGCAGTTCAAGCATGTTGCGCTTGAACTCGGCGGCAAGTCACCGAACATCGTGTTTGGCGATGCCAATATCGATGACGCCGTGAACGGCGCGGTTTCCGGCATCTTTGCCGCAAGCGGGCAGACCTGCATCGCAGGTTCGCGACTGCTGTTGCAAGAGAGTATTCACGACGAGTTTATCGAGCGCCTGCTGGCGCTGGCGGGTACGGCGAGGCTCGGCAATCCGATGGATGCAAGCACCCAGGTTGGCCCGATCACGACGCCAGCGCAGTACGAGAAAGTGCTGTCCTACATCAGGATCGCGCAGGACGAAGGTGCCAGGTTGCTGCTTGGTGGAAAGCCCGCCTCCCGCGGTGGCCTGTTTGTCGAACCAACCATCTTCTCGAATGTCCTGCCGAAGATGCGCATTGCCCAGGAGGAAGTGTTTGGGCCGGTGCTCTCCATCCTCAAGTTCAAGGATGAGGACGAGGCCGTGGGCATGGCGAATGACAGTTGTTACGGACTGGGTGCGGGCGTGTGGACCTCAGACATCGGACGCGCATTCCGCATGTCCGAGCGTATCCAGGCCGGCACGGTATGGGTGAACACCTATCGGGCGGTCAGTTTCATGTCGCCATTCGGGGGTTATAAGGATTCCGGCCTTGGTCGCGAGAACGGGATCGCAGCCATCGACTCATACCTACACACCAAAAGCGTGTGGGTGAACACCGGCGCGCCTACCGGCAACCCGTTCACCATGCGATAGCCGGGCGTTCGTATCCGGGACTATGCGGCGGGGGCGTTGATGGCGTCGTCGCGACTGCCGCCCGCCGCTTCCGCAGTTTCGATCAATGCATCGATCAGTGCCTTCGCACAGCTAGGCAAGCCATCCAGTTCGCGCACCAGGACTGCCCGTTCCCGAATCGCCCATGGCTCCGGCAATTCCACGATCGCCAGCTTCATGGTCTTGCGGTGCCGCAACGCCGCTGAGAGCGGCAATACGCCCACGCCCACGCCAGCTTCAATCATCCGGCATGCGGCCTCGAAACTGCGAATCTGGATTCGAATCTGGAGTTTCTTGCGCTGGTCGCGCACCAGTTCGGTCAGGAATGCATGGAGGGTGCTGCCCTCATGCAGGCTCACATGGTCGTACTCGAGCGAATCCTCAAACGTTACGCCGCGCTTTTTCGTGAGTGGATGGTCGATCGGTGTTACCAGCACGAGTTTGTCGGTGCTGAAGTGAATGACCTCCAGCCCGTCGGCGGTGATGGGCCCGGATACGATGCCCAGGTCGGCACTGCCATCCAGTACACCCCGAATGATGTCCCGGGTCAGGCGTTCCTGCAGGTCCACGGTTACCGCGTGCCGCTCGGCCATGAAGCGGGCCAGGACCTCCGGCATGAACTCCGTCACTGCCGTCGTATTGGCAAAGATGCGGATGTGTCCGACCGACTCCTTGGAGAACTCCTCGAACTCGCTGCGAACGTGTTCGAATTGCCGTTCGATGACCCGTGCGTGACGCAACAGGCGGTCGCCGGCAGGCGTCAGCGCCAACCCCTTGCTCTCCCGATAAAACAGGCGTGTGCCAAGCTGGTCTTCAAGAGCCTTCAGCCGGGCGCTGGCGGCGGCCGGCGACAGGAAGGCCTTCCTGGCCCCACGGGACAGGTTCTGTTCCTCGGCAATACGGGCAAAGAGACGCAGGTCAGCGAAATCGAAATGCATGAATTTTCCTCCGGCATCACTGTACCAAGTCGTCACTTGGCGCGCAAAACGTTGCGGCTGCCAGCAGTGTATGCGACTGGATGTGTTGCAAGAGGAGTCTGCGTTCCGTCCAGGCGAATGGCTCGTTCCGAACTTTCGAATTGGTTTGCCGCCGTCTCCCGTGCATAGTTGAGTCCCAAGCAAGGAGACCAGAGGAAACGCCATGGATGTTGTGAAGTTCAAGGAATGGGTAGGCAAGACGGCGAATAGCCAGGACGACATCACAGCTTTTCCGGTAAAGGCCCTGGCTGCCACGCTTGACTATGAAGAACAGCCACTGGCGCGTGGCGACGCCATCGCGCCGCTCTGGCACTGGCTCTACTTTCTTCCGGTGCATCGACAGTCCGAAACCGGCTCCGATGGCCACGCATCCCGCGGTGGTTTCCTGCCTCCGATTCCTCTGCCCCGTCGCATGTGGGCGGGTAGCCGACTCGAGTTTCATCAGCCGCTGCGGATCGGCGAGAGCGCCCGGAAGGTGTCGACCATCCTGGATGTCAACGCCAAAACTGGCCGCTCGGGTGCTTTGGCATTCGTCACTGTCGAACACAAGTACTACGGTCAGTCTGGCCTGGCCATCACTGAAGAGCACGACATCGTCTACCGCGAGGCGGCTTCCCCTGACGCACCGGCTGCGGAAGCTGTCGAGGCTCGCCATGACGAGGAGTGGATCCAGGAAGTCGTGACTGATCCTGTGCTCCTGTTCCGCTACTCTGCCTTGACTTTCAATGGTCACCGCATTCACTACGACAAGGAGTACGTGAGTGGCGTCGAGCACTACCCGAACCTGATCGTACATGGTCCGTTGCAGGCCACGCTGCTGCTCGAACTCGTCCGCAACAACCTGCCCGATGCCACCGTGAAGCGCTTCACGTTCCGCGGCGTACGTCCCGCATTTGTTCCGCAGCGCCTTTACGTTTGCGGAAAACGAGATGAAGACGGCAAGTCCGTCGCCCTCTGGATTCGCCACGAAGACGGCGCGCTTGGCATGACTGCCACGGCCGAACTTGCCTGACCCCCGCATACCCCTGGAGACACGTTGTGCTAGACCGCGTCGATGAGTACCAAGAAATCCGTGAAGCTGTCCGCGACCTGTGTGGTCAGTTTTCGTCCGAATACTTTCGCAAGATTGATGAAGTTCGAGGCTATCCGGAAGAGTTCGTCAATGCCCTGACGCAAGCGGGCTGGTTGGCTGCGCTGATCCCGGAAGAGTTCGGCGGCTCCGGGCTGGGTCTTACCCAGGCCTCGGTGATCATGGAAGAAATCAACCGTGCCGGCGGTAACTCCGGTGCGTGCCATGGCCAGATGTACAACATGGGCACGCTGTTGCGTCACGGTTCGGCTGAACAGAAGAAGCTGTACCTGCCGAAGATCGCCAGCGGCGAACTGCGCCTGCAATCGATGGCCGTCACCGAGCCGACTACCGGCACCGATACGACCAAGATCAAGACCACCGCCGTGCGCCGTGGTGACAAGTATGTCGTCAACGGGCAGAAGGTATGGATCTCGCGCGTCCAGCATTCGGACCTGATGATCCTGCTGGCCCGCACCACACCGCTTGACCAGGTGAAGAAGAAGTCAGAAGGCATGTCGATCTTCGTGGTCGACCTGCGCGAGGCCATCGGCAACGGCATGACGGTTCAGCCCATCATCAACATGGTGAACCACGAAACCAATGAGCTGTTCTTCGACAACCTGGAGATTCCTGTCGAGAACCTGATTGGCGAGGAAGGCAAGGGCTTCAAGTACATCCTGGACGGCCTCAACGCCGAGCGTACCCTGATCGCCGCCGAGTGCATCGGCGACGGATACTGGTTTATCGACAAGGTGACCAAGTACGTCAACGAACGCATCGTCTTCGGTCGACCCATTGGCCAGAACCAGGGCGTGCAGTTCCCGATTGCCAAGGCGTTCGTGAACGTGGAAGCCGCGAGCCTGATGCGATTCAAGGCCGCAAAGCTGTTCGATGCCCATCAGCAGTGCGGCGCGGAGGCCAATATGGCCAAGCTGCTGGCCGCTGACGCTTCGTGGGAAGCTGCGAATGCCTGTCTGCAGTACCACGGCGGCTTCGGTTTTGCCGCCGAATACGACGTCGAACGCAAGTTCCGTGAGACCCGCCTGTACCAGGTCGCACCGATTTCCACCAACCTGATTCTGTCCTACGTTGGCGAGCACATCCTGGGCATGCCACGTTCGTTCTGATCCAAAGCGGGTCATATTTTGACCCTTTATCGACCCGCCGTAGGCGGGTCGTTTTTTTTTGCTGGGTTATGCCCTCGGTGTTCTCCCCTCTCCCGCGAGCGGGAGAGGGGCGGGGGAGAGGGCCAGCGGTTCAACCCGAGACAGGTCGCAATTTGAACCTCATGCCCTCTCCCCCAACCCCTCTCCCGCGCCGCGGGAGAGGGGAGCGAAAACCAGCG
>CAUUBQ010000030.1:0-104459 GCA_963543405.1 uncultured Cupriavidus sp.
AGCCTCCCAGTACAGTGATGTCGATATGGCCGCCGCGCATCATCGTGAACGACACCGCGTGGTCGGAGATTGAGGCGCCAGCCAGCAGGCCGACCGGCTCCTTGCTGGCGTTGATCAGGTCGGGGTCGGCTACTCCATCGCGAATGACCGGGCCCATGCCGAGAATGCCGTTCTCGCTATGCAGCACAATCTCGCGATCGGCGGGCAGCTGGTCAGACACCAGAGTGGGCATGCCGATGCCAAGGTTGACCACGCTGCCATCGGGAATGTCGTGCGCAACGATGCGTGCGATTTGCATGCGAGACAGGCGCGGCAGCCCATCGGAACGAATGGAGCTGTCATGCGGCATGCTGAACTCCCGGGTTGGCTAGCGCCACGGCCTGGACGAAGATGCCAGGCGTCATTACGTGCTGCGGCGGCATCTCGCCCAACGGCACGATATCGTCCACCTGGACGATGGTGTGGCGCGCAGCCGTGCACATCACCGGCCCGAAATTGCGGCCCGCGTAGCGATAGGTCAGGTTGCCCCACCGATCGGCGCGATGCGCCTTAACCAGTGCGAAGTCGCCGTGCAGCGGTTGTTCGAGCACGTGGCCAGTGCCGTCGATCACACGTGTCTCCTTGCCTTCGGCCAGCGCCGTGCCATAGGCGGTGGGCGTGAAGAAGGGACCCAAGCCGGCACCAGCGGCACGCATGCGTTCCACCAGCGTGCCCTGCGGCACGCATTCCAGCGCTACCTTGCCCGCGCGATACGCTTCGATGAAAGCCTCGGCATTGTTTGAGCGCGGATGCGAGCAGATGACCTTGCGCACGCGGCCCGCCCGAATCAGCGCGGCAATGCCAGTGTCGCCGTTGCCCGCGTTGTTATTGACGATGGTGAGGTCGCGCGCACCGTGCGCGAGCAGGGCATCAAGCAGGGCGCCGGGAATGCCGGAGCCACCGAAGCCGCTGACGAGCACTGTGGCACCATCGCCAATGGCTGCCACCGCGGCTTCCAGGGACGGGACGATCTTGTCGATCATGAAACCTCCTGAGGCTGCCGTTGACGGCTTATTGCTGCGGAATGCCGGTGTCCTTGACTACGCGCGCCCAGCGTTGGCGCTCCTCGTCGATGAACTGGCCGAAGTGCTCGGGCGTGTCGCCGCCCGCCTGACCGCCCAGTTCGGCCAGCCGCAACTTGACCTGTGGCTCGGCGAGTGCCGTCGCGGCGGCCTTGTGCAAGTGGGCAATCACGGCCGGCGGCGTGCCGGCACGGGCGACCAGCCCAAACCATGCGGTGACCTGGAAGTCGTCGAAGCCCACTTCCTTCATGGTGGGCACGTCGGGCAGTTCGGCCACGCGCGCGGCGCTGGTCACGGCCAGCGCACGCAGCTTGCCGGCCTGGATCTGCGGCAGCGAGCTGGGCAGGTTATCGACCATCATGGTCACCTGGCCCGCCACCAGATCCGCCACGGCGGGTGCGGCGCCTTTATAGGGCACGTGGATGACGTCGATACCAGCGCGTTTGCGGAACAGCTCGCCAGAAAGATGCACGGATTGGCCCGTGCCGGATGACCCGAAGGACAACTGGCCGGGCTGTGATTTGGCCATCGCAACCAGTTCCGCCACGTTGTGCGCAGGCACCTTGGCGTTGACTACCAGCACATTGGGGACCGACACCACCAAGGTGATCGGCGCGAAATCCTGCGGCTTGTATGGCAGTTGCCGGTAGAGGGCGTAGTTGATGGCGTTCGGGCCGATATTGCCCATCATGATGGTGTAGCCGTCGGCGGGCGCCTGCAGCAGTGCCTGCGATCCGATGATGCCGGCCCCGCCGGCGCGGTTGTCCACCACAATGGGCTGGCCTAGGATCTCGCTCATGCGCTTGCCAACGAGCCGCGCCGCGATATCGGTGGTGCCGCCCGGCGCTGTGGGTACGATCAGCCGGATGGGCCGGTCGGGCCAAGCCGCCTGCGCGCTGCCCGCCATGCCGAACGAGAAAACCGTGGCCGCAACCCATGCGGCCGCCAGACGGGGGATACCCATCGTCTTGGTCATTCCTGTCTCCTTGTGCGGCGCTGGCCCGTCTGGTTGCGGCGGCGCTTACCGTCGTCTTTTTTAATGTCGTGATGCGTGACCTACGATAGGCCCCGGCCCCGGACAAGGGAATTCATGATTCACAAAACTGGGCTTCGGTTTCGTGGAAGGCGGTGCGAGCGATGTAGGTCAGGGATGGCCGGGGCTGGCCCCCACGGTCTTGAAGCCGTCCAGATGCAGGCTCATTAGCCCACGACGGCGCCCTTGATATCGAGCTTGTTATTGATGCTCATGACGCGCGCCACCATCGTGGCGGCCCTAAGACCTCGCCGGGGCGGCGATTTGCGTTTCTGAGCTGAAGGCGATTGCGCTTGGAGCGAGGTTGGACTTCGTTGGTCGCCCCTTTAACGCTGCCGCCAGCGTCGGGGGCGAGCAAGGTGTGGCGCATGCTTCAGATAGACATGGGACGCAACGCTTGGTCCGTAGAAAGGCAGAGAGGACTTCGCACCGTACGGAGTGGAAATGAGGGGGGCCTCGATGCTCCGCGCAACGCCCGCTGTCCCGCTGGTCAAAGACGCACGTCATCCCCTTCTATGAGACGTCTTCCTTTTTCGCCAGTCGGAGATGACGTCTAAAATATGTCTGGTTCTGCGGCTGTTTCCCCGAACGATGATTCGAGAAAATCCATGTCGCAACCCTCGTTGGCCTGACGAATGTGGTGGCTGAACATCCAGCCATAACCACGGCCAAATCGTGGCGGCGGCGCTGTCCATTCTGACCGGCGTCGCGCAAGTTCATCGTCGGAAACGTCCATGGAGAGAGAGCGGCTCGGCACGTCGATGCGGATGATGTCGCCGGTACGCACCAGTGCCAGGTTGCCACCAACGTACGCCTCTGGCGCAACATGCAGAACGCACGCGCCGTAGCTGGTGCCACTCATGCGAGCGTCAGAGATGCGCAACATGTCCCGCACGCCCTGCTTGAGGAGCTTCTTGGGAATCGGGATCATGCCCCATTCGGGCATGCCTGGTCCGCCCTTGGGTCCCACGTTGCGAAGGACGATGACGTGGTCGGCCGTTACGTCGGCGTTCTCGTCTTCAAGCATTGTTTTGAGGGCAGGGTAGCTGTCAAAGACCAGCGCAGGCCCGCTATGTACCATCAATCGCGTGTCCATGGCCGCGGGTTTGATCACACAACCGTCCGGTGCCAGATTGCCGCGAAGCACAGCCAGCGAGCCTTCCGCATAGACGGGATTCTCGAGTGGACGAATCACATCGTCGTTGAACACGCGCGCATCGGCGATATTCTCGCCCAGTGTTCTCCCGGTGACGGTTAGGGCGTGGAGGTGGAGACGGTTGCCTAGTGTCTTCATCAGCGCCGGCAGACCGCCGGCGTAATAGAAGTCCTCCATCAGGTACTGGCTCGTGCCACTCGGGCGCACGTTTGCCAGCACCGGCACCTCCCGGCTAATGCGGTCGAAGTCGTCCAGGCCAATGGCGTGGCCGGCGCGCCGCGCCTGGGCAATGACGTGGATGATGGAGTTGGTCGAGCAGCCCATCGCCATGGCCACCGTGATGGCGTTCAGGAAGGCGTCATGGGTTTGGATGCAAGCGGGCCGAAGATCTTCCTGGACCATCTCGACAATGCGACGACCGACCTGGGTCGCCATGCGTTGATGGCCCGCATCCACGGCTGGGATGGAAGAAGCACCCGGAAGCGTCATGCCCAAGGCTTCCGCAATTGCGGTCATGGTGCTCGCTGTACCCATCGTCATGCACGTGCCGTGACTACGTGCGATGCCACCAATGATGGCTTCCCACTCTTCCTCGCCGAGCGAGCCGGCGCGTCGTTCGTCCCAGTAGCGGAAAGCATCTGAGCCGGAACCCAGGGTCTTTCCGCCCCAGTTGCCACGCAACATCGGGCCGGCCGGCAAGAAAATGCTGGGCAAGCCTGCGCTGGTTGCCCCCAGCAGCATCGCCGGGGTAGTCTTGTCGCAGCCGCCCATCAGCACGACGCCATCGACGGGATAGGCGCGGATCATTTCCTCCACTTCCATCGCCAGCATATTGCGATAGAGCATTGCAGACGGCTTGATGAGGTTCTCACCGAGCGAAATCGTCTGGATCTCCATCGGAAAGCCGCCGGCTTGCAATACCCCCGTTTGACTTCTTCCACACGCTGTTTGAAATGCATGTGGCAGGGGTTGTAGTCCGACCAGTTGTTCAGGATGGCAATGACGGGCTTGCCTTCCCAGTCGCGCTTGTCATAGCCCATCTGCATGACACGCGACCTGTGGTTGAACGTACGGAAGTCCTCGTTGGCTAGCCACCGCCGGCTACGCAACTTTTCTAACTTGGCCATGGCAATGATCTCGATTCCGGGAATCAGGTGGAGGACTTGGCGTCGGCTGTCGACACGCGGTAACCGGCGCCGGACGCGGTCGTCCGGGTGGGGGCTTGGGCGGGCGCGTCGGGCAATTCCATCCGTTCAATGCGACCGACCACTAGCCAGTAGCACAAGATGGCGACTAGGCCGTGTGTGCCGACGTAGACCAGCGCGCCGTTAAACGAATGCGTCTCGGCGATGATGTAACCGATGACGATGGGCGTCACAATGCCGGCCACATTGCCCACGGCATTGAACACGCCACCAGTGCTGCCGACGATGCGTGCTGGCGCGGTATCGGCCACCACAGTCCAGCCCAGCGAGCCGAAGCCCTTGCCGAAGAACGCCAGGCTCATCAGCGCAATGACAAGCCAGTCAGTGTCCACGAAATTGCAGGCGATCATGCTGGCGCTAAGCAGCAGCCCAATCGTGATGGGCAGCTTGCGCGCGAGTGTCAGCGAGCCGGTGCGGCGCAGCAGGGCGTCCGAGACAAAGCCCGTTGACACCCCGCCGATAAAGCCGCAGATCGCAGGCACGGCAGCCACGAACCCCGCCTGAAGAATGGAGAATCCGCGTCCATTGACCAGGTAGCTCGGGAACCACGACACGAAGAACCATGTGATCGACGTAATGCAGTACTGCGCGATGAAAATGCCGACCAGCATGCGGTTGCGAAACAGCAGGCCAATATCAGCCAGTCGCGGCCCAGGTGTGTCGCTTTTGCGCTTGCCGCCCAAATGAACCAACGCGCCTCCCGCTTCAATGTGCGCGATTTCGGCGCGCGACACGCGGGGGTGATCAGCCGGCGAGAAGTAGTTGCGCATCCAGACGAGGCCCAACAAGATTCCCAGGCCGCCCATCACGGTGAAGATATGGTTCCATCCAAACTGGTGGTCAAGCCAGCCCATCAGCGGTGTAAAGACCACGAGCGACAGGTATTGCGCGCTGTTGAAGATGGCGCCGGCCACGCCGCGTTCTGATGCCGGAAACCACGCAGCAATGATGCGGCCCGAGGCAGGACCAACCGGGGATTCCATGGCCCCGAGCAGGAAGCGCAGTACCAGCAACGCTGCGAACGCGAAGCTGAACCAATGCACCGCACCCATCAACAGCGTTGTCAGCGACCACAGCACCAGGCCCGTGGTGATTGCGGCCTTCGCTCCGATGCGATCTACAAGCCATCCCGCAGGCACTTGGCTCAACACATAAGCCCAGGCGAACGAGGAAAACAGCCAGCCCATTTGGACGGCATCAAGACCGAGGTCTTTGGCCATGTGTGGACCCGCCACGGACAGCGTGGCGCGGTCGCCAGTGCTGAGCGCTAGGACGATGGTGATGAGGGCAAGAGTGATATAGCGATAAAAGCCAGCCTTGGGGGCGGCGCCGTCGAATGTAACGGACATACTGCGTCTCCGAATAGTCTTGTCTGCTCCGCGAAAATCTCGCCGCGAAGCTACTTGGCCGCATCGTAGTGAAGGCGTGGGCATCGTGAAAGCCTTGTGCACGAGCGCCAGTTCCTGATTCCCACAGCGTGGGACAAATCGCCAAGACACAGCCCGTCGCACCCACTAATCAACTTGCCCGCAGCGCCCGTGCCGGCAACAATGAACACGTGTTCATTTGATTAAATATGACGGAGGCAGTACATGTACATTTCTGAGCAACTGTTGAATCCGGACGAGCGCCGCTTGCGTCTTTCCACACAGTTGGGCGTGCAGAGCGTGGTCTTGGACAATCGCGGCACAGATCTCGTGTCAGCGGCCGGCGGGGTGTCGGCGTGGGATGCTGACAAGCTGGCTACATACCGGCGATGGGTGGAAGGCTTCGGGCTGAAGCTCGACGTGTTCGCGCTCGATGTCGGGTCGATCCTGCTCGATTCGCTGGTTGACCTGGAGAGTGCTCGTCGGCAGCGCGAGGTCCTGGCCCAGAATATCCAGAAGGCCGCGGACGCGGGCATCACCTGCCTGAAGTACAACGTCCAGATGGTGGGGATTACGCGCACGGGGTTGAAGCCCGGCCGCGGTGGCGCGCAGAACTCCGGCTTCGTCTACGCCGAGTATTCGCCAGAGGAAGACCGCAAGCATTCGTACTGGGGCGTCGGCTATCCCACGAATCAGCAAGAGGGCGATGCGCAGAGCGCCATGCTGTGCGGCCAGAAGATGGCGCGTGACGTGCCGGCTGTGACCGAGCAGGCCGGCTGGGATGCGATCGAGTTCCTGGTCGAAGGGTTGGTGCCCGCGGCGGACCGTGCGGGCGTGCGCCTAGCCTGCCATCCTCACGACCCTGCGTATCCGGTAGGGGGCCTGAACGGTATCGAGCATGTCGTTGGCTCGGCCGATGGCATTCGCCGCTTCCTGGCGTTAAGCGACAGCCCGAATCACGGCCTAAATTTCTGCCAGGGTACGGTTGCCGAGATGTTCACCGAACCTGGCAAGGCGATGATTCCAGTCATCGAGGAATTCGCCGCGACCGGCCGAATTTTCATGGTCCACTTCCGCAACATCCGCGGCGGATACCTCGATTTCCAGGAAGTATTTCCTGACGAGGGCGATGTGGACATGTTCGAGGCGATCAAGGCGTATCAGCGTGGCGGCTACAACGGCCCGCTGTGCCCCGACCATGTGCCCGTCTCTGACCTGGACGAGAATCGCGAGCGCTTCATGTCCTTTGCGCTCGGCTACACGCGTGGCTTGCTACAGGCGGCGGGCGTGTGGTCGACGGCTGCATCGCAACGGGCCTGATGATGACGGTCGGCCCTGAATCCTAGCTGCTTTCGCGCGCGACGACGCTGAAGCCCAGATCTGCAATGGGCGCAAGAGCCTTGCCGTCATCGGCAAGGCGGGCAAGCAGCATGCGCGCAGCATGCTTGCCCATCTCGCGCGCCTGTACACGCACGCTGGACAACGGGGGCTGGCTGGCCGAAGCAATCGCCAGGTCGGAGAAACCTACCACGGCCATGCGCTGCGGCACGGCCCATCCTTCCTGCCGGCAGGCAAGCAGTGCGCCCACCCCCAGCGTATCGTTGCTGCAATACACCGCTTGCAGCTGCGGCGCGCGCACCATCAGCACGCGCATCATCCTCGCGCCGTCCTCGATCGACGACGGTGGCGCCACCATTTCGCTTTCGATGGCAGGCAGTCCAAGCCGTGCCACTTCGTCGCGATAGCCGGCCAGCCGTTTGGCTGCGCGGTGTTCCTGCGCGCCAAGGAAGCCCAGGTAGCGATACCCCCGCTGGCCAAGATGCTGCGCCACGGCGGCGCCGGCCGCTTCATTGGAGAAACCCGCCACCATGTCGATCGGGTTATCAGTCAGGTCCCACGTCTCGACTACGGGTTTGCCGAAGGCGCGCAGCTTGCGGCGAACCGCTTCGCCGTGCTCCACGCCTGTCAGTACTAGACCGTCAACCTGTCGGCCAATGAAAGTATCGATCAGCGCCTCCTCGCCAGAGGCCAGATAGCGCGATTGGCCGAGCAGCAGCTGGTAACCGCCCGCTTCGAGGATTTCGCCCAGACCGTCCATGGTCTCGGCGAACCATGCGTTCGATAGCGTGGGGACTATGGCTCCGACGATACGCGACCGGCGCGTCGCCAGGCTTCCTGCATTGAGATTGGGCACATAGCCAAGCTTTTCGATGGCCGCCCGGACCACGGCGAGGGTTTCTGGCGACACCAGCTCAGGGTGGCTGATAGCCCGCGATACGGTGACGCGCGAAACGCCGGCGACACGCGCTACATCGATCATCTTGCTACTGGGTCCAGAGGGCATCTAAAAGACAAGGGCAAAGTGCGCAGAAATGTGCGCGGGACATTGGCAGATTCCGGTACTTCTTATTTCGTCCCAAGCGGTGGGAATTGCCAAGCAGCGTTCGAAACAGCGGGTTGTATTGTCAGTGAGCTTCTCGAAGAATGGAAGCAAGACAAAGCTGCGTGTCGGCTTTACCTGCGACAACGCTGACGCCGCAAGAAATCTCGTATGAGGATAGCAATCCCAATTCAACTCGAGGGTCAACCAAGGACCTGGTTGACTTTTCCAGGCTAGCGCAACCGCTTCGACATCGAAGCCCGCCACACCTCAATTAAGAAGCGGGCTTTCCACAATTAGGAGACAACATGCTGCACCGCAGGAATTTTCTCGCGGCGTGCACGGCTGCGGCCGTCGCTACGCTTTGCACACCCTGGGCCGTCTTGGCGCAGAGCCCGGAGAATTGGCCTTCCCGGCCCGTGCGTATCATCGTGCCATTCCCCGCGGGCGGTACCAGCGACATCATGGGTCGTCTGATTGCCGACCAGCTTAGCAAAGCTTTGAAGCAGCCCTTTATCGTAGAGAACAAGGGCGGCGCCGGCGGTGTGATTGGCGCCGAGCAAGCCGCAAAGGCACCTGCGGACGGCTACACGTTGCTCTTGTCGGGGATTGGTAGCAACGCCATAGCACACGGCATGTCGCCGAAGCCCAACTACGATTCGTCGAAGGACTTTATCCATATCTCCCAACTCGAATCGGGTCCGAACGTCCTGGTGGTCAACCCGTCTTTTGCTGCGAAGACATTCAAGGAGTTCATCGCATACGTGAAGGCGAATCCCGGCAAGGTGAATTACGGCGTGACGAACGCGTCTTCAGGGCACCTGGCCATGGAACTGCTGCGCCAGACGGCAAAACTGGACATGGTCGGCGTGCCGTATCGAGGCGGTGGTCCGGCGCTGACCGATGTGTTGGCCGGGCAGATTCCGATGATGTTCGTCAACCAAGATGCCGTGCTGCCCTACGTCAAGGCGGGCAAGCTGCGCGCCCTTGCTGTGACTAGCGAGCAGCGCAATCCACTCTTTCCCGACGTGCCGACTGTTGCCGAGTCCGGTTTCCCCGGTTTCTCGGCGGTCTCGTGGGTCGGACTGTCTGCGCCGAAGGGTACGCCAAAGCCAATTGTCGACAAGCTGGAAGCTGCAATGACGACTGCGTTTAAGCAACCCGCAGTCAGGGAGAAGCTGGAGGCAAACGGCTTTGTGGTCGTAGCTTCGAACTCGAAGGACTACACCGCATTTATCAAGACGGAAACCGACCGCTGGGCCAAGGTGATCCAGAACGCCGGCATCAAGGCTGAGTAACTTTTTAACCTATTGCACCATGACGACTCCAGACCGTATCGAATCCATCGACCTCTCGCTGGTTATCCTTCCGCTTGCGGCCCCCATAAGTGACGCCAAGGTGTTGACGGGTCGTCAGCGACCGCTGACGGAGATCGCCTTCATCTTTGCCGAAATCTTTACCAAGGACGGCCACTCGGGTACCGGGTTTGGATACTCCAAGCGCGCCGGAGGTCCTGGCATGTTTGCGCATGCCAAGGAACTGGCTGGCGACCTCATCGGCGAAGATCCTAACGACATCGGTCGTCTGTTCAACAAACTGCTGTGGGCGGGCGCCT
This sequence comes from uncultured Cupriavidus sp., assembly GCA_963543405.1. Taxonomy (GTDB): domain Bacteria; phylum Pseudomonadota; class Gammaproteobacteria; order Burkholderiales; family Burkholderiaceae; genus Cupriavidus. Next base: position 9,818 of record CAUUBQ010000030.1, read on the forward strand.
CAATGGGCCGCAGCGGCATGACTACGCAGGCGATCGCGCCGTTCGACGTGGCGCTCTGGGACCTGAAGGCTCGCCGTGCTGGGCTGCCGCTTGCCAAGCTGCTGGGCGCGCATCGGGATTCGGTGCAGTGCTATAACACCTCTGGCGGTTATCTCTCTATGCCGCTTGACCAAGTGCTGAAGAACATCGACAAGTCGCGCGAAAATGGTATCGGCGGCATTAAGATTAAGGTGGGACAGCCTGACACGGCGGAGGATCTGCGCCGCGTGAAGGCAGTGCGCGAGCACCTAGGCGATTCCTTCCCGTTTATGGTTGATGTCAACCAACAGTGGGACCGGGCTACCGCTCAGCGCATGGGCCGGACGCTGGAGCCGTACAACCTGGTCTGGATTGAGGAACCGCTCGACGCCTACGATACTGAGGGCCATGCCGCGTTGGCTGCTTCCCTCGACACGCCCATCGCCACTGGCGAGATGCTCACCAGCTTCGGCGAACACGCTCAGCTGATTACGGCAGGGGCATGCGACTTCGTGCAACCCGATGCGCCGCGAGTGGGTGGCATCACGCCATTCCTGCAGATCATGCAATTGGCCGACTTCAAGGGCCTGCGTCTGGCGCCTCACTTCGCGATGGAAATTCATCTGCATTTGGCAGCTGCTTATCCGCGCGAGCCTTGGCTCGAACACTTCGAATGGCTGGAGCCGATGTTTAACGAGCGCCTCGAATTGCGCGATGGCCGCATGGTGGTACCGGATCGCCCCGGCCTCGGCTTCAGCCTGAGCGAACAGGCGCGGCGGTGGACTAAGGAGACCGCGAGCTTCGGCAAGCGTCCCTAAAGGAACTGAGAAATATAACGCACTGAAGGGCACCATATTAGGTGCCTTTCCTCATCGAGCCTACTTTGCCTCGGTAGGCTCGCATGATTCAATCTTTGACCCAAGTGTTTGGCTCGCACAAGTGAGTCGCGGCGATCCAGGAAGATAGAGCTCGTTGAAAAATCCTTTTGGCGTAGCCCAGATGCCGATAGTCCCACAGCGCCTTTAGGTCGTCTTTGAGAATGTAAACCGTCATCAGCGCCTGGTTCGCAGTTCTTGCAGTTCAGCGTGCGCGCCAATCACCGCTTTCAGTGATGATTGCGCCGGTCAAGGCCGGCGAACTGAACGAGATTGCAGATCGTCCCATGGCAATGGTGCTGGTGCGGGACACTCAATCAAAAGGTGGAAGCACGCCCGAGACCCTGCAGCCCCTGTTCGGCCTCACCAGGACAGAGGCGAGGCTCGCACACTGACTCGCCGAAGAGCGCAGTGTGGAGGACTTCGCCCGTACTAGAGATGTCAGCTTGAACACCGCCCGGTCGTTTTCGTATCCGAGAACCACATTCGTGCAAATCGTTTCACCGCCCTACATGCGGTGATTCCACGCAACGCAGGGCACAGCCCATTGGCGGCGCGGCGCGCCACGTTCAGGAGGTGCATCCGGCCGTCCACAGTGCCCAGCCGGTTGAATTGCTCTGACGCACACGGGACGAGCACCATCGGAAAGTCGATGCAGTTGCATACCTACAGCGCTGTCGAATGTTACGGAAGGGTCGCGTCCAGTCGAACCGCCATCGTCACATACGGCCGAAGTTTCAATTCATTGATCAGTGTCAAGGCCGTCTGCGGATCGATGATTACTGTAATCAGGCAGGGCGCTTTGATTCGTGGCGTCGAAGACGACCCGACCTAAATCCGTTCGCAAGGAGCACACGCCGTGACTACCACCCTCGCTGCATGGCACCAGGATCATATTCATTTCGCCAGACTGCTTGACCTTCTGGAAGAGCAAGTTATTCTTTTCGATCGTGGAGAGCGGCCAAATTACGATTTGATGAAAACCATCATCTATTACCTGCGAAGTTTCGGCGATCGCATTCACCATCCTCGGGAGGACGTCGCATACGCGCGGCTCGTTGAGCGAGATCCTGACATGGAAATCGTGGTTAGCCGGCTTCAGCAGGAGCATCGAGTCATTGCCACTGTGGGTGAGGCGCTGTCAGACCGCCTCAAAGAGGCTGAAGAAGATGTCATAAGCTCGCGCACGGCTTTGGAGGCTGCCGGGGCGATGTACCTTGTGTACTATCGAAATCATCTTTCGACAGAGGAGCGACAGGTCATGCCGCGCGCTGCTCAGCGGTTGACGAGAGAGGATTGGGCTGAAGTTGACGCGGCCATTCCGGCGGAGGAAGATCCGCTCTTCGGGGAAAGCGTCCACAAGCATTTCGCGATGCTACGCAAGCAAATCGAAAGTGAGGCGAGCGTGTCCGGCGAGGTCTAGATTCGGCATCTCCTGCCACCGGCCAACGCGCAGTAAGAAAAGCGTCGGCACATTGCCCCGTTCGGTCCAACGCCACGGGGCGTGGCGAATGGTTGCCGACCAGGCTGCAAGTGCCAGCGGGTCGTCCCGATGCGACCTGCCACGTATCCCTCACGTAGGCGAGGCTCCGGTTGACCAATGAATGGCTGATTGCCGAGGTAGATTCGACATCTGAACGACCATGCAAGAGGGCCGGCTAACGACCGTCGATGGCCGATTGGGTGAGGTCGCCAGCGGCCGCATTTTTTTGGCACTCCAGCTCGCAGAACCTGGATCTGGCTGACTGACCGGTTTGGAGAAAGTTATCCGACCGCAATGGGTCCCGGCAGTTGCCTCTGGCACCCGAAAATTTGTGCCGGGATGTCGGCAAACTTCGAAGTATCGAAGTTTACCGTCCTATCACGGCACACTGCTTGGAAGGCTGTGCGTCTACAGCGTATAGTCCACTGCCGCCCATTCGAAGTAGGGCTTCAGGTCTGCGACCAGGGCTTGGTGCAGCGGGTGGAACAGATAGGCGTCCAGGGCGGCGGCATCGGCGACCTCAGATTCCAGCACATAGTCCCAGCAAATTGCCCGGTCCATCTCGTTGCGCGCGACACGCCAGAATGTGATCGCCGGAATCTCTGCGCCGAGCGCCGTCATGCGCGCGGCCAGCGCGGTTTCACGCGCGGGGTCCGGCGCCACGTCGGGCTTGCGCCGGAATAGCACGATATGCCTTAGCATGGCACGCCCTTCCGGCCGACCAGCCAGGCCGGCGCATCCTGCAGCGCTACGGGGCGAAGGAAACGGTCGAGAGCGGCGTAGCCAACTGACGTTGTCGCCGGCGCGGTCGACGCTGGGAAGGGACCGCCATGGTGCTGTGCGGCGGTTACGGCTACGCCAGTGGGCACGCCTGCAAACAGGACGCGTCCCGCAACCAGTGCCGCGGCGCGAACTAGTGCGAGTGTGTCTGCGTCAGGCGTACCAGTTCCCGCATCGACGCCCCACAGGGTGACAGTTAGCGAGCCACCGACTGCGCGCAGCACGTCAACAGCCTCAGACCACGCATGGGTGCGCACAACGATTGCCGCAGAACCGAATACTTCTTCGTGCAGGGTGGCGTCTGAGACGAATGTCTCGACATCGACTTCCACAAGACAAGGCCGTGGAGTACTGTCGGGCTCGGCAGTGTCGGTGACCAGAGGACGGACGCCGGACGCCTCGCACCAGTGCTTGGTGCCCTTGTCGAACGCGCGGCGGATGCCCGGCGTCAGCATGGCATGCGGGTTCAGACTGGAAAGCTGCGTGGCCAGGGCGCTAACGAATTCATCGCCAGCGGCATCTTTCTGTACGACGATCACACCAGGACTGGTGCAGAACTGCCCGCTGCCCTGACAGATGGAACCGGCTAACGTCTGAGCGAGCTCCGTGACATCCCCACGCAAGGCTTGAGGCAGCACAACAACCGGGTTGACCGAGCCGAGTTCGCCGAAGAAGGGGATAGGGCGAGACCGCTCGGCTGCAACCTTAGCCAAGGCCGTGCCACCGACGAACGATCCAGTAAATGCCACGGCGGCGATGGACTCAGCCTGCACGAGCTGGACACCCGTCGCGATGGCGGCGCCTTCCACAAATCCGATCATCCCCGCCGGGAGGTTTTGGTCTGCCAGCACCCGCTGCGCGAGCGCCACGGTCTGCCGAGACAGCTCAGGATGAGCTGGATGTCCCTTGACCACCACCGGGCAGCCAGCCGCCAGCGCCGAGGCTGTGTCGCCACCGAGCACCGAAAACGCGAACGGAAAATTACTGGCGGCGAACATCGCCACGGGACCCAGGGGCACGCGGACGAGGGTGAGACGTGGATGCCCGGCCGGCGGTGCACCAGCCACAGCCGCATCGTCCTGTACCGCGAACGCAGCACCTTGCTCGACAACGTCGGCAAAGCCGCGAAGCTGGAACGCTGTGCGGTCGAGTTCGCCATTCAGACGCGCGGTGCCGAGTGCGGTTTCTCGGTCGGCCAGCGGCACCAGTTGGTCGCGCGCGGCTTCGAGTGCATTGGCCAGGCCACGCAGTAGACGTGCGCGCTTCGCTCCGTCACTGGCTGCCCAGGAAGCGGACGCCTCCGATGCCGCCGCTACAGTTGCGGCGATCTGTGCGGGCATCGATGCGGCCCACGACTCGCCTGAGGGTTGGCCGGTACGGGCGTCGATGGATTGCAATGTCGAGGTATCGGTCACGCAGTTACTCGCTTTTGAGGTGGTAGCCGCGGCTGGCATAGTCGAATGCCACCAGTTCGTTTATGGTCGTGGTCTTGTCGGCCGGAGACGCATAGTAGGCGCGAATCTCCTTGATCTTGCCGGTAGCGGGGTCGAAGTCGTACCACTCCGCACCGCGCAGGGCGGTGCCGCTCTTGTTTTTCCAATGCGTCCATTCGATCATCGCCTCGGGCTTGTCGTGGCTAATCAGGATGCGCTCGATGGTCCATTGCGAACCGAGGGTGTCCACACACCAGATCCAATTTTTTGCGATGGTGTCGGCCGAGCGCCAAGGCACTTCGGGCAGACCCGCAGGGAAGTAATGCACCGCGTCAGGGGTGAAGCAATCGATCAGGCCCTGATAGTTGGCGGCGTTGCAGGCGTCGAAGTAGCGGCGGATCAGCGCGTCGTAGTAGTCGGGAGTAAAGGTTGCCATTTGGGATGTGATCTGAGTTATCGGCTGTTCGCGGCGGCGAGCGCGGCGCCCGCAGGTGCCACGGGGGCAATCGGCGGGCGGCCAGCAGCCACCCACTCGCGGTGCTGTGCTCGCGTGGCCTCGCTAGGCGGGTACAGGCCCCACAGTGCTTCGCCTGCCTGCACACGCAGCCCAAGGTAAGCCTCAATGTCATCGCGACGCTCGCACAGGTCAGCCATTTCTTCGGCCAGGTGGGCGGGCACGACGGTGATGTTGTCGCCATCCCCGTGGATCACGTCGCCGGGATAGATGGCCACGCCGGCGCAGCCGATGGGAACCTGAAGATCAGCCACGTGGTGGTAAGACAGCCGCGTAGTGGCCGTGACACCGGTGCTCCAGATCGGGAAGTCCATCTGCGACAGTTCGACGCCGTCCCGGAACGTGCCATCGGTAATCACGCCACGCGCGCCGCGCATCATCATGCGGGTGATGAGCATGTTACCCATCGACGCGGCACGACCATCGCGATTGCTGTCGATGACAAGCACATGGCCCGGCTCAATCTGCTCGACGCCTACCCATTGCAGGTTGTCAGCGGACGGCTCCGTGGTCAGGTTGCCGTAGACATCAATGTCTTCACGAGCCGGGATGAAGCGCATGGTGTAGGCGCGGCCCGCAAACGGCTTGATCTTCTTGTTCAACGGCGTCAGTCCGTGCAGCACCGGCTGGCGGAATCCCTTGATGTAGAGCTGAGTCGTGAGTGATCCGCTGGTTACCTTCGCCAGGCGGTCCAGCACTGAATCCGGAACATAAGGGGCCGGTGCGCGTTGCGGAATCGTAGTGAGCGGGGCGGGGTTGACGACGTGCATGCTTGTCTCGCTGGATGGATGATGTATGTAGAAGTCCGATTCATCCCATATGCTGGGACTGTCGCAGCTGGAGCGGCTCAAATGCGCTACGTCGCTGCCTTGGAGGCATCCTAGACAGCTTTTGGCGGTTTTAGAATGGCCGAAGACTGACGTCGAGGGCGAATCGGCGGCTGATTTCCAAATACTGAGACAAACTGCTATGTCCGCGAATCCTGGTGACGGCACCGGCGCAATAGAGAAGGCAATTGATGTCCTGGACGCCGTTGGTGCGGCTCCTGATGGCTTGAGCCAGACGGAGCTGACCGAGAAGCTTTCCTTGCCTCGAACGACCATTTATCGCCTGCTGGCCACGCTGGTAGCGCGTGGCATGTTGCGTCGCGATCCGGCTCGGAAAGTCTATCGACTTGGCTTTCGCTGGTTTGAAATGGCACGCCAGTCGTACACGATGCCGGACCTGGTCGCTGCCGCTGCAAATGAGATGCGAGGCCTTCGCGACTTGACCGGCGAGACCTGCTATCTGGCGACGCTGGACGGCCTGGAGGTGATTTCGCTCGAACGTTGCGACGGCGCGCATAGTGAGCGCTCGGCGGCTGCGCTGGGCCAACGTAAGCCCCTGCACTGCACCAGTCAAGGCAAAGCAATTCTGTCAGCGATGAACAGCGAGATGCGCGACGGCATCGTTCGCGACCTCACACTCAAGCCGCTGACCCCATTGACGATTACGGACAGGCGTAGGTTGAACGCCGAATTGAACATCACGGCAGCACGCGGTTATGCCATCGACGACGAGGAAATCGTGCTCGGCGTGCGCTGCGTGGGTGCGCCTATCGTCGACAGCCAGGGGGCGGTGCGGGGCGCGATTAGCGTGGCCGGCCCGGCGTATCGACTGACCCGCCAGCGCCTGGAACTCTTGGGACCGGAGATTGCTGAAGCCGCACGGCGCGTAGGTGCGGAAATTGGTGCGCTCAAGCCCAATGCTCGGCTCGGGGAGGTTCAGGCTGTTCCCGGGCCATGGGCGTTTCAGGGGGCTTTTCCATTCTGGTGCGAGGCTGACAGCCGATTGGTGTGGGCCGATGTGCTCGCGCCAGCCGTGCGCTGCCTCGATATGACGCCAGACGGTACGATGCTGCCGCGCGTCCTAACGCGCTTGGAAGCACCAATACGAGCAATGCAGCCAATGGGCGGCGATTTGCTGGTGCTCCATGACAACGGCGTGGTAGTCGTGGATGCCGAAGGGAACGTTCGACCAGCAGAAGGGTGGCAAGGGGCAGTCCCAGGCGTACTGGCGCTGTGCGTCGACCGGGAAGGTGCCCTCTGGGCAGCGAAGCCCGCGGCTGCCGGAGGCTGTCAGATCGGCGCCTGGCGTCAGGGTGAAACGTGGCAGCCGCTGTGGGCCCTTGCTGAACCCGTGCAGGCATTGCGCTGGTCCGATGATGGCGGTCATCTCTATGCCACGACCCCTGAGTCCGGATCGATCTTAGTGCTCGACCCCGCAAATCGCGCCGTGCGACGGCTCGCCACAGTGCCCAAAGGAGCGGGGCGACCGCATGGTCTGGCCATTGACGAGGGCGGCGGCATCTGGACCGCACTATGCGACGGCTGGAACGTGATGCGATTCCTGCCAGACGGCACGCTGGACCGCGTGGTGGGCACGCCGGTGCCATGCCCATCGGATGTCTGCGTGGGCGGGCTGGCGCGCGATCGGCTTTTCATCACGTCATCCCGACAGGAGGTGCCGCTCGATGTATTGGGCAAAGCGGCGCTCTCCGGCTGCCTTTTTGAGCTTCCGCTGTAGCGCCGGGCGTGCCTTACGCGGACGAACCGTAACAAACGGTCCCGTTTTTCCACATGTTGGGAACGAACGGCTTATGCATGCTTTGGGAGCGCATCCAGAGATTTCGCAAGAGCGCTTCGGTATATAGCATGTGAGACAAGCCTCAGGCTCAAGCCTAGAGGTTGCCATAAGCAAGGACAACGTCCAGGCCGTGGGACGGCCGGACGATATTAGAGACTAGAGACCCCCAATCCATGACCAATGCAGCTAATACCTCGGCGCTCCATTTTCAGGGATATGTACGCGCCGATGGTCGCGTGGGTACCCGCAACTACCTGGGCGTGCTGATCGTCGGCAACTGCGCCGCCACTGCGGCCCGCAAGGTGGCCGACCATTTCACGGCAGAACGGCTGGCTGCCTATCCCAACGTAGATGGCGTCGTGCCGTTCATCCACGAGCTAGGGTGCGGTATGGAAAAGAGCGGTGAGCCGATGGACCTGCTGCGCCGCACGCTAGGCGGCAGTATCCGCAATGCAAACCTGGCTGGCGCCGTTGTTCTGGCTTTGGGGTGCGACAGGAACAATATCTACGCATTCATGGAGCAAGAGGAGCTGGAAGAGGGCCCTATGCTCCATACGGTGGTATTGCAGGAAGTGGGGGGCACCGCCAGTGCCATTGAGGCCAGCGTCAAAGCAATTGAGGCTATGTTACCCGCCGCCAACCAGGTGGCCCGACAACCCGTTTCGGCTGCACACCTAACCGTTGGGTTGCAGGGTGAAGTGCTCGACTCGAGCGCATCACAAGTCCAGGCGGCCATCGGCGCGGCCGCCGACCAATTGATCGCAGCTGGTGGCACAGTCATCGTATCGGACACCTTGGCCACGGGCGCGGGCTTGGCGCAACGTGCCCGTTCTGAAACGTTGAAGCATGAAGTAGAACAGACAATCGTCTGGTGGGGCGACTACACGGCTGGCCGCGATACGGCAAAGCCGGAGAAGGCTTCGCCGGGTGTCCTCGCGTGGTATGGCACTGGGGTGTTGGATGCTGCAGTCAAATACGCCGAGCCGCTCGCTGCAGACCAACGCGGTTTGGTGCTGATGGATTCGCCCAGTCATGAGGCAGTGTGTGCCAGCGGCCAAGTGGCCTCGGGCGCGACGCTGCTGTGCGTGGCTAGGCCTGAGGCTACGGGGTTTGGCGCCGCCGCGGTGCCGACCGTGAACGTCGCCGTCAGTGCCAGCCAGTTCGCCGAGTATGAAGACGATCTGGATGTCGACGGTTCGCAACTGGTAGCCGGTAGTGCGGACTTGCAAGAGGCGGGTCTTAACCTACTACAGCAATGGCTCGCGTATGCGTCAGGTCAGGAAACCCAGAGTGAGTACTTTGGCACGGGTGAGTCGAAATTCATGCCCTGGTCGGTGGGCGTCTTCGCATAAGGAAAGGTCATGAACAAGGTCACTGTAGAACCGAAGCCCCTGCGGCTTCCGCCCGCCCCTAAGCCTTCCGCCGATGCGCTGCGTAACCCGTTCATCCGTCTGGACCCCAAGGACAATGTCGTCGTTGCACGCATCGAGGTCGAGCAGGGCACGCCGGTGCCGAACGAGGGTGATGGGAGCCTGGTGACACTGCAGAAAATACCCGCTGGGCATAAGGTCACCACACGCGCAATCCAGCGAGGCGAGCCGATCCTCAAGTACAACACTGTCATCGGCTTCGCGAGCGACGACCTGCCGGCCGGTACGTGGGCACACAGTCATAACATCGTGTTCGACGATGTGGTGAAGGACTATCGCCATGGCCTGGACTACGTGCCGACACACATTTTGCCGCCCGCACAGCGCGCCCGCTTCATGGGAATTGTTCGCTCGGACGGCCGCGTGGCCACCCGCAACGTTATTGGCATCTTTGCGATCAGCCATCGAGCTAGCACGGTAGTGCGGAAAATCGCCTCAGCATTCCGGCAGGAGGCTATCGCTGAATACGGGAACGTCGATGCCGTTGCGGGCTTTGCGCACGACCAAGGCGCCGGCATGGAAGTGAGCGGCGAGCCGATGGCGATGCTGCGACGTACCCTGGGCGGGACGATTAAGAACGTCAACACGGCCGCGGCGCTTGTCGTGGCCTATGGCAAGGAAGAGAACGAGCTGCAGGCATTCCTGAAGGATCAGGACCTGCTGCCCGGCCCGACGCTACGCACCGTGGTTATCCGTGAGGCGGGTGGCAGCCGTAAGGCCGTCGAGGCTGGTGTGGCGATTGTCCGCGAGTTGCTGCCCGAAGCCAATCGCGCGAAACGTGAGCCGGTCTCCGCGGAACATATTTCGATTGGTATGCAATGCGGTGGCTCCGACGGCTTCTCCGGTTTGTCGGCCAACCCGGCGCTGGGACGCGCCATGGAACTGCTGATTGCGAATGGCGGCACAGCAATCCTGTCGGAGACGTCGGAGATCTTCGGCGTCGAACACACCCTAACGGCGAGAGCACGCACACCGGAAATTGGGAAAAAATTGGTCGCTCGCATTGACTGGTGGTTGCGTTACAACGCCGGTCGCGATACGCAGATAAATGGTCAAGTCAGTCCTGGCAACAACGCCGGTGGCCTGGCCAACGTACTCGAGAAATCGCTAGGCGGCGCAAAGAAAGGCGGCAACGCTCCCTTGATGGAGGTGTACGAGTACGCGGAGCCCATCACCCAGCATGGCCTGGTGTTTATGGATACGCCCGGCTACGACCCAGTTTCGGCTACTGGGCAAATCGCGGGCGGTGCAAACTTGGTCTGCTTCACAACGGGCCGAGGTTCGTGTTTTGGCTCATTTCCGGCACCGACGATCAAGCTCGCGAGCAATACGCCAATGTATGTTCGGATGGAAGCCGACATGGACATCAACTGCGGCCCCATTATTGACGGAGAGGCGACGCTCGATGAGATGGGCCAAGAGATCTTCAAACGAATCCTGGAGTATGCATCGGGGACGAAGACTAAAAGCGAGGCGCTTGGGGTAGGGGAATACGAATTCGTACCTTGGCCCGTGGGTGTCACGGTCTAAAGCGGTAGAGGCTGGTACGCGATTGTACGTTTCGAACACGCGCTAGTTAATACCGTCACAGCGCTGCGCCGCGTGCTTGGAGATCGTGCCCAAAGACGCTGGCGCAACGCCTGCACGTGTGTGCGCACTGCGGGCACACGGCACTGCGGACGTTCGATTCAGCAATATCCGGGCAGGCGACGGAACTTGGCGTCGCCCGGTCTACCTCGGTCTCTGCCAGCGCATTCAGAAGCCTCTCGCCACGGGCTTCGTGCGCCTGGACACCAGAGCAAAAGACATCGTGTTATCGAGTCGATCCGTGTCGTCGTAGTGCGACGGCAATGACTTGCAGGGTTTGGGTTAATGTAACAGGAGATATTTCTCGATCCGCGAATCGGGGAAGAACCAGAATGCCGCCATTGCAATCAGCATCAGCGTTGCGGCGGTGGTGCTGAAAAAACTCACGCCAACGGTCAACACATACACGACCAGCGACAGCCTGCCCTTCAGATCCTTGCCGATGGTGCCTGCGAGCGAAGAATCCTTGCCCTCAGTGGCGATGATGACGCGCTCCAGAATCCAATAGGCGATCGCGCACATGAACAGCACGAAGTCGTAGAGTGCCGTCGGAATCGACGAGAAATCCGATTTGCCCGTCCAGGTGGTGGTGATCGGGATCATCGTCAGCCAGAACAACAGATGCAGATTGGCCCACATCACCTTGCCGTTGATGCCGCGCACCATCTGGAACAGGTGGTGATGGTTGTTCCAGTAAATGCCGACGTAAATGAAGCTCAGCACGTAGCCAAAGAAATGCGGGGCTTCCAAACGCAGGCCATTCCAGTTGAATTCCGTTGGAAACTGGATCTGATACAGCATCAGCGTCAGGCTCACGCCAATCACACCATCGCTGAACGATTCGAGCCGGCTTTTGTTGATAGTCATGAACGCGCTCACTCGAACTGATTGCGGAAGGACAGGCTGGCCAGATACGCGATGATCACGATAAACGGCAGCACGCTCCAGAAACCGATCTGCATATAGAGCACGGCACCGAGGAAAGCACCCAGCACGAAGCCGAGCACGATGCTGCCGCTTTTCAGGACAGCCAGCCGATGTTCGCGAGTCGGTGCGCGGAGGTAGCTCGACAGATCAATACCGAATTGCGTAGTGTTGCCGGTCATCATCGTGCTGGGGCTGATGCTCTTGGTCAGCGTCTTGCTCGAGGTATTGCGGATTGCCAGCGCCATCAGGCCCAGACCACCGGCCAACGCGAGCTCGACGGCGTTCGGGTCGCTGAACGGATCGAAGTACAGCCCCACGCCCATAAATCCCAGCAGGAATATCCCCTCGGCCACGAACAGCCAGCCCAGCGTCTTGTACGTCTGGCTGCAGCGATCGATCCAGATCTTGGCAACCACCACGGTGGCGATAAACAGTGGAATCGCGCCGAGCTTGATCCACAGCCCTGCTCCGCCCTTTACGAAGGCCGCGCCGGCGAGCACCAGGTTGCCGGTGACGTGGGCGGTAAAGAAGCCGAGCAGCGCGATAAAACCGATGGTGTCGATGGCACCGCCGACTATCGTCAACAACACCGCGGTGCGACATTGTGCCCAGATGCTGGCGGCGGAAGTGTCTGTACGTTGGGGAGCGCTGATGGCCGGCATGTGTTTTTTTCTCCCAAAGGCGCCGAAACGTACAGCGCAATGTAGTTCAGTTTATTTGATGGTCCACGCCGCCGTCACCTTGCCGCTTCGGCGTCATGTGTGCTGAACTATAAGCATTGGAGCCCGGACGCAACTGTGCATGCAGCGGACGTGATGTTCAATATTTTTCAACTTTAAAGCGCGATGGCATGCACTCGGCTCAGGGCAACAAGCTGAAAAGGTACAAGCTTCCATATGGATGCGCATACCTCACGGATTGCGGTTGGATATCGTTGAGTCGTCTGGCGGGCAGAAGCCGACCCAATTCCGCCATTTGGCTCGTCATTGCGTGAAGGGAGTTTTCTCAATCACAACGGACGTGCTGTTGGGGCGGTTGCCGGCGTCAGGCAGGTTTATACCCGGGTAATATTGACAATATTTTTACCCGGGTATAAATTGATGCCTTCACTATCAGGCCGGCCGCCATGAATCCTCTTTTCACACTTCCGTCCCACATCGCCTTTGATGGACACCGACGCATCGCATCCGGCTCGCTCGCGGCCGTCGCGCTTGCGGTCAAGCGTGCAATAGGAGGGGGCGCCGTGGGGCCTGTGCTGGTTTTCGACAACGCGACCGGTCGCTCGATCGACATCGACACACGCGGCGCTGACGACGAGATCATTGCGCGCTTCACGAAGGCAGAGTCCGATGCGCAGCACGCGGACGAAGCCGACTGCGGGACCACGCAGCGCGAAGCACGCGGCAGGGGACGTCCAAAGCTAGGCGTCATTGCGCGTGAGGTCACGCTGTTGCCGCGTCATTGGGATTGGCTCTCGAAGCAGCCCGGCGGTGCATCAGTTGCGCTGCGAAAGCTCGTCGAAGACGCGCGTCGCGTGAATGCCCCGCGTGACACTCGACGCGCAGCACACGAGCGTGCATACCACTTCATGTCCGCGATGGCCGGCGATCTACCCGGCTTCGAGGAAGCCGCGCGCGCGTTGTTCGCGGACGATCGCCCGCGTTTCGGCGCACTGATAACAGGCTGGCCTGTCGACGTCCGCGACCATGTGTTCGCGCTTGGCTACGGCGACGCACCATGAGTGACGCGTTCAACAAAGAAGAACACTGATGAAATCCATCGATCTGAATGCTGGTGCCGTCGCGCCAGTTGCGCGTGAAATTGATCTCGTTACGCTGCGTGTAACGGGAAAGGTGCCAGACGATCTCGACGGCGTGCTGGTTGCGAAATGGCCCGAACCCTCTGTCAGGACGTTTCGAAGGTAACGGCGTGCTGTCGTGGTGGCCGGAGGCCGCGATGCTGCACGGGATAGCATTCGAATGCGGCCGTGTGACCGGCTACCGCAACCGCTGGCTGCGTACCCAACGATGGGCGTGCGCGCATGTGCCGGAAAGTGCGTCGTCATGGCCGGACACCAATCCGAACGTCAATGTGATCCGGCACGCGGGGGCGATACTCGCGCTGGCCGAAGGCGGCGCGCCGCTGGCGATCACATCGACGCTCGACACACTCGGGGCGACCCGCCGGCATGCGAGCTTATCGACGGGCATGACCGCGCATCCAAAAATCGATCCGCGCACTAGCGAGCTTGTGACGTTTCGCGCCGATTGGAAAGCCCCGTTTCTGCGCTATGGCGTGACCGATGCGATGGGGGAGCAGGTCGTCGACACCGAGATTGCGTTGCCGGCGCCGGATCATGCACGACATCGCGATAACCGTGACGCATAGCATCCTGCTCGGTCGCTCCGCGCGGTGACCACCAGGCGTCCAGCTCCCCGTTTGCTTTCTACGAACTCGCGATCAGGGATGAGTCTAAGTGCGCCTCGCGCTCCTCGACCATCGGCCTCTTGTATCAAATCTGCCGTATGAAACGCACTCCGGCTCAACCTTCTCATTTTCAACGGCTTGTGCTGCACCGCTTTCAACGACACAGGGAACCGTCGCCTCGGAGGTACCGGAATCCGAGGCTAAGCACAGGATGATGTACGAGGTCAATCTCCTCACTGAGCCAGAAAATCTTACAACGATGCGTAGAGAGGGGATTCGGTTAACGGCATATATGAAGGGTAGATTAGCGAATGTCGACACTTCTTCCCTAGTCACGAATGGAATGGGTCTTGCGTTTGAACAGTACGCCTCGCGTCTCTGCCCAACGCCGCCGGCGCCAATTCCGCTCAAAGGAGCACGACATGAACAAGACATTCTCAACTCTAACGGCGTTGTCGTTTGTATTGGCTGCGCTCGGCGGCTGCACCGCAGCGGGAAGCGGCACAGGTACCGGATCCGTGGCCGGCTCGGGTGCCGTAACGCCAACCAGCTCCGGCGCTAGTGGTGGCTATGGTGGCCCAAGCGGTAGCACGAGTACCAGCGGCTCTGCAAGCGGTGCAGGTAGCACAAGCACAAGCGGCACACGCAAGTGATGATTGATCGGCGAGTCTGGGTCCACTAGCCCTCTCGGCCCTAACGCATTTTCGCCTAGGCTCGCTTGACATCTGCCTAGCTATTTTATATTGCGAACTACGCTTCGTTGGGAATCATTCATGGCACATGCATGCATTCACGTATTGCGTATCGAAGGTGTTCAATGGATTGTGGAAGGCCCGCACGGCGTAAAGGACCGCCACTATTTTCCCAATCGTTCGGAGGCGATTGCAGCCGGTGTTGCCTTCGCTATTCAACATAGAACCGAACTTGTTGTGCACACTCGAGATGGCCGCGTGAGCCGACGCCGGTCCTTCCCGGAGTCCTTGGCATAGATCGGTTGAACTTGAGCCCGCCGAACCGTAATCTGCCGCGGACTCGAACGCCTGTACCTTGTAGGGCTCCAACCAGTCACCATCGCTTGCAGCGGGATGCCGGACATCCAGACAGACTCGCACTAAGCGACGTTGACAGGATGCGCGCCCAACGACCATTCACTAGCGCTTGGCTGTCATTCGTCGCGGGCGCTATTTTTCAGCGAAAAAGCCACGTCGTGAAGATCGAGGCGTAACGTTCTACGCATTAAAAAAACACATAAAACTAGCTTGGCTCCATTTTTTGACGCCGTACGGCGGCTCTGGATTCGTCAGCAGCCGCTGCGAAAGCCCACCGTCGAGACTTACTGCTACGCCGCCCTCAGGGAATTGGCGAGAGCCAACGTGAAACTATCAACCTCGAGCCAAAACAATCTCGATTGACGCGGGGAGTCATATCAGCTATCTGACTTTTCGCGTACAGCGTTGCGGAGGTGCAAGCGCATAAAATCCGCGGCGGCTTCCTGTTGCCCAGCCAACAGCATGTCGATCAGATCCAAATGCTCGCGGCATCGGCGCTCGGCTTGGTCGCGGTCCACGGCCTTCCGATACTCCATAAGTCGCCGGAGCCGGTCCAGCCTACGCAACCCTTCGAGAATAAAGGCATTGCCCGAGCACGCTGCGATGGTTTCATGCAAACGGCTGTTGGCGTCAAACAGAGCGGCTGCAGTGGCAGTGTGGGCACCGCCGTTGGCCAGCGCTTCCTGTTCGGCACGGCAGCGCAACAACGCTTCGCGGTCGAGCTCGAAAGTCGGCTCAAGGATGCCTGCAGCCTCAATTAGCAGGCGGTAGCGGTAGCCTTGCTTGTACGTCTCAGCAGACGTCAGCACAGGCAAGAACATCCATCCGTGGCCGGGCAAGCGCTCCACCCAACCCTCTTGCGTCATGCGGCGCAGGATCGCACCCAACTGGGCGCGTGTGACGCCATACCGGCGCATCAGTTCGTTTTCGGTGAAACGGTCCGGGAGTACTCCGTTGAGCCGCTCCTCAGCAATTCTGAAATAGATCGCCTCGCCGTCATCACCTTGTGCGGTATTCGGTTCGTGGCCGTTTGTCGTAACGGCGGGTCCGCCCTCGGCAACCGCATAGCCGCCGTCAGGATGTGCACTGACCACGGCTTGGCTCGCCAGACGGCGCAGGGCCTCGCGTACCGGCGAGCGCGACACGCGGAACTGTTCGGCCAGCGCGCGCTCGGGCAGACGGGTTCCTGGCGCCATGCCGGCGGCAGAAATGTATTGGTGAATGTTGGCCGCAAGGACGTCGGCAAGTTGGCGGGCCATGTGGGAAGCGTTCCAAACCAGATTGGCACATGCTATCACATCCGCATTCGGTCTTTTGATTGCTCAAAGTTCCAATCTGTTGCAGCACGCAAAAAGGCGCCGCTCGCGTCTCAAAATGGACCGATGCGCGGCACCGTCGGATAAACCATCAAAAATGCCCGCAATCCCTTGTTGCCAAACGCTTGGCGAGATCCGCATCTGAAGTTTGGTCCTTTGTTACATCAAAAAACCCTTTACATGGTTCTTTGAATTTATAAAATACCAATCATCGCGTTGCCGGATGGTGGCGCAGCCCACAAGAACAGGAGACAGCAGTGCATCGCAGACAAGTGCTTCAGGCTGGCCTTGCGGCCATCAGCGGACTTTCCCTCTTTGACGCCCTGGCGGCTGATGCGACTGGTGTACCCCCACAAGGAACTACCGTGAATCAGGACCTCGTCCGCCACGTCAGCGCTCCCGTGTTCCAGCCACCAGCAGGAAGCTGTGATTGCCATGTCCACATCTTCGACGGTGCGCGCTTTCCATTTGCGGCCAAGCGTTCGTACACACCGGCCGCAGCGCGTGTGGCAGACCTGGTCGCGTTCGAGCAACGGATTGGTATCGATCGCATCGTGCTGGTGCAGCCGAGCGTCTATGGCTTCGATAACGCGGCGCTGCTTGATGCGCTCAGCCAGCTTGGCGACCGGGCGCGCGGTGTGGCGGTTGTCGATCTGGAGAAGGCCTCACCGGCGGCTCTGCATGCCATGCATGCCAAAGGTGTCAGGGGCATCCGCCTCAATTTGGAGGTCAGCGGCCAGCGCAACCACGAATTCGCACTGACGCAGTTGAAGCGTGCCGAGCAACTGGTTGGTCCACTCGGCTGGGCGGTACAGGTCTATGCGGATGTCGACGTGATTGCCGAACTGGCCACCGAGATTGCCGAGCTAAAGGTGCCGGTGGTACTCGACCACTTCGCCGGCATCAAGGCTCACAAGAAGGACGAACAGAAGGCCGCGTTCGCAACGGTGGTCGAGTTGGTCAAGCGCGGCAATGCCTACGTGAAGCTGTCAGCGCCGTATCGCGCATCGCGTAGTGCCCCCAATTTTGAAGACGTTACCGAGTTCGCCCAGACACTTATCGAGGCGCGTTCAGATCGCTTGGTGTGGGCATCCGACTGGCCCCATACGGGCAGTTCGGGCAACCGCAACGGCAATCTCGACCAGATCGAGCCCTTCCGAAAAGAGGACGCTGGGCGCGCACTGAACCAGTTGGCTAGCTGGGCGAGAACGCCCGCGTTGCTGCAACGCATCCTCGTCGATAACCCGGCCCGTCTTTATGGCTTTGGCCGCGCGGCGGCCTGACCACGCACCCACGTATTAGCAGGAGTTTCCTATGACGATCAAGACCCCTTCGGGCGCAGTACTGCTCAAGCCCGACGAATTGCCCAACTATGATCGCGGCGGCGGCGCGAGCACCACCCCGCTGGTTGGCCGGTCCGTTGGTTCGGACAGCTTTATCACCGGCTACACCTCGTTTGCCGGCGGAGTCGAAATTCCGTTCCACAGCCACAACTGCCAGGAAAGCGTGGTGCTGGTGGAGGGCGAGGCGATGCTCGACATCGACGGGCTCGAATACCGCCTGAAGCCGCTGGATACGACCTTCATTCCGCCCAACGTCCCGCATCGCTTCCGCAACCTGTCGAAGACGGCGCCGATGAAGATCCTGTGGATCTACGCAACCAGCGACGCCACTCGCACACTGGTCGATAGCGGTGAAACCCGTCCCGTATCGGCCGAACACCAGACCCCCAAGGCTTAACAGAGAGTTTTCATCATGCGCATTCTTGTTCTCCCGGGCGACGGCATCGGCCCCGAAATCGTTGCTGCTTCCATCGACGTCCTGAAGCAGGCCGATCAGGCCTTCGACCTGGGCCTGCAGTTCGACTATGAAGACGTTGGCTTCGTCAGCCTGGAAAAGCACGGTACCACCCTGCGCCAGGAGGTGCTGGACAAAGCCACGTCGTACGACGGCGTGATCCTGGGTACCCAGTCCCACGCAGACTATCCGACGCCGGACAAGGGCGGCCGCAATATCTCGGCGGCGTTCCGTTGCGATCTGGACCTGTACGCGAACGTGCGTCCGTCGCGTTCGCGTGAGTTCCTGGGCAAGGGCGCCAAGAACATGGACCTCGTCATCATGCGCGAGGCCACTGAGGGCTTCTATCCCGACCGCAACATGTACGAAGGATGGGGCGAGATGATGCCGTCGAAGGATATGGCCATTTCGGTACGCAAGATCACGGCCCATTGCTCGGAGCGTATTGCCCGTCGTTCATTCGAGTTGGCAATGAAGCGCAAGAAACATGTGACTGCGATCCACAAGGCCAACAGCTTCCATATGACTGATGGACTGTTCCTGCGCGAAGTGCGCAAGGTGGCGGCCGAGTTTCCCGAAGTCAAGTTCGATGACCTGCTGGTCGATGCGTCGACGGCGTATCTGGTGCGCGACCCGTCGCGCTTCGACGTAGTCGTTGCCACGAATTTCTATGGCGACATCCTGTCGGACCTGGCCAGCGAACTGTCGGGCAGCCTTGGTCTGGGCGGCTCGGTGATGGCGGGCGACAACCTTTGCTGCGCGCAGGCCCAGCATGGTTCGGCCCCGGATATCCAGGGGCAGGACAAAGCTAACCCGACGTCGATGATCCTGTCCGTCGCCATGCTGGTGCAATGGCTGGGCGAGCACCGCGCCAAGCCCAACTTCGTGGCGGCCGCTGCGGCCATCGATGCGGCCGTCGACAAGGTGCTGGCGAACCCAGCCACGCGCACCGCGGACCTGGGTGGCACGATGGGCTGCGCCGCTTTCGGCAAGGCGGTTGCCGAAAGCATCACGAAGGCCTGATCTCAGCCTTCGGTTTGGCACGGTGATGGGAATCCATCGCCGTGCCGCAGTACACAAATAAGAACATTCGGAGACAGCATGAACCCACTCAAGTCATGGCTGGCGGCGACGCTCGCCGGTATGTCACTGATCGCCGGTGCCGGCGCGAATAGCAACTATCCGTCGAAGCCGGTCAGCATCATCGTGCCGTTCGCCCCTGGCGGGGGCAGCGACAACGTGTCGCGCTATATCGCCACGCGCCTGTCGGAAAAGACCAAAGCCCAGTTCCTGATCGACAACCGGCCCGGCGCTGGCACCAATATCGGCAACGAGGCGGCGGCGCGCGCCGCGCCCGATGGCCAGACGCTGCTGTTCGGACAGGTCGCCTTGTCGATCAATCCGTTCGTCTACAAGAAACTGCGCTACGACACGGAGAAGGACTTTGTGCCCGTGGTACAGATTGCCACGTCTCCGACGGTCCTGGTCGTGACAAAGAGCTTCCCGGAGCAGGATCTCAAGGGAGTGATCCGCTACATCAAGGCCAATCCCGGCAAGGTCAACTTTGCGTCGGGCGGAAAAGGAACCTCGGTGCATCTGGCCGGTGAGCTCTTTCGCAGCATGGTCAACGCCGAGATGATCCACGTCCCTTACAAGGGAAGTGGGCCGGCCGTGACTGATCTAATTGGCGGCCAGGTACAGATGATGTTCGATACCGCAGCGTCGGCGCTGCCCCAACTCAAAGGTGGCAAGCTGCGCGCCATCGCTGTCACGGGCTTGCATCGCTTGCCCGAACTGCCTGACGTTCCGACGTTCGCCGAGGCAGGTCTGACTGGCTTCGATGCCCCGGCATGGTATGGGCTGCTTGCCCCGGCGGGCACCCCGAAGCCGGTCATCCAGTTCCTGAACGCGCAGGTCAACGACATCCTCAAGGAGCCTGCGACAAAGCAGCGGCTGGCCCAGCTTGGCGCGGAGCCGGCAGGCGGATCGCCCGACGACTTCGCCCGGTTCATGCGCGCTGAATCGGCTCGATGGTCGGCCGTGGTGAAGACCGCGAACGTGGCCGCCGACTAGACCAGTTCTCAACCCTTGACGCACCGACGCGATCGTCCGGTGCGCCGCCCCGTGGCGGAGCTACCAGCCGCCAAGGGCATGCTTTTGTCTTGAAGAGAAGGACCGTTATGTATTCCCACTCGATGTCGATCGATGCCGATGTCTCACCGGAAGCTGCGAAGCAGGAAGTGCGGCGCCGAGCGATGAGCAAGAACGCCTGGCGACTATTGCCCTTGCTGACGCTGGCATTCATCTTCAACTACATCGATCGCACGAGCGTGGGCTTTGCGGCGTTGACGATGAATCAGGACATCGGGCTCACGCCGGCGCAGTTCGGATGGGGCGCCGGTATCCTGTTTGCCAGCTATTGCCTGTGCGAGATTCCGAGCAACCTTGCGCTCTACAAGTACGGGGCACGCCGCTGGCTGGCGCGCATCATGATCACCTGGGGCATCGCGGCCACGGCGACGGCGCTGGTGCAGGGTCCGACAAGCTTCTACGTGCTGCGCCTGCTGCTTGGCGTGGCCGAAGCGGGCTTCTTTCCGGGTGTGACGTTTTTCCTGGCGTGCTGGTTCCCCGCGCAATACCGCGTGCGGGTGCTTGCGTTCTTCATGCTAGGTGTGCCGCTGTCGTCGGTGATCGGCGGACCGATGTCGAGCCTGCTGCTGCAACTCGATGGCCTGCTCGGCATGCATGGCTGGCAGTGGATGTTCGTTGTGCAAGGCCTGCCTGCGGTCTTTATCGGCATCGCGGTGCTGATCCTGCTGCGCGACCATCCGAAGGACGCACACTGGCTGACCGAGGAAGAGCGTAGTGAGCTGATCCTAATGCTTGAGGAGGAGCCGCGACAGAAGCCCAAGAAAGCGCTGTTCGGCGCACTGAAGGACGGTCGCGTTTTGCTTCTGGCCGCCATCCAGTTTGGCTTTGTGCTCGGTTCGTACGGCATCGGCATCTGGCTGCCGCTGATTCTGAAGGGCCGTGGCTATAGCACGATGTCCGTGGGGCTGCTCTCGACCATCCCCTATATCGCTGCCGTGATCGGCATGCTGATCTGGGCGCGCATCGTGGATCGCAGCGGCAAGACGACCCTCAACCTCGCCCTGGCATGCGTGCTCGGCGCGGTAGGGCTGGCACTGTCGACGGTAGTCGACGGCTTCGCGTGGGAACTGGCTGGACTCAGTATCGCTGTCGTCGCCGTCAGTTCGGCGCGCGCCATCTTCTGGACGATTCCGACGCGCTTTCTGACCGGCGTGGCGGCCGCCGGCGGACTGGCTTTCATCAACTCGATCGGCACGCTGGGCGGATTCGCCGGCCCCTATCTCATGGGTTACCTGAAAGAGGCGACGGGGCAATTTTCCGCAGGCATCTGGGCTTTGGCGGCCATCCTGATGGTGTCGGCATCGCTGACGGCATCGCTCCCATTGCTCATCCGCAAGGATTGAGCCTCTTCCAAACACTATGTTCCATAGCTCGGACTTCCGAGGGATAGTCATGACCCAAACCATTACGACCTATAACCCCAGCACCGGTGCCGTCCTGCAAACCTATGAGGGCTGGACTGCAGAACAGATCGAAGTCGCGGTTGACGCCGGCCATGCTGCAGCGAAGGCCTGGGGCCAGCAGCCGCTGACCGTGCGCGTGGCTGCGTTGCGCCGCCTGGCCGAAGAGTTGCGCCGCCAAGCGACGCCCTTCGCCGAACTTATGACTGCCGAAATGGGCAAGGTCTTGGCCGAAGCCGCTGGCGAAATGGAAAAGTCCGCCGTCACCGCGCTCTACTACGCCGACAACGCTGCCCGTATCCTGGCTGATGAGAAGGCCAGCATCGACAACGTGGACGCATGGGTCAGCTACGAGCCGATCGGCCTGGTGCTGGCGGTGATGCCCTGGAACTTCCCAGTGTGGCAGGTCATGCGTTTCGCGATCCCGACGATTGCGGCCGGCAACGGCGTCTTGTTGAAGCACTCGCCGAATGTCACGGGCTGTGCGTTGGCGCTGGAGAAGTTGTTTCTCGACGCAGGCCTGCCAAAGCACCTCGTCACCACGCTGGTGGTGGCGGAGCCTCAGGTGCCGCAAGTCATCGACGGTCTGATCGAAGACGACCGAATCGCCGCCGTGACGCTGACGGGTTCCAATCGCGCCGGCGCAGCGGTTGGCGCGGCTGCGGGGCGCGCGTCGAAGCGGTCCGTGCTGGAGCTGGGCGGCTCCGACGCCTTCATCGTGCTGGAGGACGCGGACCTCGACAAGGCCGTGCCTGCGGCTGTCAAAGCTCGTTTCAACAATGCCGGCCAGAGCTGTGTCTGCGCCAAGCGCTTTATCGTTGCAGAAGGCATCGCCAAGGCATTTACAGAGCGGTTTGTGCAGGCGACCCAGGCGCTGATTGTGGGCAATCCGAACGATTCCGTAACGCAGATGGGTCCTCTGGCACGCGCCGATCTGCGCGAAGCGCTGGATTCTCAAGTGCGCCGGTCGGTCGAGGCGGGCGCGGTGCTGCTGACCGGTGGCAAAGCCGTGGAGGGGTCTGGCAGTTTCTATGCGCCGACGGTGCTCGGCAACATGCAGCCAGGCATGGCGGCGTTCGATGAAGAGACGTTTGGTCCGGTAGCGGCCATTGCGGTTGCTAAGGACGATGCGGACGCCGCCCGTCTGGCCAACGCCACGCCATTTGGTCTGTCGGTTAGCGTGTGGTCGGCCTCGACTCAACGCGCGCTCGCTGTGGCCAAGGATGTCACCAGCGGCGCGGCGTTCATCAATGCGATGACGGCATCGGATGCCCGAGTGCCGTTCGGTGGCACGAAGAAGTCGGGCTATGGCCGTGAACTTGCCGCTGCAGGTATCCGCGAATTCACCAATGCGCGTACCTACTGGTCTGTCGCCTCTGCCTGAACGTCCGCGACGTATGCCCAGGGGCGCAGGCTAACCAGGGCATCTGCCTGATCCATTTCAAATCCGCTCGATAAGGGGCGGCAAAACGCACAAAAGATGCCTGCGGGTCAGGCAGGAGAGCGTTCGACCGCAGGATTCTCGCGGCGCGCTTCTATACGGCTTGCTGGATTCGCCGCGCCAGCGATTGACGAGCCGATAACAACAACGGAGGAGAAGGTCGAATGAAAGGTAAGGTCTTTCTGGGCGTTGCACTGCTGGCATCGGTCACGCAGTCCCAGGCACAGTCGGCTTCGAGCGTCACGCTGTATGGAATCATCGATACAACTATCCGATATTCCAACAACAATGCAGGAGACAAGAACCTGGCAGAGCTCACGGACGGCTACTTCAACGGGTCGCGCTGGGGCATTCGGGGCAATGAAGATCTCGGAGGAGGGCTGAATGCGCTCTTCGTGCTGGAAAGCGGGTTCGACCCGAGCACCGGTGTGTCATCCCAGGGCACATCCACAGCGAATTATGGGCAGCAGTCAACGGGTGGACAAGGCAGACTCTTCGGCCGCACGGCGATCATTGGATTGGAAAAGGATCGGATCGGCCGTCTGACGTTTGGACGGCAGTTCACTAC
This sequence comes from uncultured Cupriavidus sp., assembly GCA_963543405.1. Classification (GTDB taxonomy): domain Bacteria; phylum Pseudomonadota; class Gammaproteobacteria; order Burkholderiales; family Burkholderiaceae; genus Cupriavidus. Next base: position 33,639 of record CAUUBQ010000030.1, read on the forward strand.
CGCCTACGATGCTTCGGGGCGCTTCCAGCCAAATGGTCACCCCAATCTCGATCCGGTCACTATTATCAATAGCTACACCGGACCGCGGCAGGACAACATGGCCAAGTATTTTGGTCAGTGGGGACCGCTGTCGGTTGGCTCGCACTACACGTTTGGAGAAGTGCCTGGCCAGACCAAGCGCAGTTCCAGCTATGGGGTCTCGGTCGGTTACAGCGCGAGTCCGTTCGACATAGGGGCGTTCTGGCAGCAAGCCAATGCGCTGACGACGCCCGAGGCACGCAAGATTTGGGGTCTCGGCGGGAACTACCGCATCGGCATCGTCAAGATTGCCTTTGGTTACCTGAACAACCGGTTCGACGTCAGTCCCACGCGCAACGACGTTTTCACAGGCGGATTCGCCGTGGATGTAACTCCTGCGCTCACGATGTCGGTGGCCTCGCACTACGACCGCCAGCGTAACGCGGATGGCAGTCGAATCATGGTCACCGGCGTTGCCGACTACAGCTTTTCCAAACGGACTGACGTCTACGCCGAGGTCGACTTTAACCGAATCAACGGCAACTATGCATTACCGACCTTCATGGGCGTAAAGGGAAGCAAGGTTGGCGGCGGTATTGGTCTGCGGCATCGCTTCTAAAGCGCGAATTTTGCTCACCGACAGATGAGCGACCTAAAGCGGGCATCGAGCCACGCCAGCCCGATGTCCGCGTCGACCCATTTCGGCCCTCTGGTCGCCACGCCTTCACTGACGCATGTGTGACCTCGTTCAGCCATTCGATTCGAGAGGCTGTAACTCCCAAATGAAGCGAGCAGTGGCCTATCCGTCGCGTTCAGTTCCGCAGGAAGTCCAACACCATCCGATTGAATGCATCCGCATGCTCCCACTGTGCCCAGTGACCGCAGCGATTGTAAATATGCATCTCGGCGTTCGGGATACCGGCAATCAGGCGCAGGCCGACGTCCATCGGTACGAAGCGGTCCTCGCGGCCCCAGATGACCAAAGTGTGTGCCGCAATCTCGCCCAGTCGGGGGCCGTAGTCGGTGAACTGCTTCGGGTTGGCCTGCAGGCTCTTGACGAAGTTCTCGAGGTGGTCTCGCCGGGCAAGCATGTTGTCGAGGCGGGCCTGCATCAGGTCGTCGGTCAGTGCACTGGCGTCGTAGACGAAGACGTTCATCATGCGCTTCAGGTTCTCGATGGTCGGCTCACGGTACAGGCCGTTAAGCAGCTTGATGCCTTCGGTAGGCATCGGTACGAACTGGCTCGGGCCGCCCGTGCCGCCGCCCATCAGGATGAGCTTGCCGACGCGGGTCGGGTTTGCAAGCGCGAACGCCACGGCGCTATGGCCACCCATCGAGTTTCCCACGAGGTGGGCGCGCTCGACGTCCAGGGTATCGAGGACGGCCTTAACCACGCGGGCGTTGAGTTCCGAGCGTGAGCCAGTGTTCACCACGGTGTCGCTCTTGCTCCAGCCGGGGCAGTCCACAAGCAGTACTCGGTAGCCGGCTTCGACCAGTGGGTCGATATTGCGGTTAAAGTTGGCCCAGCCGCTGGCGCCAGGGCCGGAGCCGTGGAGCATGACAACGGTTTCTTTGCCCGTGTTGCCGGTGTCATTGAGGTGGATGCGGAACTCGGTATCGCCGTCACGGACGGTGACGAATCGACTGGAGGAAGCTTCGGTAATGGCTTGCATGATGGATTCCTTGTGAGTGTGTACGGAGTGGAATCAGGCGCCGTGACGGTCGGGCAGGGCGGCGCTGGCCTTGAACGATGAGAAGGTGCCAACTACCGTTAGCGCGGCCAATGCCGCAATGATGACCAGCGGGATGCTGGCCGCTACCAGCATCGAAGGGCTTTGGCCGAGGGAAAACAGTTGTCCTGCAACAAGCGGTCCGAGGATCGAGCCGAGGCGGCCCACGGCTACCGCCGCACCCACGCCCGTCCCGCGTACTTCGGTCGGATATGCCTGGCCAGCCAGCGCATACAGCACGGACTGTCCGCCAACGAGAAACAGACCGCAAAAGAATGCCCCTGTCGCCATCGAGGTGCTGCTGCCGGCCCCGGCCAGCCCCGCCAGTGCGGCGGCGATGCCCACGTACATGGCGATCACCGTGAAATGCCGGTTGAAGCGGTCCATCACATTGGCGATAGCCACCGCGCCGATGCCACCACCGACGTTGAACATCATCATCGCCACGCCAGCCTGCGTGCGGCTAAGACCATTTGACAGCACCATCGACGGGAGCCAGTTCATCAGGAAATAGAGGACGATCAGCGTGCCGAGATAGCTGATCCACAGGGCCAGTGTCGTACGCGCACGCCCTTCGCGGACGAGTGCCTCGATAAAGCCCGGCGTGGCGGCGCGGCCGGCCGACTTCGCCATCACGAACTGGGTTGACTCGCGCATCCACAGGCCGAGCAGCGGCAGCATCAGCAGTGGACCGAATCCGCCAACGTAGAAGATATGCCGCCATCCCTCGTCAGCCGGGCTGACGATGCCAATGCCCGCTGCCAGCGCTGCACCGAACGGCATGCCGCAGTACATCGCGCCGACCGCCGTGTTGCGATGTCGCGGAGAGGCGGCTTCGGAGCAGAGCGCAATCAAGTTTGGCATGGCCGCGCCCAGTCCGAGGCCGGTTAGCAGACGCGCCGCCAGCAATGACTCGAAGTTCCAGACCAGCGTGGTCGCCAGCGAGAACAGCCCGAACAGTGCGACCGACAGCATCAGCACACGCTTGCGGCCAAGGCGGTCAGCCAGTCGCCCACCGAGTGCCGCGCCGGGCAGCAATCCGATGGCGCCGGCGCTAAATGCCCAGCCCATCTGGGCGACGGACAGCGAAAACTCCTTCGCGATGCGCGGTGCGGCTACACCGGCGGACTGCAGGTCGAGTCCTTCGAGCAGGGCGATGGCCAGGCAGAGGCCGATGGTAGCGAGGCCGCTGGTGTTGATGGTGTCGGTGGGGCGTGGCAAGTTCATGGGTGTCTCCGGTTGGATGTCGCGGTCCCGCTCTGTTGGCGGATGCTCTCGCGTTGGTTGGCTACGACTGTGCGACGGCGGCGCGCTTCGTGAGGTCGAGCGCCACGTCGACGATCATGTCTTCCTGGCCACCGACCATGCGTCGCTTGCCCAGTTCGACGAGGATGTCGACCGTTCGGAGGCCGTACTTCTTCGCAGCAACTTCCGAATGGCGCAGGAATGACGAGTAGACGCCGGCATACCCGAGGGCGAGCGTTTCCCGATCCACACGCACGGGGCGGTCCTGCAGCGGGCGGACAATGTCGTCAGCGGCATCCATCAGCGTGTAGAGGTCGGTGCCGTGGTTCCAGCCGAGGCGCTCAGCGGTGGCGATGAACACTTCCAGCGGCGCGTTGCCCGCACCTGCACCCATACCGGCCAGCGAGGCGTCGACACGGTCGCAGCCTTCCTCGACGGCGACGATCGAGTTGGCCACGCCCAGCGACAGGTTGTGATGCGCGTGCATCCCGGTCTCGGTCTCGGGGTTAAGCACAGCCTTGACGGCGCGGAAGCGGTCGCGCACGTCGTGCATCGTCAGTGCGCCACCGGAATCGACCACATAGATGCAGGTGGCGCCATAGCCTTCCATCTTCTTCGCTTCGACCGCCAGGTTCTCCGGCGTGGTCATGTGGCTCATCATCAGGAAGCCGACCGTGTCCATGCCCAGTTCGCGGGCATATTCGATGTGCTGCCTCGAGATGTCAGCCTCCGTGCAATGCGTAGCCACGCGCACCACGCGCGCGCCGGCATCGTAGGCAGCCTTCAGGTCGTGGGTGGTGCCGATGCCCGGTAGCAGCAGCGTGGCGATCTTTGCGTGCTCGACCACGTCGGCCACGGCGGCGATCCATTCGAGGTCGCTGTGGGCACCAAAGCCGTAGTTGAAGCTGGAGCCTTGCAGGCCGTCGCCGTGCGCGACTTCGATGCTGTCGACCCTGGCGCGGTCCAGCGCGCGGGCAATGTCCTGCACGTTCTGGATCGAGTACTGATGGCGAATGGCGTGGCTGCCGTCGCGCAGCGTCACGTCGGAGACATAGATTTTCTTGCTGAGATTCATGCCAGGGCTCCTTCGGTATTCGCTTGGGTCGTCAGCATCGCCTCGGCCATTCGCTCGGCAGTGGCCAGCGCGGCGGAGGTCATGATGTCGAGGTTGCCCGCATAGGCGGGCAGGTAATGGGCGGCGCCCTCGACTTCGAGGAACACCGAGGTCTTCAGGCCGGCGAAGCGGCCAAGACCGGGCACGTTCAGCGGCGCATTCTCGGGAATCTCGTCGAACTGCACCGTCTGCTTGAGGCGGTAGCCGGGCACGTAGGCATGCACGGTGGCGACCGTCGCGGCTATCGATGCCTCGACCGCGGCTCGGTCCGCGAGGTCGGACAGCGTGTAGACCGTATCGCGCATCATGACCGGCGGCTCGGCCGGGTTGAGCACGATGATTGCCTTGCCCTTGCTGGCGCCGCCGACCACTTCGATGGCTTTCGACGTGGTCTCGGTGAATTCGTCGATATTGGCGCGGGTGCCGGGACCGGCCGACTTGCTGCTGATTGATGCGACGATCTCGGCGTAGTGGACGGTCGCGACCTTCGACACGGCCGCAACGATGGGAATGGTGGCCTGCCCTCCGCACGTCACCATGTTGACGTTGGGCGCGTCGAGGTGCGCATCGAGGTTGACGACCGGCACGCAATACGGACCGATGGCAGCGGGCGTGAGGTCGATCATGCGCAGACCCGGCTTGCGTTGGCGCAGGAACGCATCGTTCCTGACATGTGCACCGGCGGAGGTGGCGTCGAAGACGAAGTCGATCTCGTCGAAGACCGACATGCGGGCGAGGCCTTCGGCGCCTTCGTGCGTGGTAGCGACGCCGAAGCGTGCAGCGCGCGCCAGGCCGTCGGAGGCGGGGTCGATGCCGACCATTGCCGCGATGTCGAGATGCTTGCCGTGACGCAGGATCTTGATCATCAGGTCGGTCCCGATGTTGCCGGAGCCGATGATCGCTGCCTTGAGTTTCGTGGTTGCCATGTGGAGGTTTCCTTCGCTTCGATTAGTCGCTGAACGTCGCGCTGACGCTGCCTAGTCCTTCGATCTCGGCGGTGAATGTGCCCGGTGCGGTGACCGCCACCATCGGGCCCAATGCACCGGTGAGCACCACGTCGCCTGCGCGCAGTGGCGTGCCCAGGCGAGCCATGCGGTCGGCCAGCCATACGGCGGCGTTCAATGGGTTGCCCAGGCAGGCGGTGCCGCTACCGCGCGACAGCACCTCGCCGTCCTGCGACAGCGTCATCGCGCAGGCGGTCAGGTCGACCTGTGCCAGCGGCACCGGGCGGCTGCCGAGCACGAAGAGCGCGCTCGAGGCGTTGTCGGCCACGGTGTCGACGAAACGGATGTCCCAGTTGGCAATGCGGCTATCAACCACCTCGATGGCGGCCAGCGCATAGGCCGTGGCGTTCAGGATGTCGACGAAGGTGTGCTTGTCGTGGGTCAGGTCGTGCGCGAGTACCAGCGCGATTTCGGCTTCTACCTTCGGCTGGATCAGGCGCGACAACCGCATCGGCTGGCTGTCGCCATAGGCCATGTCGGCGAAAAGCGCGCCGAAGTCGGGCTGGTCGACGCCCAGTTGCTTTTGCACGGCCAGCGAGGTCAGTCCGATCTTGCGGCCGACGATGCGCTCGCCGTTCGCTACACGGGCGTCGACGTTGGCCTGCTGGACGGCATAGGCGCAAGCCATGTCGTCGAGGGCGATCTCGCCACGCACCGGAGCGATGGTCTGGCGCGATGCCGCGGCGTCGCGCAGACGCGCGGCGATGGTGGTGATGTGCTTGTCAGTCATGAGGATTTCCTGTTCAGGCTGCCTGGGCCAGCGCGGCGGCCGGTGCGGCGTGCATGGTGGCGAAGCCCGCGATCCATTCGGGAATGGCGCGGTAATAGTCAAGCGAGGCGCGGTATGGGCCGTATGCGGACAGTGCGCCGAACGCCGCCACCCAGGTGCGGATCTCGTGGGCGGACTTGCCACCGTCGCGGGTGATCGCGTCGTTGCTCATGCGGTCGACGTTAGCCAGATCGCCCGAAGAGAGGCAGGCAAGGAAGCTGCGGTCCCAGTCGGGGTTGAGCGGATGCAGGTGACTGTCGCCAGCCGTGAAAGCCTTTGCCGCGGCCACGGTACGGGCCTGCCGGGCGGCACGCGATTCGGCCGACGGGTTGCGGCCGGCAATCAGGCGCTCGGCCACTTCCGCGTTTGCGCCGGCCAGTTCGGGTACCGGTGGCTCGTGCGAGATACCGCCGGAGCCAACCACCAGCACGCGCTGGTTGGTCTGGGCGAGAAAGCGGCCGACGGCGTGGCCAAGCAGCCGCGCGCGGCGCAACGTGGCCATTGGCGGCGCCACCGAGTTGATGAAGATGGGGATGACAGGGTAGTGGTCGAGTCCGCCGGTGAGCGCTTCGAGCGCATCCGCAAAGCCATGGTCGACCTGCATCCGGTATGACAGGGCAACGTCGATCTCCGACGCCAGTACGCTCTCCGCCATCGCCAGCGCGAGGTCGGCCGGCACGGGCAGCGTGCCGGCCATGCTGTGGAAGTCGCCAATCGCTTGCGCGGCGGCGCCGATGCAGAACGACGGCATCAGGTCATAGAAGAAGCCGTTGTAGTGATCGGGCGCGAAAATCACGATCACTTCCGGATCGAACGTACGCACCCGTGCGCGGGCAGCGGCCTGCACGCGCTCCACTTCGGCCATCACCTCGGGGGCAGGGTCGAAGTAACCGTGCAACGGCGTGTGGGACAGGCATTCCAGATGAATCGGCATGGTGTCAGGCTCCAGCGGCTTGCGTGTTTTCGATGGGGCTCCGGGCGGGCCGGCGCGGCGTGGTCGACATGGCTGGAGCGGCTGGAATGGCCGGATGCGTGCAATCGGTCATGCCGAGCTTGTCGGCCAACTCGACGACGGCCGTCGACACCTGCTGCGGCGCGCAGACGCCGGCCACGAAGCGGTCCGGACGCAGCAGCACCACGGATTCCGGCAGGCGGCCGAACCATTCCTTCAGACGCCCCGTCGCATCGCCAATCGCCATCACGCCTTCGGGCACGTCCTCGACATGGCGAAGCTGCACGTCCGGCTTGGCGAGGATGAAGCGCACGCCAGCGCGCTCGCATAGGGCGCGGGCCTGAGTGGTCAGGCCAAAGGTTGGATCGCTACCCCAGCCGATCACTGCGAAGGCGTTGCCAATCGCGTCGTCCAGCAGCACGAGGCGGCCGTCGGCGGTGCGCACGCGCGGCTGGATGAACAGACGGCCGACGGGCGAGGCGGCTAGCGGATCGCGCCCGTAGGCCAGGCGGCCGAGCAGGGATTCACGCTTCTGGCTCATCAGGCCGAGCAGACGTCCCGGCGCGGAGTTGCCGGAGCGTTCGAGCACTCGGGCGAGCCAGCCGCCGGTCTTGCGCGGGGGCGGTAGTAACACCACACCTTCCTCGTAGCGCGGCATCGGCTTGAACCGCATCTCGACAAAGTAGCGCTTGACCGATGGCAGTAGGTTGAAGCTGCGCACGAAGGCGTCGCGGAAGCGGGCGCCAAAGCGGGTGGTGGGCGCGAAGATGTCACCGGCCACTTCTGACAGGTGGATCATCGAACGGGCGTGGGTGCGGCGCTCGACAGTGTAGGTGTCTAGCAGGCGGGCGTCGGCCTGGCCCTTGGCAACCATGGCAAGCTTCCAGCCGAGGTTGTTGGCGTCGCGGATGCCGCTGTTGTAGCCCTGGCCTTGCCAAACCGGCATGATGTGCGCGGCGTCGCCAGCCAGCAGGATGCGATCCACACGGAATGTCTCGGCCAGCCTCGCATTGTGCGTGTAGACGCGTTTGCGGATGTACTCGACCTGGTCCGGGTCCGCCACGACCTTGCGGATCAGTGCGGCCATATTGGCCGGCTTCGACAGCTCTTCCTCGGTCTCGCCCGGCATCACCATGAATTCGAAACGACGGATGCCATGCGGCAGGGCGGCGGACACGTAGGGACGCTCGTGGTCGCAGTGCATGTAGATGTGCGGCGAGCCGACGGGATCATTGGGCACGTCGACCACAATCCACTGGTTTGGTTTGGTGCGACCCACGAACGGCACGTTCAGCGTGCGGCGCACGAAGCTGTTGCCGCCGTCGGCGCCAACCATGTATGCGGCGCGAATCTCGCGGGGCTGGCCGTCGGCCGTGCTGACTGTGATGCTCACCCCTGTGGTGTCCTGCGCGAACGATTCGACGCCATGGCCCAACAGTACTTGTACGTGCGAGAAGCGATTCAGACCGTCGTACAGCACGCGGTCGGCCAGTGGCTGCAGGAACGCGTTTCGGCGTGGCCAGCCGAACTCGTCGGTGCGCGGCTCGATCGAGGCAAAGCAGTGACCGTCCCGGGTGACGAAGCGCATCCAGTGGTCGGGCGTGGTGTGGGGCAGCAGGGTGTCGGCCAACCCGACGGCCTGGAACACGCGCAGCGCTTCGTCGTCGAGACCGATGGCGCGCGGGTAGTCGATGATCTGATCCAGCTTCTCGATGACCGTGACGCGAACGCCTTGTAGGCCGAGGATGTTGGCAATCATCAGCCCGACTGGACCCGCGCCGATGATGGCAACGTCGGTGTCGATGCGGGTTGGGCGGTCTATCGCCGCCGTGTTGGCTGTGGTGTGCATGGGTCTCCTTCTCAGGCGCATGGGCGAGTGCGCCCCCGCGCCTTGCGCGTACTGGCTTTCAATGACTGGCTTCGGGGAGCGGTGCCGGCCTGGCTGTCTGTCCGTTGACGATCAGGACGAATGCCAGCGCTCGCTCAGGTATCGCTCGATATCAGTCAGGCACGACTGAGGCGAACTGCAGGGCTGAAGGGCATTGGGTTGTCTCCGTGTCTGTGTGATTTTGATGAGAGTCTATGCATCGATTGACTCGCCTTCAAAAAAAGCTGCAGAATGTGCAAGGAGTGCACATCTTTGATTTTTAAGGATTTTGTCGTGACGAAATACGCCAATGTGCGCGGTCTGGCGCGCGGCCTGCAGGTGCTGAGGGCGCTCAACGCGATGGAGAACGGCCGCGCCACGAGCCAGCAACTCAGCGATGCGACGGGATTGCACCGGACCACGGTTCGGCGCTTGCTTGAAACGCTGGTGGAAGAAGGCTTCGTGCGACGCAGCGCGTCGGACGACACCTTTCGCCTGACGTTGGATGTGCGCTCGCTCAGCGAGGGATTCACCGACGACGAACGCATCGCTACGATTGCGCCACCGATCATGGGCCGCTTGATGCAACGCGTGGTCTGGCCGTCCGACCTGACCACGCCCGACGGCGACGCAATGATCATCCGCGAGACCACACACCGCTTCAGTCCGCTGTCATTCCACCGGAACATGGTTGGCCGTCGCTTGCCGATGCTGCTGACGGCGGCCGGGCGTGCGTACTTTGCCGCGTGTCCGGAAGCGGAGCGCGAAGACATTCTGGAACTATTGCGTTCGGGCGTGGGTGGCGAGCAGCAGGCGAAGCTAGCCAGCGACAACACCTATATCCGCAACCTGGTGCGCCAGACCCTCGCCGACGGCTTCGGCTCGAATCACGGCGATTGGTCCGATCAACGCAAGATTGGCGCGGTGGCCGTGGCAATCGCGGTGCACGGCCGGGTGTTGGGAAGCCTGAACGTGATCTACCTGCAGCAGGCGATCACGCGCGCCGAGGCAACGCGACGCTTCGTGCCCGAACTACAGGAGGCGGCGCACGAAATGGTCAAGGCCCTAGCCGCGCAGTAGTTGGCGGTCCCAGCGAAAAGCTGAGTTGCTGGAAGTCCTGGGGGTACGCCGGTTGCATACGGCTAGGCAACGGCTGTCTCTGAGCGAGCGCCGGGAGGCGCCAGCCGAAGAAATGAGGATCCGATCGCGGCGACGCAATAGCATTTGCGGGTAGCTGCCCCACTCACCCCAACCATAGGCTCGCCACGAGGGCGTGGGCGTTAAGATCCGAATTGCGCCTTGTGGGGCTCGGGTGTTCTCGCAGAACAGCCTTTGCCGAAAGGCCGAATACTGACGAACGCGGCAGATCATGGACCCGCCCTCTGGGGGCACCCTCGAGGGAGTAGTTCGACTTCACAACGGCCGGCCTTGGCGTCCGGCACTTTTGGCTGCGGGCGAGATCGCGCAGTGGCCTGCGTCCGCGGACAGGCGGTCCTCGGCAGACGGGTACCGTATGGCGGGCATCGGTGCGACCGGCCCGCGGTTCAGGCCTGGAGCGGCCCGCGCAACAGGTCAATGGCAAGCTGACCTCGTTGTACCCCGGCGCGTTCTGCTGCATCTCGCGAATGGTAGGGACTAACATGGTGCAGCAATCCCGCTATACGCGTGCCGCCTGACCGGGGGTGGATACTGACTTCATAGCCCCAGGGGCCGGCCGATTCGGCCCCGACAGTTGCCTCGAGATAAACGTGTACATGCATCATCAGGCCGCGATAGATCTGCATCGTGGTATCGGTTGCATCGTTCAATTTCCACTCCGATGATTCGGCCGAGACGGCGGCTGGCCGGCGGCGCCGGAGTTGGCGAGGCATCTCCAGCCTGCGCGCGAAACGTAGGGAAGGATGTCAGCCGTTGTCCTACGCCATCCCTCTTTCGCGACGGATCTGCACGCTCAAATAAAGGCCGGCGTGACCGACGAACTAGCGTAGAGTGGGTAATCTACCCAAGGGAGCGTGGTATGGACAATTACCCGGCAGCAAACAGCAAGGGCTTCGACCTTTACCCGCTGGTCTACAAATACAATCCGCCGCGCGAATGGCATGAACGACGTCCGGACCGCAGCTACAGCGCCTCGGTGGTGATTTGCCGCGAGGGCGTGGCGCCGTCGGCGCAGAGCGGGCGTGTGTTCCAGGTTCCGAATGCGCAGTGGGAAGATCTGGGGGCGGCCAAGCGCGCCGCCGTCCAACATGGGGAAGACATCATCGATGGACTTATCACGGGCGAGTCAATCACCGGCATCTGAGTAAATCTGCGGTCAATACAACCTGTGTTTACGCTCGCCGGATCACACAGCGCAGTTTGGGCGACACGATGCGTGCGACATCATTTAGAGATATTCGCGTGTGGCATGTGCCTGCGACCGCGAGGAATTTGCTCTCTCTGCCATTGAACTCGCACAGATTCGAGCAAATCTCGCCCCCGACTGGAGCTCTGCAGGTTGGGAATTTCGGAGGGAAAACGGGCTAGCGTACCTGCACTGCACGCCCAATGAAGAGTACCGGTCCAGTGGGACGCCCGATTGGCGATCCGGCGGAGTCGCTTGTACGCCGAGTGGGATCAGCTTGAGGTTGCGGGTGTTCGATGCCTGGATCAGCCAGCCCAGGGTCTTGTCCTGTGGGGTGGCCAGCACCACGACATAGCGTGGCGGCTGCGGTGGCGCAAACGCGCGCGGTCCCAGCAGCGCTGCAAGCCGTGGCGCCAAACGCAGTCCCTCGCCGCAATGCGAGCGAATGCCACCATAACTGAGAGCGTGCCGATCACATAGCCGGAGGCGATCTCGTCCAGCGCGCCCCGACCTTCGCTGTGCAGATCATGCGGTCCGCCGGACTCGCGGCTCATTGCATGCACTCCTTCAAGGCTTGAAGGCCACGCCGGACCCACGCGCAGAACGTCTTCCGCCGTAGCCCGGTCCCGGACGATGCGCACGGCAACACCTAGCAGGTAGGGCCGGCGTGTTCGTCCAAGCGGCGCAATGCCGCCGAATCGCGGGTGGCAGAGCCCGCGAGCGCGGATTCGTAGTCAAAATGGTCGGTGACGGGAGGCAGGGCGGCAATCAATAGACCCGGCCTGGCAATGCCATCTGCCTCTCGCCGGGCGTTGAACATCCGGCATACGGGGCACGGGACCCACAGGTAGCGGCGATGTATCCACTGGGCCACCTTGACTACGTTGCCGCAGCCCCGGGCCGGTGGCAGCACCATACCGTCACAACGGTCGTCGGTTCAATATGAGCAACTGCGGCCAGCCAGGACGAACCCAGCCACATCTTCACCGAACTTGGATAGCCGGCGCAACGGCGCGGCGAACGCCCCAATAAGTAGCGTGGGCGAAAGATGCCCGTACTCGCGACCGACGACCGGTACGCCGGCAGCGCGCAATTTTTGCGCAAGCTGTGCCGAATTGCGCGCTAGATCGACCAGCCGGTCGCCGATGTCGGCGCCGATGAATGCCGGCGGCGACAGGCTGATGACATGGTCGACCGGTTGCGTGCCAGCGGGATAGGTGGGTGATGGAACACCGGACGCGCTTCGGGCTTTGTAATCGGCAGAAAGTCATACGGACCAGCCGCGGCGCCCATCACTGGTGGCTGGGAAGTGCCGGCCGCAATGGTCCCTTCCCTGGGTCATCCGCAGATGACAGCCTGACTGGCGAGCTTTAGGCAAGACATGGCGCTGCAGCAGATCTCTTTCCAGTTTATTTGCGCAACTATGCATCCGAAGTTCGCGTTGGCGCGTAGATGCAGGATGAAGGTGCATGGCCGACTATCGACTGCGGCCGGCGCACCTTCATGCCGCGATCCGTCTCGATGCATTGAGATGGCCGCACCTGCCCCGCGCCCGCACCGGACTCATCGTATTGTTTGGATGGTATCAGAGGAGCAGTATCATGCCCGACTCGAAACACGACCTACCCAATTCTGCCGCACTCATCGATATGTTCAATCGCCGCGTGACCCGGCGATTGCAGCGCAGGCAGTTTTTCCGCAATGCCGGCGGCCTTGGCCTTGGGCTGATCGGCGGGACAATCATCAGTGCCTGTGGCGGCGGTAGTGGCGACAATGCGACCGCTAGCCCTTCTGCACCCACCGATGCGGAGATCCTCAACTTCGCGCTCAACCTCGAATATCTGGAGGCCCAGTTCTATACCTACGCGACCACCGGAAGCGGGCTGCCTGCAGGCATGCTGTCGGGCGTGGGCACGCAGGGCGCAGTGATAGCGGGCCAGCAGGTTCCATTCCAGGATCCCGTAGTGAGGGCGTATGCGAACGAGATCGCCAATGACGAGCGCGAGCATGTGGCCTTCCTGCGCACTGCGCTCGGGTCCGCTGCCGTGGCGCAGCCTGCCATCGACATCAGCGGCGCCAATCCTAACGGCGCTTTCTCCGTTGCCGCACGCGCGGCGGGACTGGTGGGGCCCGGCGTGGCATTCAACCCGTATGAGAGCGACAACAATTTCTGCTCGGCGCCTTCATCTTCGAAGACGTTGGCGTGACGGCGTACAAGGGTGCCTCGCCACTGCTCACCAACAAGACCTTCCTGGAGGCTGCCGCAGGCATCCTGGCGGCCGAAGCCTATCACGCAGGCCTGGTTCGCACATCGCTCTATGCCAGGGGCATCAACATGGCGAGTCTTATCTCAGCCGCCAATGCCATCTCCGATGCGCGCGATGCACTTGACAACACGGTGGACGACGATCAGGGCATCACCGGCAGTACGCCGGGCACCTCCAACATCGTGCCGCTCGACGGAAATGGTCTGGCATTCAGCCGCGGCTATGCCGACGTCCTCAACATCGTCTATCTCACCAGCACTTCGGCCGTGAAGGGCGGATTCTTCCCGAATGGCGTGAACGGCACGCTCAACATGAGTTCCTGACTGGCGCCACCGCACTGCTGAGCGGAGAAGCCTAGGGCATCGGCAGTGAAGGAGTTAGATTGAAATCCAGGGGCAACCGACGGGCGAGCGCGGCATCGATGTCGCGCTGGACGCCGATCCGGGTGCGCGAGGCCGGCATCCGGCCGGTCCCGCAAGGGCGAACATGGAAACGCAATGGAGCGCCAACGTGACAGAACTAGTGAATCAGGCTGACTTGCGGCGAACGCTTACCGAACGTGCCTGCGCCGATGTTCATGACGTACTCTCGGGCAGGCGCTGCGGGCTGCGTGCGTTGTCGGCGCTTGCGGGGCCAGCCGTGGTGGCCTCGATCGCCTACATGGACCCTGGCAATTTCGCAACGAGCATCCAGGCTGGTGCCGGGTACGGCTACTCGCTACTGTGGGTGGTGGTGTTCGCCAACGGCATCGCCATGCTGTTCCAGATGCTATCCGCAAAGCTCGGCCTGGTCACCGGGCGCAATCTAGCCGAGCTATGCCGCGACACGCTGCCCCGGCCTCTGGTGATCGCGATGTGGGCACTCAGCGAGGTGGCCGCCATGGCAACCGACCTGGCCGAGTTCGTTGGCGCAGCGATCGGGATTTCGCTGCTGTTCCATCTTTCCATGATGGCAAGCATGGTCGTGACGGCGGCGGTTACGTACGCACTGCTCCAGTTCATGCGTGCGGGCTTCCGGCCCCTGGAGTTGGTTATCGCGGGCCTCGTCGGCGTGATCGGTGTTTCCTATGTGGCGGAGCTACTGATCGCACCCGTAGCATGGCCGGACGTCCTGCATCACGCATTGCTGCCGCAGGTACTGGACCACGGTGCGCTGCTCATCGCGGTCGGGATCGTCGGTGCCACGGTGATGCCGCACGCGTTGTTCTTGCATTCTGGCCTGACCCAGAATCGCGTGCCGCCGCGCAGCGAGCGCGAGCGCGCGAGGCTCATTGTGTTTTCCAACATCGAGGTTGTCGTGGCACTGGGCGTGGCCGGGCTCATCAACATGGCCATGGTGATCATGGCCTCGGGTGCATTCCATGTCGATCACCCCGGCATGGCGCAGATTGACACCGCCTACGAGACCCTCTCACCGCTGCTCGGCGGCGCCGCGGCGGCATTTTTTCTCGCCGCGCTGATCGCCTCCGGCATTTCCAGTTCGGTGGTCGGCACGGTGGCTGGGCAGATGATTATGCAAGGCTTTGTGCGATTCCGACTTCCCGTATGGCTAAGGCGTCTGGCGACGATGGTGCCGGCGTTCATCGTAATTGGCAGCGGCAGCAATCCTACCGATGCGCTGGTGCTTAGCCAGGTGGTGCTGAGCATCGCTCTGCCAGTGCCGATGGGCATGCTGATCTGGTTCACCTCAAGGCGCGCGCTGATGGGTCGGTATTGCAACGGCAAGCTCACCAGCGTCGTCGCATTCGCAGCTGCGATGGTGGTGTTGTCGTTGAACGTTGTGCTGCTGGTGCAGACCTCGGTCAGCGGGTTTTGAGTGCGGTCTTGGAGAATTCTCCCAAGTGGTATCGCTAACTAGGTAGGACAGGTTGAATTGACTTCCTCTCCGGGCTAAACGCCGGACAGGAAGTCAAGGTCGCTACGAGAACCATCCGACTGGATGCATTTTTGCTAGCGGTTGCCGCCGGGCAAAGCCGCTGTTAATATTTCCGCACCTACCGCGTCTCAGACGCATCGATCCCTTCCGGTTGTTTAGCCGGACAGCTTTTTATTCTCCCACCTACGGGCCTTCCTGCCCGTGGGCATGTTGGCCCTATTTTCGTTGAGGCCATCATATTCAAGCGTTTTTTCTCGCTTTTCCTTTGCTCGGTCATGTTCACCGGCTGCGCTGTCCAGCAGACGTCTCCGAATGCTTATCGCAGCTCGGAAGCGCTGCGCACCGGCTCCGTTGAAGTCGTCACTGTCATCCGTGTCCGCCAGGTCACGATCGTCGACAGTGATGGCTACACGTCAGCCAACAGCGGCATCCCCGGTATTGTTGGGGCAGTCGTTGGTGGTCTGCTCGGTGCCCGTGTCATTGGCGGTGGCAATGGTCGTTACATTGCCGGTGCGCTGTCCGGCACGGTGTCCGGAATTGCTACGCAAGCTGTGGCCAGCTATCTGAACCGCCGCAACGGCCTCGAAGTCATTGTCCGCAAGGAAAACGGCAACCAAATCGCCATCACGCAGGATGCTGACCAGCAGTTCGTCACGGGGCAGCAACTGTACCTTGTGGGCTCTGGTGGCGGCTACCGTCTGACGCGTTAAACGGGTTCCAGCCGGAGCCCCAAATCTCTTCATTTACCCTGCGCGGGCCCCCGCGCGGGGCCTTCTGCGCGATTCCTGGAGCAAAATATGTCCATCGCTGTGGAAGCCGTTCCGCTCAGCATTGCGCCCATCGATACACAAGGCAAGACGATTGCCGATGTCGTCTCGGAGGTTTATGGCCAGCTGCGTGCTGCAGACCTCGAGCCTGAGTGGCTCGACGCGGCAAACTTTGGCGAAGACGAGAATGAAGCCCTGTATGGGCCCAACCCTTTACATCCTTGGCCGGAGCTTGGTGGCCGCGACAGGTATGCTGTATCGATGCATCGCGGCCAGTCGGAGGGCTGGATTGTGTGCGTTGACCGCATCGGGCGCACCGGCGAGGCACCTCGCATGGTAACCACGGTCCAGAAGCTGATCACGGCCAAGACGCTTTCGCAAAGTCATGGCTGGCAACTGGTCCACGCCATCATGAAGATGCTCGACGTAGCCTGATCTCAAATGACAAGCCCGAGAGGGCCTGCCAAAGCCCATAGGCTTCGGGAAGTCGCTTTCCCCCGCGTCATAGACGCATCGACCCATGTCCGGCATCGCCCGGACTACCAACCCAGCCGGGACACTCGTCCCTTGGGGAAGGGATGTCCCGTCCTTATCGAAGACGTCCATGAAACCTCTCACAGGGATTGTCCCCTGGTGGGACGGCTCAGTGGGCTTCGCCCCATTTACGTTTTTGAGTTGTAGTCATCGGCGCAAGCTGTCGCCGTAGGCGACAGCTTGCGCCATTCCTGCCCGGCGTCCGCATGGACGTTCCCTTTCTTTCATTTCAGTTCAACGCGAGTATTCGCCGCTGGCGGCGCTCGCTCATCTCTTTCTGGAGCTATACCATGTCCCATCTCGTAGAAACCATGGCTTATGTCGGCGCGACCCCCTGGCACAGCCTGGGTAATCGCCTAGAGGCCCACCAGCCGCTTGAAGTCTGGGCGGACGCCGCCGGCATGAACTGGCGGATCGAGGAAACCGATGTGATGTATCGCATCGGCTCCCACGATCTGGATCCGATTCAATCTTTTCCCGAGCAGAAGGTGCTGTATCGCTCGGATAGCAAGAAGCCTCTGTCGACCGTATCGAAGAAGTACCAGGTCGTGCAACCTGCCGAAATCCTAGAGTTTTATCGGGATCTCACCCAGGCGGGCGGCTATCAGCTCGAAACGGCTGGTGTGCTCAAGGAAGGCCGCAAGCTCTGGGCCCTTGCGCGAACGGGACAGTCGGCGTTGCTCGCCGGTGGCGACGAAGTCCGCGGCTACCTGCTGCTGGCCACTGCCTGTGACGGCACGCTGGCCACGACGGCGCAGTTCACTTCGGTACGCGTGGTGTGCAACAACACTTTGCAGATCGCCGTGGGCCGTAACCGCGGCGCCGTGAAGGTGCCGCATCGCAGCCAGTTCGACCCACGCGCCGTCAAGGAAGAGCTTGGCATTGCCATTTCTTCCTGGGATGGCTTCATGGCCAACATGCAGCAGCTTGCATCACGCAAGGTGAGTCAGGCGGAAACTGAACGGTTCTTTCAACGCCTGTTCACCTATTCCTTGGCAGACAAGCCTGGGGTACAGACCTTGGACCGCATGAACGAACGTGGTTTCAAGGCTGTGATGCACCTGTTCGAGGGTAATGGTCGCGGCGCGATGCTTGAATCGGCCTCTGGCACGGCCTGGGGCCTCTTGAATAGCGTGACGGAGTATGTCGACCACCAGCAGCGCGCCCGTAATGAAGGCAACCGCCTCCATTCCGCGTGGTTTGGCGCCGGTGCCGTGCTTAAGCAGAAGGCATGGGACGCGGCACTCGAGCTTGCAGAGTAACGTCAGCAACAGTGCATTTCCTCTAGACCATCTCAAGCGACCACGCAATGTGCCGTTGAAAGGTACAGAAGTGGTCGTTTTAGGCATTGCCCCGGCTCAGTCCGGGGTTTTTTTTTGGTCGTCCCATGCGCATCCCTTGTGTAGAAGTTGCATTGCAGTTGCCGGTTGTTGGTCTGCTCACGTTAGTGCTGGTCATTTTTGTTCGATCACTCTTCTTGTGCCTGGAGTGGTTACCGTTGCTCTGGGAGGGGCGTTGCGCGGTCAGGGGCGTTCGCTTGGACAGCGACCCCTTGGACGTTGATATCGGCAAGTTGCCCCCGAGAGGGCTGGCTCGGCGTCTGGATGAGTGGAGCGGGGAAGCGCGTTCCGGAAGGACCCAGCTGGGGTTTGACGACTGGTTCGCCGGCGTTGCGTTGCCTGGCAGGGTTGCAGATGCTGGCATCAATCTGCGTCAGAACAAGCTGGCGTTTGTGCTCCAGCATGGCCGACGATACGTCATCACTGACGAGCATCGCGGCATACGCGCGTTTGAATGCCGTATTGATGGGCAACTACCAATCGTTGCATTCATAGATGCCGTGGGCAACAGAGGCCCCTGGTTGACGCTCCAGCGGCTGTTCACGATCGAGGAAATCGTGAGTCTGCGGCCGTGGAACAGCGGATGAAAAAATCCCGACGAGAAAAATCGCCGGGATTTTTTGTTTCTGTGGGTCCGGAAACAATGGTGATTTATGTGAGCTTACCGAGGAAATAGGTTGAGCATGCTTACGTGTTTGTGGGTTTCGGCATTGCCGCGACTTCAGGGTTTGAGGCGCCGGGCGCGTCATAGCCAATGCCCGCGATGCGGGAAATCGTACCTTCGAGCACTGCGTTGGCCCCGAGCCGAATCGTGCCGGCATACGCGATGCGTCCCTTTACCTTGCCGTTTATCTGAAGCGAAACGCGGGCTGCAACGTCGCCTTCCACCGTGCCATCGATGAGAACATGGTCGCCCTCTACGGTTCCGCGGATAAGGCCTTCTGGCCCAACGTGCACGAGCCCACGCGACGACCGGAGGTCGCCACCCACCAGCCCGAAGCAGCTAATGCCGTGATCCAACGCGACATCTCCGTGGATGCTCAGACCTGCCTGAATAAGACTGAAGTTTGTAGTCGTCATTGTCATCTTCCGTCCGTCGCTCAAAACAGTTTGACGTCAGCTCCGATCGGAGCCCGCGAGGTAGCCTTCGCCGAAGATTGCGGCAAAGTCGGCGCCGTCACTGGGGTGGCTGTTGGCTTTTGCGATGTCGCTGGTGCCTTGACCGGCGTTTTGTTCGCTGGCGCCGCGTGAACCGGAGGCGCAACGGCCGCCGGCGCTGGCGTAGATTCGGAAACGAGCGCAGATCCGCCTTGAGGAGCGGCTAGGATGGGCGACTGGCCTTCATTGGTGGTCTGGTCGCCTTGAACCGAAGAAGCTCTCGGAGGCCATTCATGACCCTGGACGTCCAGTGTGCCGGCAGGCGCGATAGCCGATACCGTGGTGGTACTTCCCTGAACAGAATTGGTCGCCACTGCATCGTGCTTACTGCCGGACGCGGTCCACATGCCAATCGGAAACGCGATTGCCGCAACGATAAGTACGCCGATGGCCCGGCGCTGCCCAGCCGTCAGTCTTCGCCACATCGGCTTCGGATCTTCAGCAGGCACTGAGCCTGCACGTTCGAGGAGTGGCGTCGCGTGAGTATCGCTCGGTATGTCGATCGTGAGGGGCGGCTCGTTATAGCGGGTGTGCAGGCGTGCAATCTCTTGGATATCCATCGTAGGTTTCGGGGAAGAATGATCAGTGATCGGCGTCGAGCGGCTTGCCGTCGCGGGTAAAGCGGTCGTTGTCGGGGATGCACAAGCGGTGGATCGCCCGGATATGTCGCGCAGCCTTGATTAGCGCATCGTCCTTTTCCGCGTCGTCAATACTGTGAGCCATGTACGCGCCCAGCACGTTCGTAAAGAGTTGGTCATGCTGATTCAATAGGCGAATGAGCCGGCCGCCAAGGGAGTGGGTGACGACGACCTCGCGCTTGTCATACCGGACACTCATGCTCCGCTTAGTGAGTTTTCGAGACCAGGCCAGCCTTTCGTCCATCCACGCGTTTGCATTCCGGAAGCGGGTATCCAGCGCAAGGATCTTTCCGCTGGCGGCGACGCTCATCTTGGATGTGCAGAACAGGTAGTCACTGCGCAGGAAGTCGCGTACGAAATCGGAGCAGTAGGCGATCACTGTTCCGCTGTCGGTGTCCGGAATGATTCGCGATGCGCGATCCTCGCTCAGCAGGCGCTCGATCGGCTTGGGTCCGTCGCGTGGGGCTTGAAATTGTGACGGGAAACTGCTGCTGTTAGATGCAGACGACAGCGCGTCGGTATCTCTTCCGCGGTGCTGGGGGTCGGATGATTCGGCCATTTTCCATGTTGATGTGGATCTCTCTCGTAGGGCATTGTCCGTCACAACAACACGGCATCAGCGCCAGAAAGCCCCCCAATTTCGTGAGCTTTCTGACTTTCTGCACCGTTTATCTATGCCACAATGCTTTCCATACCCCGCGTCACAGACGCATCGATCCCGACTCCTCGCGAGTCCATCCCTTTGTACAAGTCGTGCCGTTGCGCATGCGCCGACCAGTTGGCTACTGGTGTGGATCTTTTCTTGTGATAAGTGTTTTCGCCGAGCGCTTCCCTTATCAGCCTGTAATACGCGTTCTCCGCTGTGCTTCCTCTGGAGCGTACGCGAGGACACCGTTCGAGCCTGGGACCATGTGGCGTCTCTCTCTCCAGGCCCCTCCTAGGCAGAACGGCCGACGTCGAGCTGATCCGTGAACCTGCGGTCGAACCTGTGGGTTCGCGAAATGGGTTGTTGTGCAGCGTGACCATGCTGCACGAGGGCGACTTTACGTCCTCAGCATAGAGCAGCGCGCAATCGTGCGCCGTTCCCTGAGTGCCACGCCCCCGGAAGGGGCGTGGCATTGCAGGTTCCTATCTATCAAAGCTCGCTGCCGGCGCAAACCGGGGCGGGCTTTTATTGTTTCTGATGAGAGACCTCGATTCCAGGAGCAACTCATGCACCATCAGAACGCCGAGATTTCCGCCGCAATCGCGGCAACGTTGAACCTGCGCCGTGCCGAGTACGCAGAAATGCCGCAGGCCTGGCGTAACCTTTGTGAGGCGACTTACGTCGCCGGGCTACCGGAAGCCGCGAAAGCGAACTTCCTCAATTTAGTAACGACCCAGCGCGGGGCCGACACAGCCCTGCGCCTTCGGGAGCATGCTGCGTCCATCCGGGCCAACGTCGTTCGTTTCCTTGATAGGAGAAAGAGCGAATGCATGCACCCATCACCTACAGCGAGCCCGGCGGACGCCGAAGCCTGCTAGAAGAGCGGCCCATGCGGCCGCCCATCATTGGCAAGATCCGGCCTGGCATCAAAGTCCTGACAAAGGCTGCGCGGGACAGAGAGCAGGCCGTAAAGATCCACGATGCGCTTCTTGCCCGCGGCGAAGGCTTCGAGCGCATTGGTGCCGAGATTACCCGGGCGACGGGCATCAAGACACCGTTGGTTCCGAAGAACGTCCCTTGGTTCACCTGCCGCCGTTCCGACTTCGCTAACCCGGCGGTGGCCGACAGTATCGTCCAGCGCTACGGAGAGGATCGTGGCGATGGCAATGGGCACCGCCTCTGGCAATTCCCCGTTGTCTTCGCGTTTGACGATTGGCTGAGCAACATGCCCAACCAACTCGTGTCATGGACGCAAAGTGGTCGCGAGTTTTTCTCCGAGTACGGTCACGACGGCAAGCGCTATTGCAAGATGTATGCGCCGGCAGTTCGTGATGAGCGGGCCAACCGTGCGAAACGCATCTGGGGCGGGCGCAGAATCATCCTGCGCCAGGACGAAGCGATCCCGGACGGTATCTGCGACCCTCAAGAGTGTCCGCAGTACCAGACTGGTCATTGCAGCCTCTCGGCTAGCTTCTTTTTTGCGGTGCCGCATATCTCCGGACTCGGCCTCATCGAAATGCCAACCACTTCCATTTACGTTTTGCAAAAGGCGCATGCCGCCATGCAAACCGTAGCGATGGCGCGTGGCGGCAGGCTCGTCGGAATCCAGTTCTATATGTCCAAGCAGGAGATCGAGATCAGCCGTATCGACGATACCGGCAGGCCGGTGCGCCAGATGCAATGGCTCATCACTCTGGACGCCGAAATCGATATCGCGGCATTGCTCGATGGCTCGGACCGTCGCCCGCCCGCATTGGAGATGGCAGAGCAGGCCGATTCTTTGCTCGAAGGCGAAGGGGATGATCCTTTACCAGGGCAAGGCCCCGGCGACTACACCATCGATGCCCTGCATGCTGAAGCATCGGAGATTGGTGTGGGTCAGGCCGCTGGTTCGGCGCCCGTATCCAGCACGGAGGTGGGTAACAAGGACCTGGAGAGCGAATACCTCGATCTTGTGCAGCGTCTTGGGCTCAACAGCGAGGATGGCACCCGCCAACTGAAGGCCTTCGCAACGGCGACCTTCGGGCGTGGTTGGTCTAAGCGGGATCAGGGTGTGCGACGGTTCTTGGATGAACTTCGCACCGCCCTGGCTAACCCGATGGCTTTCCGAGAGCAGGTGGCGGCCCTCGCTGCCGACGTCGCTACGTAACATCGCCAGCCTCGTTCCGGCAGTTGAGGGAAGCCCCCGGGCTTCCCATTTTTCTTTCTTGCCGCATGCCGGCACATTCCCTTGGAGGTCCCATGATGCTCAACGATGGCGCAAGCCTACTTGTGGCGCATTTCTCTGATTTGCACTATTCACCCGGCCATTTTGCTGAAGCGGATCATTGTTTTGGTTTTGCGGTGGAGGACGCGATCGCAAGTCGCTGCCATGTTGCTGTGGTGTCGGGCGACTCGACGGACCACCGGCTCGATGCCCACACGCCGGCGCTCTCCGCGCTGGCACGGCGGATCCATCAGTTGTCGGCCCACATGCCGGTGTTGATGTTGCAAGGCACGTTCAGCCACGAGCCGCCCGGTACGCTGGATCTGTTTCGACTGATCGGAGCAAGTCGACCTGTGTACGTTGCGGATCGTATCCATCAGGTCGCGCTCATTGGCGAGGCATTCTTTCCTAGCGACGGCGCGATCTTCAGTCAGGCGGAAATGGACGGGTTGCTGACGCAGCACGGCCTGCCGGATGTCGTGTTCACTTGCGTGCCAACGGTCAACAAGGCAGTGTTGGCCGCTGCGGCCGGCGTGGCGAATGCGGCGACGGCGGTCGGTGATCATCTGGCGGACTATCTGGCGGCTGCGGGCGCTGTAAATCGTCAATGGCGGTCACAAGGCGTCCGTACGATCGGTGTGTCGCACGGTACCGTCAACGGATGCCAAACGGAGCACGGCGTGCCGATGGCAGGACTCGACCATGAGTTCACCCTTGGTGCACTGTTCGCTGCCGACTGCGACGCGTTCATGCTCGGCCACATTCACCGCGCCCAGCAATGGGAGCGCGAGGGCAGGGTGGTCGCCTATCCTGGTTCGATCGGACGGTTCCACTACGGCGAGATTGGTGCAAAAGGCTATCTGCAGTGGCAGGTTTCACCGGGGCAGGCGGCAGCTTCCCAAGTGAAAACGCCAGCGAGCGAGACGGTTTGCATCGACTTCGATGGCCCTCCTGACATGGCAAAGCTTGCCGGGATAGCCGCCGACGCTGCCCACAAGTTCGTGCGAGTGCGCTGGACGGTCAACGAGGAGCATCGTCAACTCGTGGATCGTGAGGCCATCCAGGCGCTCTTTGGTGCCAGTGCGGAGGTCAAGCTGGAAGCGCGTGTCCTGCCGGCTGTTCGCAGCCGCGCCGAAGGCATCAGCCGGGCGGCAACCTTGTCCGAGAAGCTGGGGCGATGGTGCGAGTTGACGGGCGTTGACGCGAATCCGTTGCTGGACAGTCTGTCGATGCTCGAAAACCTCGATGCACAGGCGATTGCCGATCAAGTGCTCGATGGCCTTTCTGATATGCCCGTGGCTATTACGCAGGAGGTGCACCCTGTGGTAGCAGTTGCGCCCGCTTTCGTTGCGAAGCTGGTGGACATGGAACTGGATCAAACTGTCGCCGTACCCGAAGCGCTTTCTGCCGCGTCGGTAACGGAGCCGGTAGCACCCATCGCGACCGCAGCCACGCCAATGAACTGGCTGACCGACGATCTTTTTGCGTAGCGATACGACAATCCCTCGAACTTGCCGAGCCATGTTCCGACAGCCTTCGAGGTTGTCGAAATCTGGTTTTACCCGCGTCTCAGACGCATCGACCCGCAGTATCCATTTCTTTTCTATCTACCCAGACGGATGCTTCCCGTCCGGGGCGCACTCCGTCGTATCCTTGGAGTGCCAAATGATTCTCTACCACGCCGGTCCTGACTGGCTCTTTGTTGAAGAGACCTTTATCAACCGCTCGGACATGGCCAAGCGCCTTTCCGAGCAGCATGACTTTACGCAGTGCATGATGTATGAACCGTTCGGCCACGGCCGCGGCGCTGTGATCGCCAAGCGCGACCACATGCTGGTGATGGCCTTGGGTGAGGCGGGTGGCAACACCTTCTTTGCCCTGGCGCCGTCCAAGGAATTGCAGGACTTGATCTGGTCGTTCTCCAACGGCCTGGCGTCCCAGTGGAGCGAAGTGGACCTGCGAGCCCTCACGGGCCAGCAGGATTGGGACGCTGTGATGAAGCTTGCGAGCCAGCAGTTTGCCGCTGCGCGCCGCTCAGTTGAACGGGCGATCGCGGGCAAGCCTGAGCAGGATGCACCTTCGCTGCCCGACGTTCCGCAATGGGAGGAGACTGCAATGGAAGTGCCGTCGGATTATCTCCATTCCTTCACTGGCTCGGAGGTGCCCGAATGCGCCCACTGAAGCTGACGCTTTCCGGATTCCACGGGATCCGCGACGGCATGCATCGGGATAGCATCACCGTCGACCTGTCGGCGCTGCCCGGCGGCCTGATCGCCCTTGTCGGCCCCAACGGGGCAGGGAAGACAACGATCATGGACAACCTACATCCGTTTCCGATCATGCCGAGCCGCGCGAGCAAGATGTCGGCCGACGCGTTCTCGTACTGGGACCATCTCTGCGCCCCACGCGCTGAGAAAGACCTGGAATGGGAGCACGGCGGCAGGACGTTCCGTTCCGCGTTCGCGTTCCGTAACCCTGGCAAGAGCCGCAAGGCCGAGTACTACCTTTTTGAGAAACACGCCGACGGTGACTGGAAGCCGATTCAACTGGCTGACGGCACGCTGTCAGACGGCAAGGCGGAAACCTACAACCGGTGCCTGGAAACCGTCTTGGGCTCTCCCGAAGCGTTCTTCACCAGTGTGTTTTCTGCCCAAAACCGGCGTCCACTCGCCAGCTATCAGCCGGGCGAGGTCAAGAAGCTGCTCGCCGAGCTGCTCGGGATCGATCACTTGCGAGATATGTCTGCAAAAGCAGGCGAGGTCGCCAAGCTGCTCACCCGCTCGCTGGACACCTTGCAGCGCGACGTGCTGACCTTCAACGGGAAGCGCGAGCGCGCGGCCGTGGTGACCCGAGAGATCGGGCAGATGGGCGAGAGCCTGGATGCCGAGCGCAGTGCACGTGACGACGAAACAGCGAAGGGTGCGAAGCTACTGCAGGAGCGCGCGACGCTTTCTGCGAAGCAGACCGCTAACGCCGGTACCGAAGCGCGGTTGCGGGAACTGAACCAGCGCAAGGTCGAATTGGACCAGCGTGCAGCATCGCTGACCAACGATGAGCAGGCCACCGCCGGACGTGCTGCGGCGCGTCGGCGCGAGTTGGATCGGCAAGCGGCCAGTCATCATGCGGTATTGGCGGAGGCCTCGGCTATTGAGGCGGCAGCCGGCGAAAGGGATGCCGCGCAACTGGCCATTGGCCAGAGGCAGGCAAAACTTGCCCGTCAGCGCGAAGTCGTTGAGAAGCTCGATGCCCTGCAGGTCCTGCACGCGGCGCTTAGTTCAGAGCTCACGGGCCTCGAGCAGCAAGGTGTTGCCGGCGCGAAGCTTGTTGAGTCGTTGAAACTGCAAGCTGACGTCATCGAGACCGTTCCCTGCCGCGTTGATCCGATGCACTCCATCTGTCCGTTGCTGGCGCAAGCCCGCAAAGCCAAGGCAAACCTTGGGGAGCAGGTTGTATTGGTCAAGGCACTACGTGAAAGCTATCGCAAGAAGCTTGATCAGGTGCAGTCGATGCAAGGTGCAGTTGCGGAGCGTGCCACGGCGCGCGCTGCAGCTGCTGCACTGCAGGCACAGCTTGATCGCGATCAGCAACTGCTGCAGCGACTCACGGCGTTGGCCGCCAAGAAGCCCTTACTGGACGCCACGCGCGAAGGACTGGCGCAGGCCGAACGCGATTTGACGGCATTGAGCGAGGAGGACGCGTCACGCACTGCGCGCCACAAGCGCGATATCGCGGATGTGCAATCCCAGCTCGAAGCGGTACGCCGGGAACTGGCGACGCTGGCCACTGAGGATGTGACGGGCATGCTGGCCCAGATGGACTGCCAGATTGCCGCCAGCCGGGAGGCTGTTGCTGCAATCGCCGGTCGGATCGAAGCAATCATTCGGCAGGAGAGCATGTTGGTGGCCGAGCGTGAGCGTCTGGATGTTGAGCTTGCCGGTATGCCGGTGATCGAGGCCAAAGCGCAGACGCTGTCCGACCAGATTGCGCAATGGAAGCTGCTTGCGAAAGGCCTGGGCAACGATGGCGTGATCGCGTTGTCCATCGATGACGCGGGCCCGGCCATCACGCTGATCGTCAATGACTTGCTTCTGGCCTGCTATGGACCGCGATTCACCATCGCGATCCAGACGCAGACAGTGCTGGCCAGCGGCGAACTGCGCGAAGGATTTTCCATTAATGTGATCGACGCCGATAACGACACCACGAAGGAATTTGGCGTGATGTCAGGCGGGCAGAAAGTCTGGATCAATGAGTGCCTGACGCGCGGAATCGCCCTTTATCGGGCGCAGGACGCGCAGCAGCCTTTCCAGACCCTATTCACCGATGAATCGGATGGCCCATTGGATCCGGATCGTAAGCGCGCGTTCATGAAGATGAAGCGCGAGGTGTTGCGGGTCGGTGGCTATCAGCGGGAGTTTTACATATCGCAGACTCCCGACCTGGTCGACGACGCAGATGGCGTCATCGATGTGGTTGCGCTGGCGCTGCAGTAAGCCCGGCGCCATTCACTAACCTTATGCCCGCTTCTCGCAAGAGAGCGGGCATTTCTTTGTCTCCAATGTCTACGGAATATCTTGAAGATGTCTTTGCCCAACTCCGGGCCGATGGCATTGAGAGCTACTGCCAGCAGATCTGCGGCAGTGGCTACTGCGGCACGGGTCCCGTTTATCAGTACGGCAACGATGCGGCAACCGAGTTGCCGGTCGGCTTTTATCCCCCTTTGGAGGGGCAGCCCTTGGGCACCCTCCATCCGTTAAAAACGCAGGCATAGCCCTGTTCTTAGGCTCTGAATTATGTCCAAAGTATTCGTCACGGCCGAAGAGGCCGAAAAGCTGCTACCGCGTCGTCGCAAGATTCACACTTTCATCCGGATCTTTGGTTGGATGGGTGCTGATTTGGACCGGGAAGAGCTGCTGGAGGCCTTCCAAGCGGCCAAGAACGTGGAGGTTTCGCAGGACGCGGCCTGCTTTGATCATTACCTTGCGGTAAAGATCGACGGTATGGTGACCTACATTGAGACCAATCTCAAAGCGCTGGCCAAGTTCGGCCTATTGCCGCCCAACCGCAAGGTGGCTTGAGCTCCCGGCGGGCCACTCGTCCGTCGTCTGCAGCCGAATGCCCGCTGCTCCCCTTAGGGGCGGCGGGCATTTCTCTTTCCAACCCAATGGGACCAGCGCCCGCTGGGGCGTTCGTCCATTCAGGACTTGACGCTGCACGTCGACAGCGCAGTGCTGCTGCGTCTTCTGGCGCCGCGTCCTTATCCTTGGTTCACCGATCCCAGGGGTCGAGGGTGTCAGCCTAGTTCGCAAGTATTGCAGTCGATATCGCCGCATGCAGGAAGTAGCGGGCGGGCCTGATGTTGGTCTACATTGGAAATGGATGGGATGCTGGCGAGGAGCGTACGAAGGACGTCTCTAGAGATGAAATCCAATTCGCCCGCTCCATAGCGAAGGCAATCAGGGGGACATTGCGACTGCCAGAACTCGTCGCTCTCGCACCAGCGCTGGAGTGAGTCTTTATGCCGTTTCCAAAGATCCATGGCTGCCGCTGACTTAGAGTCGACGGATGGAAGGGCGGTGGAAGTATCGTGAGGCATTTCGTTTCCGAGTACAGTGGGTCGTCTGGGTTGGGTTTCTGCCGTCATTCGAGGCGCGGCACTTCTACCCTACGTGAGACCAAGCGAAGTCAAGTCTCCGGCCTTGGGGCGCGCATGTTTAAGGCGCTGAGCCCCGTCTGTAGTTGGCGCAGGTTCGAGCCCGCGAGCTTGATGTGGCTCTCCTGACCTACGTGCGATCTCACCAGTCGGACTTCTGTCACTCCAGCGCGCGGTAGCAATGTAGCTTAGTGGCCCGGAAAGCGCCCGACCGCCTCAGCGATTCGCCAGCTTGGCGGCCGGGTGCCGACCCGTGAGCGTCTATCGATTCAAGCGTAGGTCGGCTTCCGGAGTCTGACCCCATTGCGGTCGCTAGTCCATCGCGTCATTGAATTGGCACCGGGCGAACTCGAATCCTTGCGATCCAGGGCCTGGATTGCGGTCTTCTCATCCACGCAGAACGCCGCCGAATGCGTGGGCGGGTTCAGATTGCCGTCGACATAATGTCAAGTCTGCCATAGGGCAGGTACGCATCGGCGGAGGTCGGGCAGTTCCTCCTGTGTGCCCAAGAGGCGTTGCGGTGCGGTGTGGCCAACGATATTCTTCAGCCTCGACAGCGAAAGACCGTATTGTTCGAAAACCGCGTCCTCTAGTAGGCAGCGATCGGCAAAGCCGTAGCGCAGGGACAGTGTGTGAGCGGGCAGGCTGCAGTCTGATAGATCGATCAGCAGCCGGGTCAGCCGGTGCGTGCGCACGGATTCGCGGAAACTGGTGCCTTCGGCAAAGAGGCGGCGCGAGAGGGCCGGCCGTGTCATGCCTGCGACCGAAGCGAACGCATCGAGCGTCCAGTTTCGCTGCGGTGCGCCAAGCACGTGGTGTGCGAGCAATCGCGTAAGCGGACGCATGGCAGTGCCAGTCGCATCGCTATCGCTGCACAGGTCGTTTGGGTGAATCTCGATGGAGGCGGCCGCATCGTTGGCGATGTCAATCATGATCGGCGTGAACGGCCGCAGCCTCACCTGTTGTTTGGGATGCACCAGACGGCTATGGCTGCGATGGGTGCAGCGGATCGATCCCGCGGTCGGCGCAATGATGGCCGTGCAGGGAAACGAGAGATTGTGGATCGTGGTGTGCGCGCAATGGAATGCGCGGAGCGTCAACTGCATGGTGGTCCTGCCGGTGGATGACGCGGGCAGCGCGTCTTCGTGGTTCCGGCTTTGAACTTACCCTCGCCTGGCGCAGGCGGCCCCACCGGTAGTGGGGGGCTGGCCGACGCCATCGCCGGGTAGCGGGCTGGCACGCGGCGGAGCCGTCGAGGCACGACGCAGTACCTAGCAATCGGCATGCGCTGTAAAATGCCCTGGTACCCATATAGCTCACCGCATGCCAGATTTCCCCGACACGCCGGTGCCTCCATCGCCAAGAGCGGCGCTCAAGCCACTCGTCGCCAGCAAGCTGGTTGCGCCGCGCATCAGCCGCAAGGCCATGCCACATGAGCTGCTACTCGCGCGTTTGATGGCCGAGCGCCGCCGCCGCTGCGTCGTGCTGCAAAGTCCGCCTGGCTATGGCAAGACCACAGCGCTCGTCGCCTGGAGCCAGGCGCTGACGCCGCTTGGCTATCACGTCGCCTGGCTATCGCTCGATGCCGACGATAACGATCCCGCTGTATGGGTGGACTACCTGCTGTCCAGCGTCGCCAATGTCGATCCGAGCATTGCGCGCGAAGCCTTGATGCTCGAAGGCGTTGGCACCGATCGGGATGCCATCGAGAGCATCGTGTTTGCGCTGGTGCGTGGTGTCGCCCGCTACCGCCGCGAGCTGGTGATCGTTCTGGATGATCTGCACCACATCACCGACCAGCGCATCTGGGAGGCACTCCAGTGGCTGCTCGACTATGCGCCGCCCAATCTGCACCTCGTCTTCGCCTCGCGGTCCGTGCCTCGTGTGTCGCTCGAACGGCTGCGCGCCGAGAACCAGACGCTTGAGTTCGGCCTTGCCGATTTACGCTTTTCGCCGGCCGAGGCCGAGCGCTTTCTGAAGGCGCAGCTGGCCGATGTCGAGCCAGCCGTCGCCCAGCGCCTGTACGCCCAGACCGATGGCTGGGTGGCGGGCCTCCAGCTTTTTTGCGTTTTCCTGAAGAAGCGGCCCAGCTTGTCGACAGCCGTGCTCGAGACGGCCATGGGCGAGAAGGTGCGAGACCCGCAGGGATTCTCCGCCTACTTCGAACGCGAAGTGCTGTCGCGGCTGCGTCCGGAGGAACTGGACTTGTTGACCCAGGCAGCGGCGTGCGATCGCTTCTGCGCTTCCTTGTGCGCCGCCGTCGCCGGCCGCGATGCGGCAGTGGAGGCCGGCAGGGAAGCGGCTCTGCTGGAGCGGCTGGAGCATGACAACATGTTCATTCTGTCAATGGAGCAGGAAAGCCCGCAGACCTGGTACCGGTTGCATCCGTTGCTACGGGAGACCCTGCTGGAGCGATTCGAGCGCTGGAGCGCCGAGGCTCGCCGCGCTGTTCATGTGCGGGCGTGGCAATGGTTCCTCGATCGGGGCCATGTCGATGAGGCGGTGCAGCACGCAATGCGTGCGGGCGAGCCCGCGCAGGCCGCATCGTTGGTGGAGCGTTGCGCGCCTGCGCTCTTCGCGCGCGGAGACCTCGGCAAGCTGGTAGCGCTGATGCGGAGTTTGCCGGCGGATCAGGTGGCGGCCAGCTTGCCGCTGCGCATGTGGATGGCGCGCCAGCATCTCTATCAGCGTGATTTCCCGGCCTGCGAGGCCGCCATCGCATCGCTCGAACGGGACCTCCAGCCGCAGGCCGTGTCGGAGCGTTTCACGCTGGTGGTGTTGCGTACGGTGCTTGCCATCCAGCGCGACGACGTGGAAGCCATCATGGTGATGCTGCCGCAGTTGCTGGCACCACCGCCGGAGGCGGATACCGTCGCGCTTGGCGGGTGCGCCAACATACTTTCCTGGATCTATATCCAGCGGGGGGAATACGAACGGGCGCGCAGCATCCAGTTGGGCGCGACGCGGCCCATCATCGATGGCACGCCACTGCTCGGCACGACTGCTGGCGTACTGCAGGGTCAGTGCATTCTCGGCCTGAGCTATGCGCATGAAGGCCAATTGCTGCAGGCGGAGCGCGTTTACCGTTCCGTGCTGCGGGAAGCCGAATCACGCGGCAAGGCGTGCGCGGACCCCGCATGCCTGCCGGCGGCGCTGCTGGGCGAGATCCTGTTTGAGCAGAACCAGAACGATGCCGCTCGCGAACTGCTGGCGAGTCGGGTTGATCTGCTGGAACGCGTGTCGATTCCGGATTCGGTACTACGGGTGATGATCGTCCTTTCGGGGGCGCACTGGCAGGCAGGCAACCAGATGGAGGCGTTTGCCTATCTGTTCCGGCTGGAGGAATACGCCAGTACGCTGGGCCTCGATCGCCTGCTGGCGTACGGTCTCGGCGCGCAGGTTTTCCGCCGCCTGGCACTCGGGGAACTGGATGCCGCGCAGGGCTTGCTGGGCCGTCTGCACGACATCGCGGCCCGTCAGCCAGCGCTTCAGCGCTTCAGCGCGCCGGACTTCGCGGTGCGTGGAGCAACCATTCGCTGGATGCTCGCCACCGGCGACCTGGAACAGGCGGCGTTGATGCTCGATCCGCTCATCGCGCACTGCGAGGCTTACGGCCGCATGCATTACGTGGCCTACCTGCGCCTGCAGCGCGCCGTGGTCGATGCGAAGCTCGGCCGCGCCAGCGCTGCCCGGGGCCATGTCGTATCGGCGCTGTATCTTGGTCATCGGCTGGGTCTGCTGCGCCGGATGCTGGACGCCGAGCCTTCGGCGATGGCCCTGATCGGGGAAGTGGCGAAGCAGGAAACACTCGACCCGGTACTGGCCTTCTACGTGGAGCGGCTGCAAGCGGCCTTGCCGCCAAAGCCCGTTACGGGAAATGCAAGGGCGCACAAGCGCGCGGCGACGGTGGGTGCCGTCGCCCTGAGCGAACGCGAGACGGAAGTCGTGCGGTTGCTGTCCGATCTCATCACGACGAAGAAGATCGCCCGCGCGCTCGGGCTGTCGCCGGAAACTGTCAAGTGGCACTTGAGCAATGTCTACGCCAAGCTTGGTGTAAGCGGGCGCGACGAGGCGCTGGAGAGGCTTCGCGACGCAGGCTGGGAAGCCCGGAGCAGGGCGGACGACGAGAACAACTGATGACGGAGGCTGGGCACTCCCTGCGCCGGCGGCCGGCGAGGGAGTGCGGGCCATACTGCGGGCCTTACTGCGGGCCGCCTGCCACCGCCACGATTTGTCCCGTGATGTAGTTCG
The DNA here is from genome assembly GCA_963543405.1 of uncultured Cupriavidus sp. GTDB lineage: Bacteria > Pseudomonadota > Gammaproteobacteria > Burkholderiales > Burkholderiaceae > Cupriavidus. Next base: position 66,017 of record CAUUBQ010000030.1, read on the forward strand.
ACTCCGGCAGGCAGAACAGGTACACCGACCCCGCCGCCTCCTCAGGCGTGCCACCCCGGCCCAGCGGGCAACGCTGGGCGTGTGTCTTGATCAATTCCGGATTGATCCCTACGCGGATATCGCGGCCTTCGATCTTCACGGTCGCGCCAGCCTTGGCGTCGGCATCGGTCATCCGGGTATGGATCAGGCCGAAGGCGACCGCATTGACGTTGACCTTGAGGCGGCCCCATTCGCGGCTCAGGGCGCGCGTCATGCCGATCACGCCGGACTTGGCCGACGAGTAGTTGATCTGCCCCGCGTTGCCGTTGAGCGCCGACACCGACGAAACGTTCACGATCTTGCGGAACACTTCGCGCCCGGCATCCTGGTCGGCCTGGAACTGCGCCTTCAGGTGCGGATATGCCGCGCGCAGGATGCGGAACGGCGCGGTCATGTGGCAGTCAAGGATGGCGTACCACTGCTCGTCCGTCATCCGCTGGATCACGTCGTCCCAGGTGTAGCCGGCGTTATTGACGATGATGTCGATGCTGCCGAACGTCTTGACCGCCGTGCCGATGTAGCGCTCCGCAAAGTCCGGCGCGGTGATGCTGCCGACGCAGGCCACGGCTTCGCAGCCGTTACTGCGCAGCATTTCGACGGTCTCGTGCGCCGGTTCGGCGTCGAGGTCGTTGACGACGAGGCGAGCGCCTTCGCTCGCCAGCTTCATTGCGATGGCCTGTCCGATGCCACGGCCGGAGCCGGTGACAAGGGCGACCTTTCCATCAAGCTTTCCCACGGTATCTCCTTGATGCTAGGGAATTACAGGGCGACGACCGCGTCGCCGAGGATCTTGGCCTCGCCGTACTGGTTGGTCGTCTGGATTTCGAGGCGCGCGCGTTTCTCGCCCGCGGCCTCGAACACCTCGGTCACATGGCCCGAGCAGGTGATCTGGTGGCCAAGGTGCGTGATGCCGACGAAGCGCACGCCGAACTCACGGATCTGGCGCTGATCCACCCATTGCGTCAGCAGGCGGCCGAGCCAGGCCATCGACAGCATGCCGTGCGCGAACACGTCGGTCATGCCGGCCTTGCGGGCGTAGTCGGTGTCGATATGGATGGCGTTGTGGTCGCCAGACGCGCCGGCAAAGAGGGCCAACATCGTGCGGTTGACCGGGGGCAGCGTCAACGGGGGCAGGGTGTCGCCCGTCTTGAGTGCAGCGAGATTAGAGTGGGTCATGAGTCGGTCTCCGGTTCAGCCGTTGCGATGCACCAGCACGCTGCGCAGATCGGCCACGTGCTCGCCGCGCTGGTTGGTCACGCGCGTCTCGCGCACGAGGAAGGACAGCGCGCCGCCTTTCTTGTCGTAGATGTCCGCGATACGGCTCTCGAAGCGCAGCATGTCACCGGCATAGGCTGTGCGGTGATACGTGAACGACTGCTCGCCGTGCAGGATGCGCGACGGGATGATGCCGACTTCCTGGCGCCACTCGCTGGTGGGCTGGGTGAACTCCAGCGAGAACAGGAACGTCGGCGGCAGCGGCAGGTCGGGGTGGCCGGCGTCGCGTGCGGCCGAATCGTCGGTGTAGACGGGGTCGGTCTCGCCGATGGCCTTGGCGAAGAAGCGCAACTGGCCCGCCTCGGCCTTGGCGTGGAAGGTCGGCAGTGCCTTGCCGATGTGCGATTTGTCCAGCATGTCGATGTCTCCGTGAAGCGGACGTCAGGCCTTCTTGAACGCGGTCACCACGCAGGCGCCGCCCAGGCCGAGGTTGTGCTGCAGCGCGATCTTCGCGCCCGGCACCTGGCGGTCGCCTGCCGTGCCGCGCAGCTGGTGCACCAGCTCAAAGCACTGGGCAAGGCCGGTGGCGCCCAGTGGATGGCCCTTCGACAGCAGGCCGCCCGAAGGGTTGACCACCCACTTGCCGCCGTAGGTGTTGTTGCCATCCTCGACCAGCTTTTCGCCTCCGCCGTCGTTGCAAAGCCCCAGCCCCTCGTAGGTCAGCAGTTCGTTCTGCGCGAAGCAGTCGTGCAGTTCGATCACGTCGATGTCCTCGGGGCCGATGCCAGCCTGCTCGTACACCGCGCGGGAGGCCGACTTCGTCATACCCACGCCTACCAGGTCGATCATGCTGGGCGACTCGAAGGCATCCGGCTGATCCGTCGTCATCGCCTGGCCAGCGATGAACACATCCGTCCGCAGGCCGTGCTTGCGCGCGAATGCCTCGGACACCACGATGGCTGCCGCCGCGCCGCAGGTCGGCGGGCACGCCATCAGGCGCGTCAGCACGCCGTCCCACACGGACGGCGCGGCCAGCACGTCCTCAGGCGTCACCACTTTGCGGAAGAGTGCCAGCGGGTTGTTGGCGGCGTGGCGGCTTGCCTTGGCGCGGATCTTCGCGAACGTCTCCAGCTTCGTGCCGTATTTCTCCATATGGGCAAGGCCGGCGCCGGCAAACATGCGGATCGCGCCCGGCAGTTCGCAATTTGGCTGGATCTTTTCCACCATCGCCAGCGTGCGGCTCATGGCGCGCGGGCGGTCGTCCCAATGGCTGGCGAGCGCGCCTGGCTGCATTTCCTCGAAACCAACCGCGATGGCGCAGTCCACCGTGCCGCTTTGCACGGCCTGCCGGGCCAGGAACAGCGCCGACGAGCCGGTGGCGCAGTTGTTGTTGACGTTGACGATGGGGACGCCGCTCAGGCCCACGCGATACAGCGCGGCCTGCCCGCAGGTCGAGTCACCGTAAACGTAGCCGGCATAGGCCTGCTGCACGTCGGTATAGGACAGGCCGGCGTCTTCCAGCGCCTGGCTGATGGCCTGTGCGCCCATCTCGTCATAGTGGGCGCTCGCGCCGGGCTTGGCGAACGGGATCATGCCGACGCCGGCGACAAATACATTGCGTGTCATGGGACTTCTCCTCCTTCGGAAATTTTCTGTCTGGGATTTCAGAGCTTGCGCGAGATCAGTTCGCGCATGACTTCGCTGGTGCCGCCGTAGATGCGGTTCACGCGCGAGTCCACGAAGGCGCGGGCGACGGGGTACTCCATCATGTAGCCGTAGCCGCCGTGGAGTTGGACCATCTCGTCGAGCGCCTTGCCTAGCGTCTCGGTGGCAAAGAGCTTGGCCAGGGCGGACTCTTCCAGCGTTAGGCGACGGCGCATATGCTCGCCAAGGTAGTAGTCCACCATCAGGCGCACGGCAATGGCCTGGGCCTGGATGTCGGCCAGCTTGAAACGGGTGTTCTGGAAGTCCCACACGGTCTGGCCGAACGCCTTGCGCTCCTTCACATACGCCAGCGTGTGCTCTAGCACGGCTTCGAGGCGGGCGGCGGCGCCCACGGCGATCGAGAAGCGCTCCTGCGGCAGTTCCTGCATCAGGTAGCCGAAGCCCTTGCCTTCCTCGCCCAGCAGATTGGAGACCGGCACGCGCACGTTGTCGAAGAACAGCTCGGCGGTGTCCTGCGCATGTTGGCCAACCTTCTCCAGCTTGCGGCCGCGGCGGAAGCCCTCGCGATCCGCTTCCACGACGATTAGGCTGATGCCCTTCGCGCCAGCGGCCGCGTCGGTCTTGCAGACCACGACGATCAGGTCGGCAGTCAGGCCGTTGCTGATGAAGGTCTTGCTGCCGTTGATGATGTACGCGTCGCCGTCGCGCACGGCGGATGTGCGGACGGCCTTCAGGTCGCTGCCGGTGCCCGGTTCGGTCATGGCGATGGCGAGGATGGTCTCACCCGAGCATGCGCCCGGCAGCCACTTTTGTTTCTGTTCCTCGTTGCCTATGCGGGCGATGTACGGGGCGATGATGTCGGAATGCATGCCGAAGCTGATGCCGGACAGGCCGCAGCGATGGTATTCCTCGGCCATCACGGCGGAGTGGCCGTAGTCACCGCCGCCACCGCCGAGTTCAACTGGCAGTGTGACGCAAAGCAGCCCCTCTCGGCCGGCTTTCAGCCAAGTCTGGCGGTCGACCTGGCCGGCCTTGTCCCACTCGGCCTGCCTCGGCACGCACTCGCGCTCGAAGAAGCGGCGCACGGTAGTGCGGAACATCTCATGGTCTTCGCGATAGACGGTACGGTTGGGTTGCACTGAAAACTCCTCTTGCCTGGATTCGAGGTCGACGAGGACGGCTGGCCGCTTTGAATAGCGGTGCCTTAGCCCGGCGACGGGTTGTGTTGCCTATGGGAATGTTCGGGAATGGCGGGCGGCGCCAGCCCACCGGCGTTGGGGGGGCTGGATCAGACGATCCCGGCACCCGCCCGCATCACCGTCGATGGATCGGTGCCTCTCATCTCGTTATCTCTACGGTGTGTTCATGGCCAATCGCTTTCAACCCGCGCCGTGCCGTGGCCGGTACATCGGAATGATGGCGGGGCAGACCCCCACGCGGCCCACCTGGGTTGGGGGGCTTCCGGCCTGCTTGGATTCCCCCCCCAACTTCGGTGGGCGGGAGGGTGCGCACCGCTGGTCTACTTGCCCCAGGCCCGGCGAGCTGCAATCGCCAGGCAGTCGACGAAGTGGGAGGAGAGGAAGCAATGGGCGTTCTATCGGGCATTCGCGTGCTGGAATTCGAGGGCATTGGCCCGGGGCCGTTTGCGGCGATGCTGCTGGCCGACATGGGAGCGGATGTGATCCGCGTGGACCGCCCGGTGGCGGCGGCGGACCTCGGCCCGAAGATCCACGGCAAGCGTGTCGACGTGGTCGGGCGCGGCCGGAGCTCGGTGACGCTCGACCTCAAGCGGCCCGAGGCCGTCCAGGCTGCGAGGGCGCTGATGGAGAAGGCGGACGTGGTGATCGAGGGCTTTCGCCCCGGCACGATGGAACGCCTCGGTCTGGGCCCGGAGCAGGCACTTGCGTGCAATCCGCAGCTGGTCTACGGCCGGATCACGGGTTGGGGCCAGACTGGCCCGCTGGCGCTGAGCGCCGGCCACGATCTCAACTACATCGCGCTGTCCGGCGTGCTATCGGCGATCGGCCGTGGCGACGACGCACCTGTGCCGCCGCTGAACCTCGTGGGCGACTACGGCGGCGGTGGCATGCTGCTCGCTATGGGCGTGCTCGGTGCGCTCCTTCATGCGCAGCGCACCGGCGCAGGCCAGGTAGTGGATGCCGCGATGATGGAAGGCGCGGCCCAACTTGCGTCCGTGGTTTGGGGCGTGCTCGCATCGGGCCATTGGCGCGAAGCGCGCAGCAGCAATCTGCTCGACGGCGGCACGCCCTGGTATGACAGCTACGCCACCAGCGACGGCCACTACATGGCCGTGGGCGCGGTGGAGGAGCGCTTCTATCAGGAACTGCTGCAGAAGCTCGGTCTTGCCGATGCGGACCTGCCAGCGCGCAGCAACCGCGCGGACTGGCCGGTACTGCGGCAGAACTTCAAGATGGCGTTTCGATCGCGTACCCGAGACGAATGGTGCGCGATCTTCGAAGGCAGCGATGCCTGCGTGGCGCCGGTGCTCAAGTTTTCCGAAGTCGCGCGGCATCCGCACAGCGTAGCACGCGGCAGCTTCGTCGAGGTCGACGGCGTCACACAGCCGGCACCCGCGCCGCGCTTCTCGGTAACGCCGTCAACGATCCGCCGAACCGCACCGGGGCGCGGCGAACACGGCGGGCAGGCGCTGGAAGCCTGGGGCTTCGATGCCGCTGCCATCGCCGGGCTGACCGGCCTCGGCCTGGGTTTCACGGCAGCAGGCGCTAATCGTGCCGATGGCGACGCCGCCTGAACCTTCACTCCATCCCATGCATCCCAAGCCTTCCACCATGCGTCACGCCTATATCGTTTCTCCCCTGCGCACGCCGGTCGCCAAGTTTGGCGGCGCGCTCGCGCCGCTGACCGCCGCCGACCTCGCGGCTCACGTAGTGCGCGCCGTCCTGGAACGATCGGGTGCGCCGGCCGACAGCATCGACGAGGTGATCGTCGCCCAGTCGTACCAGTCGAGCGAAGCGCCGTGTATCGGCCGCTACGCCGCCTCGCTTGCCGGCCTGCCTGAGACCGTCTCCGGCTATGCGGTGGATCGTCGCTGCGGATCCGGACTGCAGGCCGTGATCGATGCCGCGATGCAGGTGCAGGGCGGCGTGGCCAACGCCGTGCTGGTGGCCGGCGTCGAGAGCATGAGCAATATCGAGTACTACACCACCGACATGCGCTGGGGCGCGCGGCTGGGCAGCGTTTCCCTGCACGACCGACTCGACCGTGGCCGTGTGAACTCGCAACCCGTGCGCCGGTATGGCGTGATGGCCGGCGGAGCCGCAGAAACGGCCGAGAACCTAGCCGCGGACTATGGCATCTCGCGCGAGGAGAGCGACCGCTATGCCGTACGCAGTCACCAACTTGCCACCGAGGCGTGGAAGGCGGGGCGCTTCGACGAGGAAGTGGTGCCAGTGCCCGTGCCGCAGCGCAAGGGCGAGTCGAAGCTGTTCAGCCGCGACGAAGGCATTCGCGAGGATGCCAGTCTCGAAGTGATGGCAAGGCTGCCGGCGCTGTTGCGCGGCGGCACGGTGACGGCGGGCAACGCCTGCCAGCAGAACGACGCCGCGTCGGCTTGCCTCGTGGTGTCGGAGGACTACCTGAGGTCCCACGGACTGGAGCCGATGGGCCGGCTGTCCGGCTGGGCGGCGGCGGGCTGCGATCCGCTGCGGATGGGCATCGGCCCGGTTCCCGCTGTCGGGAAGTTGCTGCCGCGCTTGGGCATGACGCTGTCCGACATCGACCTCATCGAGGTCAACGAAGCCTTTGCCGTGCAGATACTCAGCGTGCTGAAGGCATGGGGTATCAGCGCCGATGACCCGCGCATCAACGTCAACGGCTCCGGCATCTCGCTGGGCCACCCGATCGGCGCCACTGGCGTCCGCATTCTCACGACGATGCTGCACGAGATGCGCCGCCGCAAAGCGCGCTTTGGCCTAGAAACCATGTGCATCGGCGGTGGCCAGGGGCTTGCGGCCGTGTTCGAGCTTGTCTGAACGAATCGGATCGAATGGAACTGAATTGAAGGAGTACGACATGAAAGACAGTCATGCCGACGCGCCGCGCTGCGCCTCGGAGCAGCCATGGCGCCAACAGGATGGCGGACTCGTGCTGCTTGCCTATCGCCATCGCGGCAGCGACGTGCTGCACTTCCCGCCGCTGCCGTTGACTTCGCCACAGTCCGATGGGATGGAACTGGTCGCACTGCATGGCGCGCCCACGCTCTACAGCTACACCGTGATGCATCCGTCCCCGAAAACTGGCCTGCCGCCGACACCGCTCGGCCTGGCCGATTTCCCGGAAGGCGTGCGCATCTTTGGCCGGCTGGTGTACCCGGAAGGCCGCCGCCCGGCCGTTGGCGACCCCTTGCGGGCGTGCCTCGTGCATACCGCAGAGGGACCGATCTACGCGTTCGAACCCGTATCCGGTCCGACCCAAGCTGAGGTGAACCGATGAACAAGCCAATCTACATTGCAGGCGTCGCCATGACCCGCTTCGGCCGCCACGATGGCTCGATGCAGGACCTTGCCCAAACCGCCGTGCACGATGCCGTGCGGGATGCCGATGTCGACCTGCGTGAAGTGCAGGCCTTCTACGCCGCTAACGTCTTCGGCGGCATGGTGCTGGGGCAAGTGCTGTTGCGCGACCTCGGCGTGACGGGTCCCGCCGTCTATAACGTCGAGAACGCGTGCGCCAGCGGCGCCACCGGCGTGCACCTGGCCTGCCACGCGCTGCAGGCCGGGGTCTACGACACGGTGGTGGTCTTCGGTGCGGAGCAACTGACCGCGCTGGGGGGCGGCGCGCTGCCGCTGCAGAAGAACGACTACATGACGTCGCTGTATGCCCGGGCTGGCCTGACACTGCCGTCCGTGTATGCGATGCGCGCAACGCGCTACATGCACGAATTCGGCCTGAGGCCGGAGGTGCTGGCCGAAGTGGCAGTGAAGAACCGCCGGCACGGTGGCCTGAATCCGTATGCGCAGACGCGGACAGGCGTCAGCGTGGACGAGGTGATGGGGTCGCGCATGGTGTTCGACCCACTGACGCTGCTGCAATGCTGCCCGTCGGCCGTCGACGGTGCCGCTGCGCTGGTGCTGACCACATGCAAGCCGACGACGCATGCGAGGCCGGTGCGCGTCCTGGCGTCGGTCGTCCAGTCCGGCCGCCAGGAAGTGGGCCACGACGACATCCTGGCCGCCGAGATTACGGCGAGAGCTGCAAATCTTGCCTATCGCGAAGCGGGCGTAAAGCCCGCCGACCTCGACATGGTGGAACTGCACGACGCCTTTACGATCGCCGAGCTGATCTACTACAACGCGCTCGGTCTGTGCGAGCGGGGCGAGGCGCATGCGTTGCTGCAGTCGGGGGCGACCGCGCTGGGCGGCCGCGTTCCGGTCAATCCGAGCGGTGGCCTGCTCGCCAAGGGCCACCCGCTGGGCGCCACCGGCGTGGCCCAGATGGTGGAAGCCGTGTGGCAACTGCAGGGCCGCGCGGGAGACCGCCAGATTCCTGACGCCGAACTGGCGCTGACGCAATGCACTGGCGGTGGCATCGCCGGGGTCGATCACGCAGCATCCGCGGTGCACATCCTTGGCCACTGACAGAACAGGAGGGATCATGAAAAAGCAAATCGCTGTCGTTACCGGCGGCGCGCAAGGCATTGGCCTCGGCATCGCCATGGCACTGCTGGAAGCAGGACACGCGGTCGCCGTGTTCGATCTGAATGGCAAGGCGCTGGAGAAGCTGGCCGTCGAAGCAGCGGAGCACGCTGACCGGCTGATGGTGCTGCGCGTGGACGTGACATCGGACGCCGAAGTGCAGGCGGCCGTCGCCCAGATCAAAGCCCGCTGGAAGACGCCCGACATCCTTGTCAACAACGCCGGCATCACCCGGGACAAGCGGTTCATCAAGATGACGGAGGAAGACTGGGACTTCGTCATCGACGTGAACCTGAAGTCGCAGTTCCTGTGCGCCCGCGCGGTGGTGCCGGGCATGATCGAGCAGGGCTATGGACGCATCGTCAATATCTCGTCGCGCGCGTGGCTGGGCGGCTTTGGCCAGTCAAACTACTCGGCGGCCAAGGGCGGGGTAGTGAGCCTGACGCGCTCGCTCGCCATCGAGCTGGCCCGCAATGGCATCACCGTCAACGCCGTTGCCCCGGGCATCGTCGAGACACCGCTGATGGCGACGTACACCGACGAGCAGCGTGACCGGCTCAAGGCCACCGTGCCGGTCGGCCGCATTGGACAGCCCGAGGATATTGCACAGGCCGTGCTGATGTTCGCCGGCAGGAATGCGTCGTACATCACGGGGCAGACGCTCTATGTCTGCGGCGGCCGCTCGCTGTCAAGCCCGAGCGTCTGAAGGAGCCGACCATGACCATCCACTATCGGCAGAAGGGCCACGTGGCGGTGCTGACGCTGGACGCGCCCGAATCGCTCAACGCGCTGACCGTCGAGGAACTGGTGGCGCTGCGCGAGCGGCTCGCCCAATGCCAGGATGACGACGGCGTGCGCGCCATCGTCATCACTGGTGCGGGCGAGCGAGCCTTCTGCACCGGCGCAAACCTGAAGGCGACACTGCCGCCGTCCACCGGTTTCGCAGCGGGAGCCTTCAAGAGCCGTGCCGGCGAGGCCAGCATGGGCGGATACACACGGCTGCTGGACCTGAGCGACCTGCAGATCTGGAAGCCGATCATTGCGGCGATCAACGGCTATTGCTTGGGCGGGGGGCTGGAGCTGGCGTTGCAGTGCGACCTGCGTATCGCTGCCGATTCCGCGAGTTTCGGCCTGCCGGAAGTCAAGGTTGCCAGCGTGCCCGCCGTCGGTGGCGTCCAGTACCTGATGCGTGCCGTGCCGGCCGCCCATGCGATGAAGCTGGCGATGACCGGCGAGCGCATCGACGCCGCCGAGGCGTTGCGCATCGGCCTGGTCAGCGACGTGGTGGCGGCTGCCGGCCTGATGGACCTTGCCGAGCGTCTGGCCACGCGTATTGCGGCCAACGGTCCACTGGCCGTGCAGGCAGTCAAGCAGCTCGCGGTGCAGACCGCGCACCTGGCGCCGCGCGAATTCGTGGCGCAGGCCAACCTCCAGTGGGGTCTGCTGCGTGATAGCGCCGACCGTATCGAAGGCCGCACGGCCTTTGCCGAAAAGCGTCCACCAGCCTATCGCGGTGCCTGAGGTGGAGCAAGGAGAGCAGTTACCATGAATTTCAGCCTGACAGAAGACCAGGACCTGATGGTCAGCGCCACCCGGCGCATGGTGCAGACGCGCATCGAGCCCATATTGCGCAAGCATCCGGTTAGCCAGCCGTTGCCCAAGGCGGCCATGCTGGAGATCTTCGCCGCATTTGCCGAGCTTGGCATCACTGCGCCACGCATCCCGGTGGAAGCCGGTGGTGGCGGCCTGAAGATGCTCGACTACGGGATGATCCTCGAACAGTTGCCGCCGGTGGTGGCGCTGTCGCTGGCGTCGCACGAGGGCACGATCCTGCGTATCCACCTTGGTTGCCCGGACGAGATTCGCGAGCGCTACCTCCCGGACCTGATCGCGGGCCGCAAGATCGCCTGCACCGCGAACACCGAGGCCAATGCAGGTTCCGATTCGGGAGCGATCCGCACGCGCCTGGAGATAGACGGCGATGACGCCTACCTGACCGGCCGCAAGATGTGGATCACCAACGCCTCCATCTGCGACGTGGTTAATGTGTCGTGCGTGGAGGGTATCGGCGAAGACGGTCGGCCGATCACGCGCCGCGCGCTGGTCGACCGCCACGAGGTCGATTTCGAGATCCGCGAGACCGGTATCACCGGCCTGCAGCAAGGCCATCTGAGCGAACTGGTGTTCGAGCGCACCCGCGTGCCGGCCAACCACATCATGGGCGAGGCCGGCGACGCGGCGAAGACGCTGACCATGGCGTGGAACGGAAACCGTCCGTTGCTCGGGTTGATGTGCGTGCATCTTGCACAGAAGGCGTTCGAGATGGCCGTCGAGTACGCGAAGTCGCGCCAGCAGTTCGGCAAGCCGCTGGCCAGCCACCAGCTCGTGCAGAAGGACCTTGCAGATATCGAGACGATGATCGTGTCGTCCCGTCTGCTGTGCTACCACGCGCTTGACTGCATTGACCGCGGCTTGCGCGCCAACGGCACGTCCGCGATGGCCAAGCGCTACGCCACGCAAGCGTGCGAGCGAGCCATCCACCTGGCCATGCAGGTGCACGGTGCGATGGGCATCAGCGAGGAACTCGGGCTGGAACGCATGTGGCGCGACGCCCGCGTGTTTCAGGTGCCAGACGGCATGAACGGCATCCTTGCCCTGATCCAGGGGCGCGAACTGACAGGCACGGCGGCCTTCCGCTGAACGATGCCAACTCCATAAAGAGACACTGAGAGAGACACCATGAACGAAAAGATGATGGAAGGAAAGGTTGTGATTGTCACTGGCGCGGGCCGTGGCATCGGGCGCGAGATTGCACTGGCGATGGCGCGTAACGGTGCGAAGGTCGTCGTCAACGACGTGGGTGTGACCGTAACCGGCGATGCGAGCCAGGAGGATCCGGCCGAGGAAGTGGCGGGCCTGATCCGTGCCGAGGGTGGCGAGGCGGTCATCAGCCGCGAAAGCGTGTCCGAAGCGGACAGCGCCGCGCGCATAGTGGAAGCGGCAGTCGACCACTTCGGGAGCGTCGACACCGTGGTCAATAACGCCGGCATCCTGCGCGACCGCATCTTTCACCAGATGACTCCCGAGGAATTCGATGCGGTGATGCGTGTGCATATCTACGGCGCCTTCAACATGAGCCGCGCCGCGGCCACGCACTACCGCAACCAGAAACGTGGCAACTTCGTCCACATGACGTCGACGTCCGGCCTGATCGGCAATATCGGCCAGGCCAACTATGCCGCCGCCAAGATGGGCGTGGCCGGGCTGTCGAAGGCCATCGCGCTGGACATGGCCCGCTACAACGTCCGCTCAAACTGCATCTCGCCGTTCGCGTGGAGCCGCATGGGCGGCGCGATTCCGGAGACGCCGGACCAGGTGGAGCGCATTGCCAAGGCTAGGACCATGTCGCCGGCCGATATCGCGCCGCTTGCCGTGTTCCTGGCAAGCGACGCGGCTGCCACTGTCAATGGCCAGATCTTTACCGTGCGCCGCAACGAGATCTTCCTGATGAGCCAGCCACGCCCGGTGCGCGCCATGCAGCGCAGCGACGGCTGGACGCCGCAGACGCTGGCCTCGCACCTGCTGCCGGCCATGGCGCCTTCGTTCTTCCCCGTGGAAGTGTCGGGACAGGTATTCGCCTGGGCCCCAGTCTGAGGAGCCGAACATGGATTTCACGATTCCTGGCGAATGGGTGGACTTCGGGGACGCGCTGCTGAAGTTCATCGACCGAGAGGTTGCGCCGCTGGAGCACGAGCACCGCGCATTGCTGTCGAGCGAACGCACGGTCTACACGGACGACGGCCGCTTCAACCCCGAAGTGCTGGCGCTGCGCCGGCAAGTGCGGATGCGCTCGGCGGAGATGGGGTTCTACACGGCACTGTCCCCCGAGTCGCTGGGCGGCGGCGGGCTCGGCGCGCAAGCGGCATGCTACGTGCAGGAGCGCCTGAACGCGCATTGCGGCCCCGATAGACCGCTGGTGCAGACGGTGGTGTTGCCGTCGCCGTTTACGAATGGCCTGTCGCCCGTGCTGAAACACCTCGACCCGGCAGTGCTGGACATGGTGCATGCCAACTTGGCAAGCGGCGGCAAGACCATGTGTTTCGGCTTGTCCGAGCCGGACGCCGGTTCGGACGTCTTCGGCATGCGCACCCGGGCGGTGCGGGACGGCGACCACTGGATCATCAACGGCGCCAAGCAATGGATCACCAACGCGTCTTACGCTGACTACGCGATGGTTTTCGCCGTCACCGATGAGGAGAAGGCGCGGGCGCACAAGGGTGGCATCACGGGCTTCTTCCTGCCGACCGCTACGCCTGGTTTCTCCGTGCCGAGCGTGATCCCGACCATGGGCCACCTCGGCGGCGACATCGCTATCGTCTCGCTGGAGGACGTGCGCGTGCCCGACACTTACCGCCTTGGCCCCGTCGACAAGGGGCTGCAGGTGGCACTCGACGGCGTCAACGCCGGCCGCCTGAGCATGGCGGCGTCGTGCGTCGGCCTCGCACAGTGGGCGCTTGCGCAGGCGATCGAGTATTCCAAGGTCCGCAAGACCTTCGGCGGTCCGATCAGCCATCACCAGGCCGTGCAGTTCATGCTTGCCGAGTGCGCGATGGACATATACGCCGCCAAGTCGATGATCCGTCATTGCGCATGGCTGGTGGACCAGGGGATGCCCGCCACCAAGGAAGTGTCGATGGTCAAGGCGTCGGCCACGGAGATGGTGGGCCGGGTGTTCGACCGCGCCATCCAGGTCCACGGCGCCATGGGCCTGACCAACGAGCTGCGGCTGGAAGCGGGCTATCGCTATGCCCGCACACTGCGGATTCCAGACGGTACTTCGGAAATCCAGCGCCGCACCATCGCCCGCCAGCTTCTTGGCGGTGACACTGAAATCTGAACGCATAGACAGGAGGAGACATGACAATGCCTTCCGCCATTCTCGAGCGCCCGGCCGGCACGCTCATTCTCGACCGCAAGTACGCCAGGGCCGGCTTGCCGGACCGCGTGCACGTGCCCGATACCACGGCATTCGAGAACCTCGAATTCTCCGCTCGCCGCTACCCTGGCAAGACTGCGGTCCAGTTCTACGGTGCGGCTCACTCGTACGCTGCCCTGCTGCGCGAGGCAGAAGGGCTCGCGGGCTATCTGCAGCACTGCGGCGTCCAGCCTGGCGACCGCGTGATGCTGTTCAGCCAGAACTGCCCGCAGTTCATCGCCGCCTATTTTGCGATCCTGCGTGCGCAGGCTGTGGTGGTTCCCGTCAACGCGATGCTGCTGGAAGATGAATTGCGTCATATCGCCACCGACAGTGGTGCCGTGGCCTGCTTCGCGGCGCAGGAGCTGGCGTCGCAACTGTCGCCGTTGCTCGGTGCGACGCCGTTGCGTACGGTGATCGTCCATGCCTACGGCGACGCACTTGGCGACGACGACGCGGGCCTGGCTATCCCGGACTGGGTGCGCGTGCGCTGCACCGCCGACAGCCTGCCGCCCGGCACTGTGAGTTGGCTGTCCGCGCTGGCGGCAGGGCACCGGCCACGCCCGTACGCCGGCAAGCAGTCCGATCTCTGCATGCTGCCGTACACGTCAGGCACCACCGGCGCACCGAAGGCCTGCATGCACGACCATCGCACCGTGATGACCTCGGTGTCCGGCTCGCAGCTCTGGAGGAACACCAGTGCCGAGGCCTGCTATCTCGCCGTTGCGCCGATGTTCCACCTGCTCGGCCTGCAGAACGGCATCAACGGCCCGGTGTTCATGGGCGGCACCATCGTGCTGCTGCCGCGTTGGGAAGCCCGCACCGCCGCGCAACTGATCGAGCGCCATCGCGTGACGTTCTGGGGCGCGCTGCCGCCGATGCTGGTCGATTTCTTCAGCCAGCCCGACATCGAGACGCGTGACATCGGCAGCCTGCGGGTGGTGGCCGGCGGCGGCGCGGCCATGCCGGAGAACACGGCCACGCTGATGCGCGAACGGTACGGGCTGCAGTACCTGGAGGGCTACGGCCTGACCGAGACGGCGTCGTTCCTGTTCGCCAATCCGATGCACCGGCCCAAGCCTTCGTGCCTGGGCGTGCGTACGTATGGCGTGGAAGCGCATGTGATCGACCCGGAGACACTGCAGTCGCTGCCGGCGGGCGAGGTGGGCGAGATCGTCGTCCATGGCGCGCAGATCATGCATGGTTACTGGAACAATCCGAAGGCCAATGCCGAGAGCTTCATCGAGATCGACGGCAAGCGGTTCTTTCGCACCGGCGATCTCGCCTGCATGGACGAGGAAGGCTACTTCTTCATGCGCGACCGTCTCAAGCGAATGATCAACGCTGCTGGCTACAAGGTCTGGCCAGCCGAGGTCGAGGCCATGCTCTACCGCCATCCGGCCATCCACGAAACCTGCGTGATCTCTGCACACGACAGCCATCGCGGCGAGACCGTGAAGGCGGTGATCGTGCTCAAGTCAGGCCATGAGAGCACCACAGCCGAGAGTCTGCTGGCTTGGTGCCGGGAGCATATGGCAACGTACAAGGCGCCGCGCATCGTGGAGATCGTGCCGTCCATTCCACGCACGGCCACCGGCAAGCTGGCGTGGCGCGCATTGCAAGAGGCGGAGCAGGGCAGATGAAACAGGTATCGACCAGCCAGCGGGAGGATGCGCCGATGACAGCATTCCGGGAACCGGTGCTGGCGGAGATTCCGGAACACTTCGAGCCGCTGGTTTCGACGTCCGGCTTCATTCGCATGACGGGACCGTTCTACATCCACGCGGCTCAGCCCATCGTGGCGGCTCGCGTGGGTCGGGAGCATCTAAATCAGATCGGCATCGCGCACGGCGGCTTTCTGGCTACGCTCGCCGACGTGGCCCTGGGTGCCATCGTGCGCCGAGATCTTGCGGTGGCGGCCGCGCCGACCGTACACCTCAGCGTGGACTACGTGGGCGCGGTGCAGGTGGGCGACTGGGTCGAGGCCCATGTGCGCGTGCTCAAGGACGGCCGCAATCTCATTAATGCGGACTGCGACGTGCGGGTGGGCGGGCGCGTGGCGCTGCACGCGAGCGGAGCCTTCTTCGTCAAGGTCCGCGCCGGACAAGCCGTAGATTGACCCAACGCAGCTCACCCTTTGATGGATCTTTGGTGGCCGCTGCTTGCGCGGCACCCAGACGCCGGCATCGATCATGATCCGGCGTACCGTTTCCTTGGCCAGATCAACGCCATGGCTGAGCTTCATCGTCCCGTACAACTGACACCGGCCCGTACGGCAGGCGAAATGAACCGGGTCGCCCGCCGCCCCGCAGCCGGCACCGTCCTGCGCGGAGGTCAATCCCCCCTGGCGCCGGAAAGCTGGATCATCCGCCCGACCACCGGCTCGGCGACCTCGTAGTCGCGGCGGAACTGCGCCGCGCTGTTGCCGACGGGTTCGAGGGAGTAGGTCGCGAGGTGCATCTTCATTGCCGGCGACTGTGCGGCGAGGCGCGCTTCCTTCTCCAGTTGCGCCAGCACCGGGTGTGGCGTCTTTGCCGGCGCCAGCATGCCGATCCATGCTGCAGGCGTGAGTTCGACGTCGGT
Source organism: uncultured Cupriavidus sp. (assembly GCA_963543405.1). Taxonomy (GTDB): domain Bacteria; phylum Pseudomonadota; class Gammaproteobacteria; order Burkholderiales; family Burkholderiaceae; genus Cupriavidus. The sequence continues at coordinate 82,169 of CAUUBQ010000030.1, forward strand.
GAATCCCGCCTCGGCCATCGTGGGCACGCCGGGCAGGCCGCTGGCCCGCGCATTACCCATAACGGCCAGCGGGCGGATCTTGCCGCTTTCCATGAACGGGCGCAGTGCCACCAGCGTGGCCACGCCCCACGTGATCGAGCCACCGGCCAGGTCCTGTGCCAGCGGCGCCTCGCCCTTGTAAGGAATGTGGGCCATATCGAGCTGCCGGCTACGGTTCAGGTAAGCCCCTACCAAATGGCCGTAGGTGCCTGGCCCGTAGGAGCCAAAACTGGCCTTGCTCTGGTTCTTCGCAGCCCATGTCAGCAGACCCTTCACGTCCTGCGCAGGCACGTCGGCGCCGACAGCGAGCACGAGGTTGCCCGAGCTCAGCTCTGAGATGAAGGCGAAGTCGCGCCGAACGTCATACGGAACGGTGCGGTAGAGGTGAGGTGTGTTGAGCAGGGGCGATGCGTGCGTGACAAGCACCGTGTAACCATCCGGTGCGGCGCGGGCCACGCTCTGCAAGGCCACGATGCCGCCCGCGCCCGGCCTGTTGTCCACCACGATGGGCTGGCGCATCCGCGTGCTCATCTCCTTGGCGAATGCGCGTGCGACGGCATCGGTCGCACCGCCGGCTGGCGCCGGTACGACAAAGGTGACCGGCCGGGTGGGGTACTCCTGCGCGGAGCTTGCGTGGCTGAAGGCCAATGCCAGTACGGCGGAAATAGTCTTGATGCGCACGACGGGCTTCCTTGTTCGTGGATGTTGTGGAGCGCATGCCGCATCGGCGGCGATGGCAGTTGGCAGCGTAGGGCTATCGGCGGCTGTTCTTGCCACCGGGTGTGGGGGGCGGGGAAATCCCTCCCCCCTGAATCCGGTGGGGTGGGAGGCGTCTTCCCTTGGTCTACTTGCGTCACAAGGACGTACGGAGACATTGATGGATTTGCGCTTCACTGCCGCAGAAGAGACCTTTCGCGAGGAAGTCCGCGACTTTGCTCGGACCAATCTGCCTGCCGATCTTTCGGATAAGGTGCTCACTCACCGGCGGCTGGCCAAGGAAGACTTCGTGCGCTGGCACCGCATCCTCCATGCGCATGGCTGGGGCGCGCCGGCGTGGCCGAAGGAATGGGGCGGCACCGGCTGGAACGTGATGCAGCGCCTGATCTTCGAGATCGAGACGTTTCGCGCTGGCGCACCGCGCCTGCTGCCGTTCGGCCTGAACATGATTGGTCCGGTGCTGATGAAGTACGCAAGCCCCGCCATGCAGCAGCGCTTCCTGCCGCGCATTCCGGGAATGGACGACTTCTGGTGCCAGGGTTACTCCGAGCCCGGCGCGGGGTCGGATCTCGCTTCGCTCAAAACGCGTGCGCTCCGCAATGGAGATCGGTACATCGTCAATGGCCAGAAGACCTGGACGTCCTATGGCCAGTACGCCGACTGGATCTTCTGCCTTGTGCGCACCGACAGCGGAGCGAAGCCGCAGGATGGCATCTCGATGCTGCTGATCGACATGAACTCGCCTGGCGTCACCGTGCGTCCGATCAGGACGCTCGACGGTGGCCATGACGTCAACGAGACGTGGTTTGAGGACGTGGAGGTCCCAGCCGAAAACCTGCTTGGCGAAGAGAACAAGGGCTGGACCTATGCCAAGTACCTGCTTGGCCACGAGCGCACCGGCATCGCGGGCATTGGTCATTGTCATCGCGAGATGCGGCGCCTGAAGGACTGCGCACGGCAAGCCGCCGACGGTCAGGGCCGGCCGCTGATCGAGGACGTGCGCATGCGCGACAAGATTGCCCGCCTGGAAATGGACCTGACGGCCCTGGAAATGCTGCTGCTGCGCGTGGCCACGCAGGACGCCGCGTGCGGACCCGGCCCGGAGGCATCGATTGTCAAAATCAAGGGCTCGGAACTCCAGCAGGACATCGCCATGCTGCAGATGGAGGTTGCCGGCCCGCATGCCTGGCCCTATGCGCCCGAGTGGCTGGAGCCCGGCGCAGTCCCGCCTGCTGGCGGACAAGCATGGGCGGCGGCCGCGACCGCAGCGTACTTCGATATGCGCAAGACCTCGATCTACGGCGGCGCCAACGAAGTGCAGAAGAACATCATCGCCCGGATGCTGATCGGCATTTGAGCCAGGCGAAGCCATCAGGACAGATACGACATGGACTTCAACTACAGCGTAGAGCAGCGGATGCTGGCCGACAGCCTGCGCCGCTTCATCGACTCCGTCTACACGTTCGCCAGACGCCGGCGCATCGCACGCGAAGGCCATGGTTTCGACCGCGACATCTGGGCCTCGCTGGCCAACATGGGCGTCTGCGGGTTGACCGTGCCGGCGGAGTTCGGCGGCTATGGCGAAGGTGCGGCAAGTCAGCTCGTGGTGCAGCGCGAGCTTGGGCGAGGTCTGGTGCTCGAACCCGTGATCCCGAGCGCGGTCATGGCAACCGCCATCCTCGCCGCACACGGCACGCCGACGCAGCAGACCACATGGTTCCCCGCCATGGCGAGCGGCGAGCGCGTGCTTGCGGTCGCGTACCTGGAGCCGGACAGCCGCTATCGGGCCGACTCCGCATGGGCCACGGCCACGCGCTCGGGCGAAGGGTATGTGCTTGACGGCGTCAAGTCATTGGTCTGGCATGGCGAGGCCGCCGATGCTTTCCTGGTCAGCGCCCGCCTTGGCGGCGAGATCGCGCTTTTCCTCGTGCCGCGCGACGCACCGATGGTGGTTCCCTATCCGGCCATCGACGGCACGCGCGGTGCGGACCTGCGGTTCGACGTCGTACGGCTCGGTGCGGATTCGCTGGTCAGCAACGACGGACTGGCGGCTCTGCAGCACGGCCTGGACCACGGTATTGCAGCCCAATGCGCGGCGGCGTCCGGTGCGATGGAACGGCTGATCGAGATGACCGCCGAGTACCTGCGCACGCGTCGCCAGTTCGGCATCCCGCTCGCCGCATTGCAGGCGCTGCAGCACCGCATGGCCGACATGCTCGTGCAGAAGGAGATCGCCCTGTCAATGGCCTATGTGGCCGCGCAGGCGCTGGATGAGGCCGACTCCGCCAGACGCCAGCGGATGCTGGCCGGCGCCAAGGTGACGATGACACGCGCCGCCCGTTTCGTCGGCCAGCAGGCGGTGCAGTTGCACGGCGGCATGGGCATGACAGACGAACTGGAGGTCGGCGACTACTTCAAGTTCCTGACCATGGCGGACATCCTGCTGGGCGACGCCGATTTCCACCTGGAGCGGTACGGCATGGCGATGGTGGCCTGAGCCAGGCGCAATCCTCACTGACAGCAAACCATGTGCGGGCAGGCAAGCCAGGCTCGCGTTCGGGGAAAAAGCATGCAAGCAAGTTACGACTACATCGTCGTTGGCGCCGGCTCGGCGGGCTGCGCGGTGGCTGGGCGGCTGGCCGAGAGCGGTTCCGGCTCGGTGGCGCTGGTGGAGGCTGGCCCACATGACCGCAGCGGGCTGATCACGATGCCCATCGGCATCGCCATCGTCGCCCGCAAGCGGGGGCCGCGGAACTACTATTTCGATGCGATGCCGGACGCGGAACTGAACGGACGCAGCGTCGCGCAGCCTCGCGGACGGGGCCTCGGCGGCAGTTCGTCGATCAATGGCATGGTCTACATCCGCGGCAATGCGCACGACTACGACGGCTGGGAGACCGACGGCTGGCGCTGGCAGGACGTGTTGCCGTACTTCCGCCGCTCCGAATGCAACGAACGTGCGGCGGGCCATGATGATGACCCCTTGCATGGCGGTACGGGCCCACTTAGCGTGGCCGACCTGCGCTCGCCGAGCCCGTTCGCACGCTACTTCCTGGAGGCCGCGATGGCCGTCGGTCATCGCTACAACCCCGACTTCAACGGTGGGCAACAGGAAGGGGCTGGCTACTACCAGGTGACCCAGCGCAACGGCGAGCGCTGTAGCGCAGCCCGCGCCTACCTGCGAGACGCATCCGGCACCGCCACGCGCTGGCAGAACCTCGATGTGCTGACCGACCGACAGGTGCTGCGCATCGTCTTCGAGGGGCAGCGGGCGACCGGCGTGGCGGTGATGCGCGACGGCCGCGAAGAGATCCTGACGGCCAGGCGCGAAATCATCGTCAGCGGCGGAGCCTTCGGCTCGCCGCAACTGCTGATGGCCTCGGGTATCGGTCCGGGCCAGCAACTGCAGGAATTGGGCGTCCCCGTGGTACATCACGCACCGGGTGTCGGGCAGAACCTGCAGGAGCATCCGAACGTGTCGCTCTATCAATCGCACGTGCCTACCACCGACCTGTTTGGTGTGTCGGCGGCCGGGGCGTGGCGCATGATGGCCGAATGGAAGCGCTACAAACGCAACCGCACCGGCATGCTGACGAGCAACTGCGCGGAAGCGGGCGTGTTCGTCAAGAGCCGCCGGGAGCTGGCTGATCCAGACCTGCAATTGCACCTGATCCCGGCGGTGGCAGCGCGGGACCGCGTGCTGGCGCACGGCTATTCGTGCCACGTATGCGTGCTGCGGCCCAGGAGTCGCGGACAGGTCCGGCTGCGTTCCGCGGATACGCGCGAGGCGCCAATGATCGACATGCGGTTGCTGTCGCATCCGCAGGACATGGAAGACCTGGTGACGGGCGTACGCGTGGCCAAGCGCATCATCGACGAACCCGCGTTGGCCCGCTTTGGTGGCCGCCGTCTGCATTCCGCCCACCTGCGCGGCGACGGTACCGACGACGATGCCATCCGCCAGTACATCCGCGAGTACTGCGAAACCGCCTATCACCCGGTGGGGACATGCCGCATGGGCCATGACGCGGAATCGGTGGTCGACCCCGCGCTGCGCGTGCGCGGTGTGCAAGGCCTGCGCGTGGCCGACGCCTCGATCATGCCGCTGCTCGTGAGCGGCAATACCAATGCACCGGCCATCATGATCGGCGAGAAGGCAGCCGACTTGATCCTTTCTAACTGATGGCATCAAACGATATGTCGAACACACTGAAGGAGACATCCATGCGGAGCCAAACCAAGGCGCTGCACGCGGTACTGACCTGCACCGCGGCATTCATGTTCATGTCAGCGTCGGCGGCCACGCCGAGCGTCATCTCGCCGCCCAACCCCTATCTGGCGCAATCCTTCAACAACCAGACGCATTGGAACGATGCCGCGTCCGACAGCACAAGCATCGCGGTGCCGCGTGGCGCCTACGAGATGACACCCAATGCCTACGCTGTAGTGCCTAACGAAGGGCTGGCGCTGTCCGCGTACAGCGACCGTGTGGCCGGTACCGAGATCCATTGGTACTGGGCGGGCTATTCGTTGCGCAAGCTGAAGGTTGACGGGATGAAGATCACCGAGATCGATCGCCTGGACATGCCGCCCAAGCTGCCCGGATACCAGCCCGTCACGGCAGTGCAGCGGCTGGAACAGGCCGCAGCGGTGCAGAAGCTGATCGAGGCGCAGGACGAACAGGGCCTCTTCGACTACATGAAGAGCCAGCCAAATCGCCTGATCACGACGACGACCGATCAGATGATGGCAGGCGCGTTCTATACGCTTCTCACGCGCGAGGACGCCTTCATCGGTGCCAACGCCCGCAAGGTGTTCCGGATCGAGCAGGAGGACCCGAAGCAGCCGCTGTCGCGCATGCGGCTCGTGCGCGAGGCAGCAATGCCGGCAACGCTGTTCGACAACGAAAAAGTGAAGCAGTCCACCCGCATCAGCGTCGACACCCTGTTCGGCATGGGGATGACTTTCAACGGCTATCTTGTGCTCAACACCGTGGGCGGCAAGGTGGCTACCCTGCGGCGCGACACGCTCGAACTGGTAGACACCTACAGCGTGGAAGGGCGGGACGAGGTCTTCCTCAACAGCTTCGCCACGGGGCCGGAGGCTGGCGGTGGTGCCGTGTATGTGGCGTCCAATCAGAACATGTATCGGCTCGTCGTCGATGCCGACGGGAAGATCCACGCGGATGAAGCCAGCGGTGCGTGGAAGGCGCCCTACGAGCGCGGCCGCCGCTTCACTTCCGTCAAGGCCGGCGATGGCACGGGATCGACGCCCACCCTGATGGGTTTCGGGCCGGGCGAGGACAAGCTGGTGGTGTTCACCGACGGCGCGGAGAAGATGCGCCTGGTGGCGATGTGGCGCGACGGGATACCCGATGGCTGGAAGCGGCGGCCAGGCGCGCTGTCCGATCGCGTGGCCGACCAGCGCGAAGTGGATCTCGGGGCCGGTATCGAAACCGTGCAGTCGGAGCAGTCCGTCTCGGTGTACGACGGCCACGCCTTCGTAGTCAACAATATCCCTACCCGCGAGAGCCCGACGCTCGCCAACGAGGGCTTCTACGTGAACTTCCTGAACGGCGCAACCCGCCCGCCCGCGCGCGGTGCCGCCATGCTCAGGTGGGACAACCACCTGCACGCCTGGAAGGCACTCTGGACCCGTACCGATGTGAGCTCGGTTTCGGTGGTGCCAATGATCAGCGGCGGTAGCCGCATGGCCATTATCGACGGCTACTTCCCGGAGCGCCGGAACGAGCGCCATCTGATCGGGATGGATCTCGACACGGGCAAGACCGTCATGGCGATTCGTACCGGCACCAACCCGTTGTTCAACGGCATGTACGCGCCGGTCAAGTGCGATAGCGATGGACGCATTCTCTACGGCATGGCGTTTGGCCTCGTGCTGGCGGACACCACGCGCATGACGCGGTTTGATCTCGCGTCGCTGCCGGGCGCCGCCACTGAAAGCAAGCGAGTGGCTGGCGCCGGCAAGTAATCACGAAACAGGGGATAGACATCTTGACTACAAACCTCACGGATTCCGCGGCGCAGGAAGCGGAAGCCAGCCGAATTGCCGGCATTGTGGCCAGACAGCGCGCGGCCTACCTGGCCGACGGCATGCCAGATGCGGCGCAGCGGCATGACCGCATCGATCGGGCCATTGGCCTGCTGGTGGACCACCAGCAAGAAATCATCGAGACCGTCGCCAGCGATTTCGGGCATCGCAGCCACGACTTCACACGCGGCACGGACGTACTGGGCCCGTTGATGTCGCTGAAGCACGCGCGACAGCACTTGGCCTACTGGATGAAGCCCGAGCCGCGCTCCGCGCCGCGCGGTGAAGCCTGGGTGGCATACCAGCCGCTGGGTGTCGTCGGCATCATGAGCCCGTGGAACTTCCCGGTTGGCACGGCGTTCCTGCCGCTGGCGGGTGCGCTTGCGGCGGGCAACCGTGTGGTGATCAAGCCGTCGGAATTCACACCGGCCAACAGTGCGCTAATGGCCCGCATGGTGGCGTCGGTCTTCGATCAACAAGAGGTCGCCGTCGTCTGCGGCGGGGCAGAGACCGGCATGGCGTTCAGTGGCCAGCGCTTCGATCATCTTCTGTTCACCGGCTCCGGCTCGGTCGGCCGACATGTGATGCGCGCCGCCGCCGACAACCTCGTGCCGGTCACGCTGGAGCTTGGCGGCAAATCCCCCACGATCGTCTCCCGCAGTGCCGATCTGGAGTTTGCTGTGCGCCGGATCATGGCCGGGAAGCTGCACAACGCCGGCCAGATTTGCCTGGCGCCGGACTATGTCTTCGTGCCGGAGGAGATGCTCGATGCCTTCGTTGATACCGCCCGGCGTGTTGTCGCGGAACTCTATCCGTCGCTGCACGCCAATCCTGACTACACGGCGATCGTCAACGAGCGTCATCGTGCCCGCCTGCTTGGCTATCTGGATGATGCGCGCCGCGACGGTGCCCGGATCATCGAGCTGAACCCGGCCGGCGAGAGCTTCGATGGCGTGTCTCCCGCGAAGATGGTGCCGGCGCTGGTGATCGATCCGTCCGGTCGCACCCGGATCATGCAGGACGAGATCTTTGGCCCCTTGCTGCCGGTGAAACACTACAGGACCTTGGCAGAGGTGGCCAGCTACATCGGCGAGCGGCCGGCCCCGCTTGCGCTGTACTACTTCGGGACCGACGCGAACGAGGAAGCGTGGGTCCTGGCGCATACAACCTCCGGTGGCGTCACGGTCAACGGCGTGATTCGACATGGAGGTGTCGAGGAACTGCCGTTCGGCGGCGTGGGGGCGAGCGGCATGGGGGCGTATCGCGGGTTCGACGGGTTCAAGCGGTTCAGCCATGCACGGGCCGTACTCCGCAGTTCCGCTCAGGATATCGACGTCTTGCAGCCGCCTTACAGCACGCCGTTGCGTCAGATGATGAAGTCGATGGTTTCACGCTGAGGCAGCTCGTCTGGCAACGATCGGGTGCGTTCCAGTTGGGCTGAGTTTTATAACAAGGGAGGAGGAGAAACGTGTTGAGAGCATTCAACCGGCTTGGCAAATTCAACATCGCGCTGGCAGCCACCGGCGCGATCGTGGCGGGAAGCGCGCAGGCACAGTCCACGGTGACGCTGTATGGCGTGGTGGACGCAAACCTGGAATATGCCAACCATGTCGGCAATGTACCGACGTCGGCCAACGGGTTCCGGCCCGGGCCGGGCAACAATGTCTTCCGGCTGGACTCGGGCGGGTACTCCGGTTCACGTTGGGGGCTGCGCGGCACGGAGGACCTCGGAGGCGGCCTGAAATCCATCTTCGTACTGGAAAGCGGATTCAGCATTGACAATGGCACCTCCCAGCAGAGCGGGCGGCTGTTCGGGCGACAGGCCTTTGTCGGTCTTCAAAGTCCCTACGGGCAGATCTCGTTTGGACGTCAGTACACGTCGATGTTCGAGGCGTTGGCGAACTTTGCGCCTGCTGCCTATGCGACGCAGTACGAACCGGTAGTGGCCATGGCGGGAGCGAACTTCCGCGAGGACAATACCGTCAAGTACACGGGTGTGTTCGGTCCGGTGACGGCACTGGCGCACTGGTCCTTCGGCACGGGCCTGGCGCTGCCGCCCACGGTGGGCGCACCAATCATCCTCGGCGGTAACGGCGAGGTGCCTGGGCAGTTTCGGCGCGATTCCGCCTACGGTGCAGGCCTCGTCTATGCAGCCGGATCGTTTGCCGCCACCGTCGGCTACGACCAGTTCAACCCCACCATTGCCCCTGCGGCCAATCCGACGAACGCAGGGAGTGGTACGTTCAAGAAGGCCTCCGTTGCGGCCAGCTATTCGTTCGGAGCGGCGAAGATCATGGGCGGCTACCGCTGGGGCCAGAACAAGGACGCGAGCGGCAACGTGTTCATGCGCGACGATTTCTACTGGGTGGGCGCAACCTATCAGGTGACGCCGGCGATTGGCCTGACGCTGGAGTACAACTACGACAACCTGAAGAGTCAGTTCGGCAACGCCAGCATCGCGAATCCATGGCAGATCGCGTTTATCTCGTCCTACGCGTTCTCGAAGCGCGCGGATGTTTACCTGACCGCGGCCTACGCAAAGAACGCCGGCCTGGCGCTTGAATCGCCCTCACTTTTCTTTGCCAACAGCCTGTCGCTGGGCAACAGCTATGCATTGGGCAGTGGGGAGAGCTCGATGGTGGGTGTCGCGGTGGGCGTGCGCCACAAGTTCTGAATGAGCCGAGAGACCCGTAAGGAGGAGCCGGTGAAAGTCCACTACGATGAAGGAATAGCGAACCACATCGGCCCCGAGTTCGGGAGTCGTTTTATGCGCTCAAACGCAACGCGGCACCCGGCGTGGATGGCACGACGTGGCGGTACTACGAGGGGGACTTGAGTATCTTCAGCGTCTGCACACGCAAGTATTCAGCGGAGCGTATCGGACACTGCCCGTTCGGCGGCAGTACATACCCAAGCCGGATGGCAAGCAGCGCCCACTGGGGATTGCCGCACTGGAAGACAAAATCGTCCAGCGCGCGGTAGTTGAAGTGCTAAATGGGCGCGCTGGGATCTGTGCGGGGGGGGTGTTCACCGCGATACGCAAGGCGTTCGTTTGCCGATCTCGATTGGCGCCGCGATTGCCGCGCCTTTTTTCTTTGTGGTCGTGTCGGATGACCCGGGTGCCTTTTCGACAGTCTTCTGATGGATTGGCGATGCCTAGCACCGTCAGCCAACACCATCCGCGCTCCGATCAAATGTACAAGGCGTTGCTGGGCGCAGCCCGATTTCGATGATGCCGAGGCGCTTCTTGCATGCTTCCGCCGGACGGATTCGCGATGGGACAGGTCCTCATACGTTCGAACTGACAGGAAAACGCAGCTTGTATCTGAAATAAGTCAAACTGAGTTGCGCTGTAGTATGCACTGATGCAGTGCTACCGCCCGCGCTACGCTTCCCCGGAACGCGGGTTTTTTTCGGCGTCGCTCCAGGCAGCATCATAGATTTGGCGTGGTCGCACCTGCGAGCGTAAAAGCCATTCTGCGGACGCGCCTGGCGCCGTTCTACCGAAAGCCATGGCTTTAGAGCCACGAATACTATGTCGGGAGCGTCGGCGGTGCGCGCTGGAAACCGTGCCGGCGTACGTGGACGGGCAAGGAACTAAGGAGCATGCGCGGAAGTCGGCGGCCAAAAAAACCAAGCCGTTCGTTTGCTCCCCTCCTGATCCGGTCGGCTTCGCCTCTAAGTTCGAAAGCGAACCGGCCGGACTAGAAGGGGGAATGCGCTCGCAGATGTTCAGATTTTTCCACCCATTGACTCATCTCAGCGAAAAAACCGACCGTCAGCCGCTCATCGCCTCGTCGCGGGTTGGGTATGCGTACGATTACGCTGTCTCTTTCTCAATCAAAAATCGCTTCGGGTTTTTGCCTAGCCAAGCGGGTGCACGTCCGCGACCCGACCAGGTTTTACCAGTTTTGGGGTCCAAATACTTTGGTGGCAGTGCGGCCTTTTCAGTGACAGCGGCTCCAGCAGCTTTGGCAGGACGCCCGCGACGGCGTTTCGCCGAAATATCATCAACGGTCAATCCGTAGTCCGCCATCAAACCCTGAATTTTTTCAATCACTCCGGAAACCTCGGCGGCTCGAACTTCCACCAACTTGGCTTCCAGTGCAAGTTTCTCGGCCATCAATTGCTTGTATGTTGCCATCGCAGCTCCTTCAAAAATGGTTCGATGACATCATCCTATATCACAAACCACTAAATGAGAAAGCGAAGTATTTCGACGAACTAGGAAACAACGGAAGCATCTGCTCAGGAAATCCTGAAATGTTCTATGGATTGCCCAGCGTTGACCGCACGCTGTAGCCATTCAGGTACGGTTCCCGCGCCATTCCAGGCATGACCCTCTGCATCTTTGTATCTGACAGATTTCGCAGATATTTCATCTGGTTGACTGGGTGAATAACATCCTGGCTGCTTCGAGCCATACAAATGAGATCCCTTGGCGACCCATAGCGGATCGGCTCCATAGAATGGCATCCGCGCGTCCCCGTTGTGTTATCGCTGCCGATGCTTCTGAAAAAGGACTCATAGTCACGGCCGTTGCGCTTGGAGAGGATGCAAGGGGCATATAGACCTCACACGGCCGTGAGAAACGCGCCTGGCCTTTAAGTGTTTGGCAATCCAAATGATGAGGAGAGCGGTTTACACTCGAAATGGGCGGCGGCGTAGGTCGCGTTGCATGCCCAGACTTCTTCACCTTCGCGCACAAAGATAACCCAGTTTCCGTCGCTGATGCATTCTGCACCCGGGAATACTTCATCGTAACCGTTCGGGCCGTCGAGCGGGAAGGGGGCATGTGGAATGGCCCAATACCGGCCAGCCGGCAACGCTGCAATCTGTTTTGTACTCATGCGCTTCAATTCGTTTGCGCTCAGCTGGCGCCACGATCATTTCCTATAAAAAATTCTTGCCCTGGCAATACGACGCCGGCGTGACAACAGCATAATAACGGGCTGTAGTGATGAACTCTCCCGCCGCCGCATCGCAAGACGCTTGGCGGTGGAGTTGGGCGGCGTCCCTCCCCAGTCCTTGGCCGGAACGGAGCAGGGCGCTCATCTCGTTGAGGAACAGTCGGTGGAGCTCGACGAAGTGTACTTTGCCTAATGATCTTTTGGCGAATCAGTAACCATGCGGATCTCAAAGGCATCGGTGCGTTGCGGCTGGTGGTCGATGGCCCTCAGCCCGTCGTGCACTTGCCTGAGCGTCCAGCACCAGCTTTTTTTGGAAGTTCTTGTTCGCCACGAAGTGTCGAGAACAGAGTCCCGACGCTCCGCCTCTGCGCGCACGGGTTTCCTGGGGCCATCGGCGCATTACCGCCGCTTCATTGCCGGCGGTACGACGGGGGCGAACGGACAAGAAGGTCAGATGAGCGGCCATCGGTATTTGTGCAACGTGTTTACACGGCACCGCCACGTTCATTCGGCGATCGGTTGCATCGTTTGCGCTTGGCTCATTGTCGTCTTAGGCAAGGCGTCTGCAGGTGCGGTGATACCTAGGCTGTCTGCACATCGAACCATATCGGCGAGGGATCTTAACCCCATCTTCTGCATGACGTGGGCGCTGTGGACCTTGATGGTTTTTTCGACGATACCGAGTATTCGTGCAATCTCCTTGTTTTTCATCCCCGTGGTCACGAGGCTCATGACCTCTTTTTCCCTGGGCGTTAGACGATCGATCCTCATTTGAAGGTCCGCATGCGTCAGGGCTTGCTCATGCAGTTGCTGCGCCGAGACCAGCGCCTTGCCGACTGCTGAGAGTAGCCGGTCTTCCTTTATCGGCTTTTCAAGGAAGTCCAGCGCCCCAGCCTGCATAGTTGCGACGGCTGTAGCGACGTCGGCATGACCTGTCAGCATGATGAACGGATAGCGACCGGGGAGCGCCGTCTGCAATTCCGAGCCGCTCATGCCAGGAAGCCGGAGATCCGCAATTACGCAAGCCGGGCCTCGATTTCTCTGAACTGCATCAAGACATTCTTCACCGGACGCAAAGGGCTGCGTTGGGACACCACGTGCTCCAAGGAGACGGCCGAGTGCCTCGCGGATGCATTCATTGTCGTCGACAAGAAGTACTACAACGGGCTTTTGCACGGTTCAGCCTTTCTCGACTCCGGGGACGAATTGGGGATGAACGACCGTTAACCAACTGTGAGCGCAGCCCCTCTCCCAGCCTCATAGGATCTAGTCCGCCCGGTTCACTTGCGAACCTTTTAGCGAAGCCGACCGCACGCATCAGGAGGGGGCAAGCGAAAGAGCTCATGTAGACAGTACCCACTTACAAACTGACCCGCAAGTTTGTGGCGACAATGTCGAAAACTTTCATGTCGCCGTGACAAGCCATTCATCATGGACAAAGAGCGCAGCGGTAAGGATGCCGGTTGCGAGGATAGCCATGATGGTCTTGTTCATGATGGGTACTTTGTTACCGAGGTTGAGTTTCATGCGGCCTTCACCCCGCACCGACGGGCTGCTCCCTAGGTGCCGCGTGGATAGGGTCGTTTGATGACCGCTTCGCCCGACAAAATCTAGCGGGCTCTACAGCTCTACTGTGGACGACGCTACTCATGAACTCGTCATGGTTTCGGATGCGAAACATGGGTTGGCTTACCGACGCAACGAAGCATGCGGCGTAGGATCGCGCCCAACTGGGCGCGTGTGATGCCATACCGGCGCATCAATTCGTTTTCGGTGAAACGGTCCGGGAGTTCTCCGTTGAGCGCTCCTCAGCAATCCTGAAATAGATCGCCTCGCCGTCATCACCTTGTGCGGTATTCGGTTCGTGGTGGAATTACTATCTTGAGCAGCCGGAGTTCATCACGCTGCTAAACATTGACTTCCTCTCTGGGCTAACCCCCGGAGATTCCATACCTCTGACGACGGACGGCGGTAACCACGTGGGGCTTGACTACGACCCTGATACGAATGGAACTATCGGACAGGTAATCACGTTCGGTCGGGATGAGGATACGAAGCGCGTCATAGCAAACAGCTTCGAACACTTCGTTTCCTTGCTGATTTCTGCGGTCGCTACTGCCCGTTGGAACGGCGAATATTTGGACCTGGCGATTTAAGTTGGCGGCCACTATTGCGGAAAGACTGAGCTTCAAGTGGCAGTCACTCGCAGAGTCGGCTCGCGTTGCGGACGTCGTCGCCGCATCCGGCGTTTTCCCTGGGGCATTCGACCCGGAAACAGTGCCATGGCCAGCAGCGCACGATCCAATCAATCCAGTTACGGTCGAAAGACGTCGATTCATCGCCGGTGGGGTCGTCGAAAACCTCGGGGCGCAAAATGAAAGCGCCACGTCCTAGTCCTGCGGTGTGCTAACGGAAAGGATGTTCCTTTAGAGTGTCACTTCTAATATAGATTTCTCCCTACTTGCAACGGGGAAAAGTGCTTCGTAGCCCTACCGCCACGCGAGGCTATATCAGCCTTACATAACCTGCTCACGTGATCTAACATCTGCCCCGCTTTAATTTGTACCAAAAATAATACATTTAACTTCGAACGGGGCAGTTCAATGAAGACCCATTTTTGTCGTGGAATGCTGCGGGCTGGCGCTCGCGCTCCGCAAGCGTCCTCTATCACTCTCGCTGTCGCGCTGCTATTTCCAGTTGGCGCGTCGGCTGCGGAGTACCTGGTGACTAACGAAACTGAGTTTCGCGCAGCCATCACGGCCGCCAATGCTGACGGCGATCCCACGGCCACGATCCGCTTGGGCGCGAGCTTCGCGCTCACGCTTTCGACGACGATTCCTTCGCTCACCAAGCCACTCATTCTGGATACACAAGGCTATGTGTTGACCAGAAATCCGACCGCAGGCGGATTCACAGGGTCTTCCACAGGCACCAGGACCTATAACGGGACGTTTGTGGGTCTGAGCGGTACGACCGTAGGTACCGGACAGGCCCAAGCCAACGGCGTGGCCATCAATAATGGCTCGGTGACTGGCGGTACCCAGACCGGCATCGGTACCGGCGGCGTGGGCTTTGTTTTGAGCGGTTCCGTTACGCTCACCAATAACGGATCTATCAAGGGGGGTGGTGCAACAACCGGTACCGCTGGTGCAGGTGTTAGCGTCGCTAGCGGTGGGAGTGTCGTCAACGCTGCGTCAGGCACGATCGTCGGCGGCGATGCCACTGGAGGCACCGGGGGAGCAGGCGTCAGCTTCGGTAATGCGCTTTCCCCAACTACCCTCGTGAACCAAGGTACGATTCGAGGGGGGGCTGACTTGAACGGTGGGTCGAGCGGTGGCAATGCCGTACGGCTCGCGAATACCGGCACCTTCTCGCTCGAAAACACCGGTCTATTGGAGGGGGGGAAGGGAGCTGCGGCGATATTCACGTCGTCTACCTTGAATACGATCACCTTGGTGAATTCCGGTACGGTTAGGGCTGGCGAGAGCTCTTCCATCGCAATTCAGTTCGGTTCGGGCGCCAGCAGCAGCTCCATGCTGGAGCTTCGCGCGGGTACAAACATCGTGGGCGACGTTGTGGCTAGCGCGCTCGGTACGAACGACGCTTTCCGCCTCGGCGGTGACACGAGCGCTGTGTTCGACATCTCGACGATTGGCGACACCGCACAGTACCGCTACTTTGACAGCTTCACCAAGACCGGCACCAGCACCTGGGCGCTGATCGGCACGGGCACGGTCAGCACGCCGTGGACGGTCGACCAGGGCACGCTGCAGATTGGCAACGGCGGCACCAGCGGTAGCCTTGCCAGCAATGTCGTGGTCAACAGCGGCGCCACGCTGGCGTTCAACCGCTCGGACACCTATACCTACGGCAACATTGTCTCGGGCGCAGGCGGCGTAACGCAGAACGGCACCGGCACCACGGTGCTGACGGCAGCCCAGACCTACACCGGCCCGACCACCGTCAATCTTGGCACGCTGGCTATCGATGGTTCGATCACGAGCCCCGTGACCGTGAACGCCGCCGGTACGCTGTCGGGCACCGGTACGATTTTCGGCGATGTCACCAACACCGGTACGGTCACCCCGGGCGGCGGTTCGGGAGTACTGACCGTTGCCGGCAACTATGTCGGCAACGGCGGCACGGTGCGCGTGAACACCGTACTTGGCGATGACGCATCGGCCACCGGGCGTCTGGTGGTGGCGGGCGGCACCTCGGGCACAAGCCAGATCCGCGTGGTCAACGTTGGCGGCACCGGAGCACTGACTTCGGAGGGCATCAAGGTCATCGACGTGCAGGGCGCGTCGAATGGCGCCTTCACGCTGGCCGGCGACTACACGTTCCAGGGCCAGCAGGCGGTGGTCGGTGGCGCGTACGCGTATCGGCTGTACAAGAATGGCGTGTCGACGTCGACCGATGGCGATTGGTACCTCCGTTCGACGCTGCTCGACCCGGCTTCAGTGGGCACGGCAGCGGCCGCCGCCTCCGGTCCGCTGCTGGCACCGACCGTGCCGCTGTACGAGGCCTATTCGAGTGTGCTGCAAAGGTTCAACGAACTGGGCACGCTGCAGCAGCGCGTAGGCAACCGTTCGTGGTCGCCCAACGCTTCCGTGCAGGCCGAGCAGGATGCGGGCAAGCCGATCATCGGTCGCGGTGCCTGGGCGCGTGTGGAGGGCTCGAACACCCACATCGATCCGTCCACGAGCACGACCGGCGCCAGCTACAACGTCCGCATGTGGAAGTTCGAGGGCGGCGTTGACGCGCCGGTCGTCGAAAACCAGGCTGGCACGCTGGTGGTAGGTCCGACCTTCCATTACGGCATTGCCAACTCCAATGTGTCGTCGATGTTTGGCAACGGTTCGATCGATGCCACCGGCTACGGCTTCGGCGGAACGGCTACCTGGTACGGCAATAATGGCTCGTACGTCGATGCGCGCGCCACAGTGACCTGGTATGACACCGACATCCGCTCGTCGACGCTGTCGGCCAAGCTGGCGAACGGCAATCGTGGCAGCGGCGTGGCCACCAGTGTGGAAGCTGGCCACCAACTTCCGCTGGGCGACAACTGGTCGATCACGCCGCAGGCCCAGCTTGCCTGGTCGCAGGTGCGCTTCGACGCGTTCACGGACCAGTACGGCGCCAATGTGTCGCGTGACAACGGCAACAGCCTGATCTCGCGCCTCGGTGTGTCGCTGGATCACGAGACCAAGTGGACGGCCGGCAACGGCAAGACCCGCCGCTCGCATGTGTACGGTATCACCAACCTGTACTACGACGTCCTGCACGGCACGTCGGCACGTGTCGCGGATATCAGCGTAGTCAGCAAGGAACAGGCGCTGTGGGCCGGCCTTGGCGTGGGCGCGTCGCTGAACTGGGACGATGACCGCTACACGGTCTATGGCGAACTGCTGGCGCGTACCAGCGTGGAGAACTTCGGCGACAGCAATGCAATTGGCGCCAAGCTCGGCCTGCGCTACCGCTGGTAAGTCGGCATCGGCTATACGCTGGTATCCCGCGCGGAAGCGGCGCAGGGCAGCGCATCATCGCGGCGCGGGACTCAGGTCGAGCGCTTGACTATCAACGCTATCATCCCGAGATACCCCGTTTTATGTATTGATTTTGAGCAATCAAAAGGTACCTAGAACGTTACGCCACGTCCTTCGCGACGTGGTTTTTTTTGCCCGATATATGAAGGCTGTCTCATAATCCCGCGCGAGGTTATGAAGCACGGCCAGTGCCTTCACTATCACCCCTAGCTTCGACCAGTGATAGGGGAAGAGGCCGGCAATCACCCGCCAGCATTTCAGACGGGCAAACACATGCTCGATCCGAAGCCGTATCCGCGAGATCTGGCGATTACGCTGTTTGGCTGCGTACTTGTCGTCGCGGTAGTCCGACTCGTTGCGCTTTGTCGGTCGGAAGAGTGTGACACCCTCCCCATGGCCTCCGGCGTACGCCTTATGGCCCAAGACAACCGCGTCGTTGAGGGGCAGCCGCAGCGCCTCCGCGTCCCAGATTCGTTTGTCATGCACCGAGCCAGGGTAGCTATCGCTGACATCCACGATTGAACCATTCGCGGTCGCGACCACTTGTACCTTGGCACATCGGTGATGTTTGTGTCCCGAGTACGCCTTGAGATCGGACGAGCCGATCCGAACGCTGGTGGTATCAACGATCAGCATCTGAGTCGAGCGCTGCCCGAGCCCGGAGTCTGCGAGTCGGCTAACAACGCGGTGAATCGCTCGTGCCGTCGTGGCAACCGGCATGCCTGTGAGCGCCGCAATCGCCCGCACAGGACGATTGAGTCTCAACTTCAGGAGTGCCGCGATGATCTGGGTGCGAAGATTGTACTTTGTCGGCCTTCCCCGTCCGCGTACCCGAGATGCGATCCGCCGAATCACAACCTCGATCTGGGTTAAGCGGTAGCCCGTGATGCGCTCAAATAGTTGCGTGAGATGCCTACGTGGATACAATCGGGACACTATCGAATTGAGCCTGACCCCATGAACGAGAGCGACCAACCCCCCGTTGACGAGAAGCCGACCCAGGCTTACGTTCAGCGCGCGCTCGTCCTCGATAAGCCCGGCGTGGCATTGAATGCCGTTTGTCTGGCGATCACCTTGCAGTGCAAGAACCTCTACAATACCGCCCACTTCGCCGTCAACAACGTAAACACCGCCTACGACAAAGTCGATGGTGGATATCGGCTCAAGGACGAGTTGCACGAGCATCAGCGGGTGGCGATCAAGCGCTTCAATGCCGCGATTGACCGCATCAACGCAGCGCGGCACGACAAACATGAGGCGGAAGTCGCGGCGACCGCCCCGGACGGGAAGATGTCTGACATTCGGCTCGTGGCTCGGTTGGAGTCGTTTGCCGTCAGCCCGCTAGGCTCACTACTCGATATCACCGTCCTGGACAACGTCCTGCGCACGTGGCCTGGCATGGATGGCTCCGCGGTCTATGGGCGCATACCGGCCGCGGCGGCCCAGCAGGTGCTGCGTCGGTACAAGGCCGCGTGGGCCGGATACTTCAGCTCTCTCGAAAAATACACTGCGGGCGGCGCTGGTTTCACTGGCAAGCCCCGCCCGCCGTCGTATTTGGCGCGCGACAGCCGCTACGTCCTGGAGATCCCACTCGCCCAGATCGGCCGCACCCTCATTGGGTTGGGTGACAAGGTGATCCCGGTCGATATGGCGGAGACGCTCTCGCTCACCGCCGAAGAAATGGTTGCGTGGAACGCCTATCCGATTCTGGAAGTCATCGACCGGGCGATCACTCGACGCGGCTTCCGCTCGGGAGCGCCACAGCACCTGCGCATCGTGCCAACTGGACGAGGTGTCAAATTCGAGGCGGTGGTGCGTGTGCCGCGCGAGCTGGACCCGAACTCGCCACTGGCCACGCTCGAACGCGAGCTGGCCCCGCAATTGGCCAACGCAAAAGGTAAGGCGTTGACGACATCCAGGCGCAACGAGGTCTGCGTGAAGGCCCTATCGGGCCGGGAAAATGTTCCGGCTGCCGGGGTCGACTTCGGCGTAAATAACGTGGCGACGGTCTCCTACACGACCGGCAGCCAGGCCCACGTCGTGAGTTCGGGCCGATTCGAGGTCGTCATGCGTAAGCATGATGCACGAATCGATCGCCTCAAATCGACGTTGATGACGCCGGAACTTCGCACGCTGCAGGCACGGATGGATGAGGCGAAGACGCGCGGCGAGAAGCTGTCGCGCGGTGACCAGATGACGCTGCGCAAGGGCATGAAGGCGCTGTATGCAGACCCGGCCTATCTGGAGGCCCAGCATCGGCGGGCGCAATGGCTCAATGACTTTCTGCATAAGCTGAGCCACAACCTCGTGCGAAACTGCGCAAGTCGTGGCGTGCACGTCATCGTCATTGGGCAAAACAAGGGATGGAAGGATGGCGGCGAGATGGACACCGTCCAGAATCGGCGCTTCCACACTATCCCGCACGCCCGGCTGATTGAACTGATCCGCTACAAGGCGGAACAGCAGGGAATCGTCGTCGTTACCACCGAGGAGTCGTACACAAGCAAGACGAGTTTCGTGAACAACGAGCCGCTGCGCAAGCACAGCGGCAAGAAGCAGTCGAAGGCAGCAGCAGAGACATCAGCGACGACGCAAGTCGATCCCGAGCAGACCCCGGCGGCCCACGCGCCGATGGGGAAGCGTCTGAAGGACAAACGAAACACGTTTGTCAACGCCCATCAGACCGGACGCCTGGCTAGGGTACACGCGGATGTCAACGCGGCCTTCAACATCCTGCGCAAGGTGTTCCAGCGGCTGGCCTATCACACCGGCCTCACCCTGAAATACACCGTCATGCGCCTCAGTCCACGGCTGGGGCTCATTCAAGCAGAAATTTTGGGTCCGAGTGGCGCCGGACAATTATGAGACAAGCCATTCCAATCCTGGTATGCCTTGTCGAAACCTGGGCCGACAGCGGCCTGCAATTCGGGGCGGCAATGGGGGTTGGATGGAAAGGGGGCGACGCGCGATGAGTCTCGGCTCCTGGATATCTTGATGTCTCGCCATCTGTCTTCTTCTACTATCGTGCCGCCGATCAGCTGATGCATCGTGATGTGTCGAAGCACATGCCTGATCGCCTACACTACAAAATCGACGGATATGGCCGTCCCCGCGCGGACACCCTTCATGGCGCACATCTTTTTCGCCGCTTCGATTCAGCGACATATTGCAACACCCGAGCGGGAGATCAACGCGCGTACGCTTGGCGAAGCGCTCGACGCCGTCTTCGCGGTGCAACCTCAACTGCGCGGCTACATCCTTGACGATCAGGGCTCGCTGCGAAGGCATCTTGCGGTATTTGTCGACGGCCAAAGAGTGCGTGACCGACAACATCTCTCGGATGCTCTAGGCGGACAAAGCAAGGTATACGTCATTCAGGCGCTATCGGGCGGATGAGGGAATTCCGGCCGTATACGAGGAGACAGTGAAAATGAGCGATCAATTGCTTGTTGCAACTCGCAAGGGATTGTTCGTTCTGCAGTCGGATGGCGAGGGCAGTTGGACTCTCAGCGAGCCGAGCTTTATAGGCGAGCCTGTAAGCATGGTGCTCCCTGATCCGCGCGATGGATCGCTGTATGTCGCGCTCAATCTTGGCCACTTCGGTGTAAAGATGCATCGCCGGCGCGCGGGCATGGAGGATTGGGAGGAGTGCGCGGCCCCCGTCTACCCACCGCAGCCAACCGACGAGACGTGTAGCGGTGATGGCGCTAACGCGACTGCGGGCAAGGCGGCCGCGCCCGGTACACCGTCGCCACCTTGGACGCTTCAGCAAATCTGGTCGCTAGAAACAGGCGGCTGGGATGAGCCAGGCGTCTTGTGGGCCGGCACGATTCCTGGCGGGCTCTTCCGTTCCGACGATGGTGGCGACACGTGGGTGTTGAACCGTACGCTGTGGGATCGTCCCGAGCGTCGCGAATGGTTTGGGGGCGGCTACGACGCGCCGGGCATCCATTCCGTGATGGTCGACCCGCGCGACAGCCGACACGTGACAATCGGCGTATCGTGCGGCGGCGTTTGGCAAACCACTGACGGAGGTTCAAGTTGGCGGGTGACTGCCGACGGCATGGAGGCCGACTATATGCCGCCGGATCGGCGTTGCGATCCCAACGTGCAAGACCCGCACCGCGTCGTACAATGCATGAGTAGCCCGGATGTGTTGTGGACGCAACATCATTGCGCAATCTTCCGCTCAACCGACGGCGCGGTGCACTGGCAGCGGATTGAAGCGCAACCATCAAGCTTTGGCTTCGCGGTTGCCGTGCATCCGCACGAGCCGGATACCGCGTGGTTCGTGCCCGCCGTGAAGGACGATTGCCGGATCCCCGTAGATGGCCAACTCGTCGTCACGCGTACCCGCGACGGCGGACGTACGTTCGAGCGTTCGTTGATTGGGTTGCCGCCCGCACCTGCGTATGACCTGGTGTATCGGCACGGCCTCGCCGTAGATAACTCCGGCGTGCGACTGGCGATGGGATCGACCACCGGCGCGCTATGGACCTCCGAAGACGGTGGTGAAAGCTGGCATTTAGTGTCAGCGCATTTGCCACCCATTTATTGTGTGCGTTTTGGACTATAGGGCGCAGACCAGGGTTCGGGAGCCATCAAGCGCCTGTGTTCCACCATGTCTGGCGAATAACGCCAATGCAGACGTAAGCGTAAGCCCGGTGGGGGGCTTAATAAGACGCGCCGCCCGCCGCTTGTGTGCTGCTTCTCACCAGGGAGAGACCTGACTTTCCGCCAGGATCCCACATCGTCGTTGGAAATCGCGCTACTTGGACGCGGTTTCAAGATGCACCTGTCCTCGATCTTCTCTCGGGTATCGTTCGGCGTATGAGTGTCGGCGTAGTTCATAGCCAGCGCGGTGCAACCGCGCGTGGC
Source organism: uncultured Cupriavidus sp. (assembly GCA_963543405.1). Lineage (GTDB taxonomy): Bacteria > Pseudomonadota > Gammaproteobacteria > Burkholderiales > Burkholderiaceae > Cupriavidus. Next base: position 104,310 of record CAUUBQ010000030.1, read on the forward strand.
TGCGTAGTTCAAACCGCTGCCAGGTTGCCGCCCCATTGCGTCGGCTTGATGTTGAGCGCGACCTTGCCCAGGTCGACGCCAACGATCTTGTTGTCGTTGAACGCGGCAACATTCACTTGCTGAAGCTGCTGCACGCTCTGGTTGATATTG